>CAZODN010000092.1:0-11230 GCA_964578545.1 uncultured Gaiellales bacterium
CGGTCGCGCAGGTGCGAGATGTTGTTCAGCGCGCCGCTCGAGTTCGCGCGGACGAACGCGTGCACCGTCGCGCCCAGTTCGACGAGCGCGTCGGTGAGGTGGGAGCCCATGAACCCGTCCGCGCCGGTGACGAGCACCGTCCTGCCCTCGTACACGTCCGAGAAGTCGCGGCGGAGGTCGTCGAGCGAGCTGCCTGTCCAGAGAGTGTCGTTCGCCATCGTGCGTACGCTTCCGCGTCGGTGAGCAAGCGTACAGAAGCGTCCGGCCTGGGATCCCTCGCGGGCGCGGCGCTCACGGCGCTCTCGACGCTCCTCGTCACGGCGTTCGCGGCCGTCGTCGGGATCGTCATCGCCCGGGAGTTCGGCCGCTCCGACGAGACGGACGGGTTCTTCGCCGCCTACGGCGTGTTCATCGTGATCGTCCTCGCCTCCCAGTCGATCCGGATCGCCGTGCTGCCGGCGCTCGCGCGCGCACGGGAAGAGCGGAGGCTGGCCGGCTCCGTCGCGGGGTTCGCCGTCGCGATCGCGGTGGTCGGGGTTCCTCTCCTCCTCGCGCTCGAGCTCGCGGCGGAGCCGATCGCCCGTCTCCTCACGGGGGGCGGGTCCGACGTCGCGGCGGACGCTTGCGCCGAGGCGCTCCGGTGGATGGTTCCCGCCGCCGTCGCGCACCTCTTCGCCGGGCTGGCGGCGAGCGGCCTCGCCGCGCTCGACGAGTACGGGGCCGCCGCGCTCGGGTACGCCTCGGGGAGCGCGGCGGGGCTCGCCCTCATCCTCGTCCGGGTCGACCCGGACGGCCTCGTCGCCGTGTCCCGAGGGATGCTGCTGAACGGCGTCGTCGCCCTCCTCGTGCCCGCGTCGGTCCTCGCCTGGAAGGCGTGGGGAGCGCAGATGCCCGCGGGCGCGGTGCGCCCCGCCGGCCAGCCGCTCCACGCGCGGCTCGGCCTCTTCGCCTCGGCCGCCGCGCTCCCGCTCGCGCTCCAGCTGCTGTACGTGGCCTGCCTCCCCTTCGCCGGCCGACAGGGCTCGGGCGCGGTGACCAGCTTCGGCTACGCCTACCTCCTCGCTGCGAGCCTCGTGTCGGTGACGGCGTTCTCGATCGGGCTCGTCTCGTCGGTCCCGCTCACCCGGGCGGGTCTCGGGCCCGACGGCGCGGCCCGCCACGTCGTGTCCTCGACCTGGGTCGCCCTCACGCTCATCGGCCCGGCGGTCGGGGTCTTCGCCCTCGCCGGGGGCGGGATCGTCGAGGCGGTGCTCGGGGACGCGTACGGCGGGGACATCGGCACCGAGGTCGCGCGGCTCGTCGTCTGGCTCTCCCCCTGGACGGTCGCGTCGGTGGGCGTCAACGTCGCCTTCCCGCTCGCGTTCGTCGCCGAGCGGATGCGTGCGCTCCCCTGGATCGGGGCCGGCGCGCTCGCTCTCCAGGTGCTCCTGGCCTGGGCTGCGTCGGAGCTCTTCGAGCTCGACGGCCTCGCTCTCGCCCTCGCTCTCACGACGGCGCTCGTGCTCGCCGCGTTGCTCCGCGAGCTGGGCGCGCTCGGGGCCGGGGCTCGTGGCGTCGCCAGGGCCGCCCTCGTCGTCGCGGCCTTCACCGCGGCTGCGTTCGTGCCGCCCGGCCTGCTCCTCGGGGCGGTCGCGGCCGCGCTCGCAGGCGTCGCCGTCTACGCGGCGCTCATCGCGATCGCGCGCCCCGCGGAGCTCACGAGGTCGTGGGCGTACCTGCGGGCGCTTCGGTAGCGACAGTGCGGTAGACGTCCTCGTGACGCCGGGCCGTCGTCTCCCAGGTGAACTGCGCGGCGCGCGCGAACCCCTTCGCCCGGAGCGCGTCCCTCCGCGTGTCGGCCTCGACCATGGCGCTCGCCATCGCGTCGACGTCCGCGGGGTCGAAGTAGACGGCGGCGTCACCACAGACCTCCGGGATCGCGCCGGCGTCGGAGGCGGCCACCGGGCAGCCACACGCCATCGCCTCGAGCGGGGGCATCCCGAACCCTTCGTAGAGGCTCGGGAAGACGAGGCAGGCGGCGCGCCGGTAGAGCGACGCGAGGGCGCTCGTCGAGACCGCTCCGAGCGACTCGACGCCGTCCGGGAGCGTCCCGAGGCGCTCGTGGCCGCCGCCGGTGAGGACGAGGCGGAGCCGTGGCCGCGTCGCGCGTAGTCTCGCGAACGCCTCGAACAGCCGCGGGTGGTTCTTGTGGGGCCACGGTCGCGCTGGGTAGAGCACGAACGGCTCCGGCTCCTCCGCTCCCGGGGCGAAGACGTCGTGGTCGATCGCGAGCGGGATCACCTTCACGCGCGTCGGATCGAGCTCGAGCACGTCGATCGCCCGACCGCGGACGAACTCGCTCGTCACCACGACGGCGGCCGCCGAGCGCGCCGCACGGTCGTACGCGATGCGCCGGAACGAGCGACGCGCCGGCCCGAAGAAGTCCGGTAGGTCGCGGTGCTGGATGTCGTGGAGCGTGACGACGGACGGCGCCTCGGCCGCGGGGATCGGGACGGTCAGCGGGTAGTGGATCGCGTCGAGCGCGGCCACCCGTTCCCCGACGTCCCGCGCCCGTCTCGCGGACAGCGCCATGAGGGGGATGCGCGAGGGCCCGCGCTTGCCGACGGGTGGCTCGTCGACCTCGAGAACCGGTAATCCCTCGGCCGCGTCCTTCGCGTTCCGCGGGACGAGCACCGCGTACTCGAGGTCGCCGACGCGGGCCAGCGCTCGCGTCAGCTGCCGCGCGTAGTTCTCGGAGCCGCCGAGGTCGCCGGGCGCGAGCGTGAGGAGGGAGATGCCGATTCGCACCGTCTCAGCGTACTGGGCCGGTCCTACGGCCCGGCTAGAATGCCGCGATGCCCTCTGACCAAGCCGAAAACGGCGGCTCTGCAGGGACTTCGGTAGACGTCGACGAGCTCTTCCGGGCGCTCCGCGAGGAGGTCCGGAGATCGGGCGCGGATCCGGGTGCCGGCTCCGCGGGCGAGGAGGAGCGCCAGGCGGTCCGTGCGGAGGCCGAGCGCCTCTGGCCGGTGTCCGCGGATCGCTCGCTCCGGCTTCGGCCCGGGATTCGTGGCGGCCTCGGCACGCCCGTCAAAGCCGTGCTCCGGAAGCTGATGCGCTGGTACGTCGAGCCCCTCGCGTACGACCAGCGCTCGTTCAACGCGGCGGCGCTGCGGCTGATCGACGACCTCCAGGAGCAGGTGACCCGGCTCGAGGCCGAGCTCGAGGCGCTCCGCGCCGAGCGGCCATGAACATTGCCGTGTGCCGTCCCCAGGTGCCGTTCGCTCGCGGCGGGGCCGAGATCTTCACGGACCGGCTCGTCGAGGAGCTCCGCGCGCGCGGGCACGAGGCAGACCTCGTGTCGGTGCCCTTCAAGTGGTATCCCCGGGCGCAGGTGCTCACGCAGGCCTTCCTGTGGCGGCTGCTCGACCTGACCGAGGCCGACGGCAAGCCGATCGACCTGGTCGTCGGGACGAAGTTCCCCTCGTACCTCGTGCGCCACCCGGAGAAGCGGGTGTGGCTGATCCACCAGTTCCGGCAGGCGTACGACCTCGACCGCACCGATCTCGGCCAGTTCGGGGAGTCCCCCGAGGACCGGGCCACGCGGAGGAAGGTGCAGGCGCTCGACCGCGTCGCGCTCGGCGAGGCGACGAGGCTCTTCGCGATCTCCGGCAACGTCGCCCGCCGGCTCGAGGAGTCGACGGGCCTCCGCGCCGAGGTGCTGCCGCACCCTCCACAGGCGCTCGACTTCCGCTCGGGCGAGTACGGGGACTTCGTCCTCTCCGTGAACCGCCTCGACCGGGCGAAGCGGATCGACCTCCTCCTCGAAGCCGCTGCGCTCGACCCCGGCCTCCAGGTGGTCGTCGCCGGCGACGGTCCGGACCGCGAGCGGCTCGAGCGGCTCGCGCGCGACACGGGCGTGAACGGGCGGGCGCGCTTCGTCGGCCGCGTGTCCGAGGCCGAGCTCGCCGACCTCTACTCCCGCTGCCTGGCCGTCTTCTACGCCCCCGTGGACGAGGACTACGGGATGGTGCCGCTCGAGGCGTTCCTCTCGGAGCGGCCCGTCCTCACGACGACCGACGCGGGCGGGCCGCTCGAGGTCGTCGCCGACGGAGCAACCGGGCGCGTCGTCCCGCCCGAGGCGGCGGAGGTCGCCCGCGCGGCGGCGTGGCTCCGGGAGCACCGTGACGAGGCCGCCTCGTACGGGCGGGCAGGGAAGGAGGTCGCGCGCCACGTCACGTGGGATCGCGCGATCGAGAGGCTGTTGGCATGAGAGTTGCGTACTTCAGCCCGATGCCGCCCGAGCAGACGGGGATCGCCGACTACTCCGCGCTGCTCCTCCCGGCGCTCGAGCGTCGCCTCGACGTGACGGTCGTCCGGCGCGGGCGCACGAGGTCGCCGCGCGGCACCGACGTCGCCCTGTACCACGTCGGCAACAACCCGGACGCGCACGGGTGGATCGTGGATGCCCTCCGGAGGCGGCCGGGGGTCGTCGTCCTCCACGACTTCGTCCTCCACCACCTCGTCGCGGGCATGACGATCGGTCGTCGCGACGGGCACGGCTACCTCGACCTGATGGAGCGCGAGCACGGGGTCGTCGGCCGGCTCCTCGCGCACGGCGTGCTCGACAAGCGCATCCCGCCGCTCTGGGAGTCACGGCCCGAGGACTTCCCGCTCGCGTCGTTCGTGCTCGAGCACGCGACGGGCGTGATCGTGCACTCCCGCTACGTGCGAGACCTCGTCCGCGGCACGGGATACCCGGGGCCCGTGCTCGTCGTTCCCCACCCGGCCTGGCCCGTTCCCGAGATCGCGCCCGAGCGCGTCGCGGGCGATGTCGTGATCGGGTGCTTCGGCGTCGTGAACGCGAGCAAGCGTGTCCCCGAGCTCCTCCGCGCGGTCGCGAAGGTGCGCGAGGCGCATCCCGGCGTGACGCTCCTCCTCGTCGGTCCCACGGCGCCCGGGTTCGATCTCGACCGCAGGCTCCAGCGGCTGGGCCTCGCGGGCGAGGGCCTCGTCCGCGAGGGCTGGATCGACGAACGGCGGCTCTGGGCGCTGATGGCGGGGTCGGACGTGCTCGTGAACCTCCGGCACCCGACGATGGGGGAGACCTCGGGTAGCGTGATCCGGGCGCTCTCGCTCGCGAAGCCGTCGGTCGTCAGCGACGTGGGCTGGTTCTCGGAGCTTCCCTCGGACGTCGCCGTGAAGATCCCCGTCGGCGACGACGAGGTGGAGACGCTGACGGCCGCCCTCGAGCTCCTCGTGACGCGGGACGACGTTCGCGCCGCTCTCGGCGCCGCGGCGCTCGAGCTCGCCCGGCGCGAGCACGACGTCGACCGCGTCGCCGACCTCTACGCCGCCGCGCTCGAGCTGGCCGCCGGGGGCGGCTCGGTCGAGGACGCCGTCCTGCGCCAGGTGAGCGAGGCCGCCGCCGAGGTCGGGGTCGAGCCGGGATCGGCCGAGGCGACGGAGATCGCGCGCCGCCTCGCCGAGGTCGAGCTTGGGTAGAGCGCTCCGCGCGATTCCGGCGTGGGCCTGGCTCGCCGCGATCGTCGTCGGTTCCTCGCTCTTCCGCGCGCTCCTCGGGAGGCAGCTCGTCGCGCCGTTCATCATGGTCGACGAGGTCATCTGGTCGGAGGTCGCGCGGGGCATCGCGGACGCCGGCGAGCCCCTCCTGCGCGACCAGCCGGACCCTGGCTACAGCCCGGTCTACCCGCTCGTTATCAGCCCCGTGTACGCGCTCTTCGAGAGCCTTCCCCAGGCGTACGCGGGAGTGAAGGTGGTGAACGCGGTGGTCATGTCCCTCGCCGCGATCCCCGCGTACCTGCTCGCGCGTCGCGTCGCGAGCCAGGGCCTCTCCCTCCTCGCCGCGCTCCTCGCCGTCGCGGTGCCTTCGCTGGCGTACACGGGGACGGTCATGACGGAGAACGTCTTCTACCCGCTCTTCCTCGTCTTCGCCCTCGCCCTCGTCCTCGTGCTGGAGCGGCCGACCCCGGTCGGGGTCGTGGCTCTCCTCGTCCTGCTCGGGCTCGCGTACTCGACGCGTGTCCAGGGGATCGCGCTCCTTCCCGCGGCGCTCCTCGCGCCGCTCGTGCTCGCGCTCTTCGAGCGGCGCTCGCCCGGCTCGACGGTCTCCCGCTTCCGGTGGCTGTACGGGATCGTCGCGGGGCTCGCTCTCGCCGCCCTCCTCGCCCTTCTCGTGGCCGGTCGCACCCCGAAGGACCTGCTCGGCGCGTACTCGCCCGTCGGCGACCGCGAGTACGACGTCGCCGAGGCGCTGCGCTACCTGTGGTGGCACCTCGCCGAGCTCTCCCTGTACGTCCTCGTCGTACCGCTCGCCGCCACGATCGTCCTCGTCGGTCGTGCCCGGACGCTCGACGACAGGCTCAGGGCCTTCCTCGCGGCGACGGTGGCGCTGACGGCGAGCCTGCTCCCCGTCGTGGCGACGTTCGCCTCGGAGTTCTCGGACCGGATCGAGGAGCGGAACCTCTTCTACGTGGCGCCGCTTCTCTGCATCGCGCTCGTCGCGTGGGTCGACCGCGGCTCCCCCCGGCCCCGTGTGCTCGCGCTCGCGGCGGCCGCCTCCTCCGCGGTGCTCGTCGTCGCCGTCCCGTTCGACCGGTTCCTGACGACCTCCGCGATCACGGACACGCTCATGCTGCTCCCGTTCTGGTCGCTCCAGGACCGGATCGGGGAGGACTGGGTCACCCCCGCAGCCGGCGCCCTCGCCGTCGTGCTCGCGTCGGCGTTCCTGCTCGTGCCGAGGCGGCTCGCCGTCGCGCTCCCCCTGCTCGTCCTCGGCCTCTGGCTCGTCGCGATCCGCCCCATCTGGTTCGGGACGCACGGCTTCGAGCGCTTCTCGCGCGGAGCGCTGTTCCAGGGGATCCGGACGGCCGACCGCGACTGGGTGGACGCCGCGCTCCCCGACAGCGCCTCCGCTGCGTTCCTCTGGACGGGCCGGACCGACCGGCTCACCGTCAACCAGAACGAGTTCTTCAACCGTGCCGTCGGGCCTGTCTACTACGTGACGGACCCCACCCCGGGCGGGCTGCCCGAGACCCGCGTCCGGATCGACCCGCGCACCGGCCGCGTGACGCTCCCGGGCGGGGAGGCCGTGCGCGACGAGTACCTCCTCGCCGACTCCTCGTTCGAGCCGGACGGCGAGCGCATCGCCCAGGACAAGGGGTGGGGAGTCACCCTGTGGCGGGTGAACGCGCCTCTCGTCTCGGCCGTCCGCATCGACGGGCTCTACCCGAACGACACGTGGTCCGGCCCGAGGGTCACGTACACGCGGCGCCGCTGCGTCGGCGGGCGCCTCTCCGTCTCCCTCTCGAGCGACCCCAGTCTCTTCCTCGAGCCGCAGCTCGTCGTCGCACGGTCGAACGGGCGCGTCGTCGGGAAGGTGCGGCTGCGACCCGAAGGGCGCGCCGTGCTGAGCGTCCCCGTGTCGCCTGCGCCCGGGACGGCGGAGTGCCGCGTCGTCTACGCGGTCGAGCCGACCGCGGTCCCGGCGGAGGTCACCGGGGGGGCGAATCCGGATCCACGCGTGCTCGGGGCGCACTTCAACCGCTTCGTCTACGAGCCGGCGCGATGAGGATCGCCTTCGACGTGTCGCCGCTCTCGCACCCGCTGCTCGGGATCGGGACCTACATCCAGGGCTCGCTCGGCGGGCTCGCCGAGGCTGCGGGGCGAGAGCACGAGATCGTGGCGTTCGCGCCGACGAGCGTCCGCGGCTCCGGGCGGATCCGCGCCGCGCTCGAGGGAATCGACGTCGAGACCCGCCTCTGGCCCGTGCCCTTCTCGCACGCGCTGCGCACGGCGTGGAGCGGGGCGGGACACCCGGCGGCCGAACGGCTCCTCGGCGACTTCGACGTCCTCCACTTCAGCGACTGGATGTTCCCGCCGCAGCGCGGCGGCGTCCGCGCGACCACGATCCACGACCTCGTTCCGCTCCACCACTCCGAGTGGACGACGCCGAGGACGCGGTCGATGCACGGCCGCAAGTACCGGAACGCGGCGGAGACGTGCGACGTCGTCTTCGTCAACTCCGCGTTCACCGGCCGCGACGTGACCGCGACGCTCGGCGTCCCGGCGGACCGGATCCGCGTCGCCCACCCGGCACCCAAGGCCGTCTTCCGTCCGGATGGCCCGGCCGCCGATCTCGGCGAGCCGTACGTCCTCACCGTCGCGACGCTCGAGCCGCGCAAGAACCTGCAGGTCCTCGTCGAGGCGCACCAGCTCCTCGGGGGCGACCTCCTGCTGGCCGTCGTCGGGGCCGAGGGATGGGGCGAGCAGCCGCTCCTCGACGGCCCGGGGATCCGGCGGCTCGGGTTCGTGCCCGACGAGGAGCTCGCGCGCCTGTATCGCGGCGCCGCGGTCGTCGCGTACCCGTCGCGCTTCGAGGGGTTCGGGATTCCGGTGATCGAGGCGATGGCCTGTGGCGCTCCCGTCGTCGTCTCCTCGCACGAGTCCCTCGACGAGGCCAGCGGGGACGCGGCCCTCCGCGCCGACCCCGACGATGCCGCCGCGTTCGCGGTCGCCATCGAGCGGGCGCTGGGCGAGCGCGAGCGGCTCGTCGCGGCAGGGCTCGAGCACGCGGCGCGCTTCTCCTGGCGGGCGGTCGGCGAGACCTTCCTGCGCGGGTACGCGGAGGCCCGCGGATGAGGCGGCCCGAGGAGGTCATGGTCGTCGTCTACCGGCCCGGGCCGGAGTTCCTCGTCGCGCTCCGGTCGCCCGAGCGCCACGGGTACTGGAACCTCGTCGCCGGTGGCGTCGAGGAGGGCGAGGAGCCGCGGGCGGCCGCACTCCGCGAGCTCGCCGAGGAGTCCGCGCTGCAACGCCCTCGTCGCTTCGAGCCGCTCCCGCTCGAGCTCGGCTACGTCCGGCCCGACGGGACGCGCGTCGTCCTGCACGCCTTCCTCGCGGAGGCGCCGGCCGGCTTCGAGCCGACCCTGAACGACGAGCACGTCGAGCACCGCTGGTGCGGCGCAGAGGAGGCCGAGGAGCTCCTCGCCTAC
Source organism: uncultured Gaiellales bacterium (assembly GCA_964578545.1). Taxonomy (GTDB): domain Bacteria; phylum Actinomycetota; class Thermoleophilia; order Gaiellales; family Gaiellaceae; genus GMQP-bins7. Next base: position 8,994 of record CAZODN010000092.1, read on the forward strand.
CCGGAGCCCCGTGCCGCCCTCGTCCACGTGGCAGGCCTCCTCGAAGGAGAGTGCTCGTGAGGGTCGCGGTCGACGCCTCGCCGCTGATCCAGACGCGAGCGGGCACGGCCCGGCACGTTCGCGGCCTGCTCCAGGCGCTCCGGGACCGGCCCGGGCTCGAGCTGCGGCTCCTGTCGTTCGGGGGGACGAGCCGGGCCTCGAGCGTCGCGCGTGACGCGCTCTGGTACCCGCTGGGGATCGGCAGGCGCGCTCGAGGCCTCGACGTCCTCCACTGCACGACCTTCCGGGGGCCCGTGCACAGCTCCGTCCCGACCGTCCTCACGGTTCACGACCTCGCCATCCTCCGCTTCCCGGAGGCGTTCCCGCGCTGGCACCGGACGTACGGGAAGGCAGGCCTCGTCCGGGTGCTTCGCGCGGCCGACGTGGTCGTCGCCGTGTCCGAGCTGACGAAGCGCGAGGTCGTCTCGCGCGCCGGGGTGCCAGCGGAGCGGGTTCGCGTGGTACCGAACGGCGTCGACCCGGCGTTCACGCCTGACGGGCCGCGGGCCGACGGCGACTACGTGCTCGCCGTGGCGACGCTCGAGCCGCGCAAGAACCTCGCCCGCGTGGTCGAGGCGGCGCGCGCCGCCGGCGTCGAGCTCCGCGTCGTCGGCGCCCGGGGGTGGGGCGGGGTGGAGGTGGCCGGCTGGGTCGGCGAGGTGCCCGACGCGGAGCTCGCGGCCCTCTACCGCGGCGCCCGCTGCGTCCTCTACCCGTCCCTGTACGAGGGCTTCGGCCTGCCGGTCCTCGAGGCGATGGCCTGCGGCGTCCCGGTCGTCACCTCGCGCGAGACGGCGATGGAGGAGGTGGCCGCAGGCGCCGCCGTCCTCGTCGACCCCCTCGACGTGGACGCGATCGCACGGGGGATCGTCGAGGCGGAGTCGAGGCGTGCCGAGCTCGTGCCCCTGGGTCTCGCCCGCGCGCGCGAGCTCACGTGGGAGCGTGCCGCCGACCAGGTGGTGCGGCTGTGGGAGGAGCTCGCGTGAGGACGGTCGTCGTCGACGCCGACGTCCTCGGGAGGCAGCGGACGGGGGACGAGACGTACGTCCGGAACCTCCTCCGCGAGCTGGGCTCGATCGCCGCTCCGGCCGGTCTCGGGCTCGTCGCGGTGACCCGGCGGCCCGACCTCGTGCCGGACGGCGTCGAGGCGTACGAGATGCCCACGCGGTCGCAGGAGCTCCGGATGGCGTGGTCTCTCCCACGAACACTCCGTCGTCTCGGCGCCGATCTCTGCCACACGCAGTACGCGCTTCCGCTCCGGAGCCCGTGCCCGTGCGTGGTGACCGTGCACGACACGTCGTTCGAGCGCGAGCCCGGCCTCATGTCGCGCAAGGACCGGGCGGTGTTCCGGCTCGTCGTGCCCCGCGCGGTCCGCCGCGCGGCGCGCGTGCTCACCGTCTCCGAGCGCACGAAGCGCGACCTCGTCGAGCTGTACGGCGTCCCGCCGGAGCACGTCGTCGTGACGCCGAACGGCGTCGATCCCGCGTTCCACCCTGCGAGCGAGGACGCGTTGCCAAGAGGCACAGTGTCACGAGGGCGCTACGTGCTCGCGGTCGGGGCGATCCAGCCCCGCAAGAACCAGCTCGCCGCGCTCGCGGCTGCGACCGAAGCGGGCCTCCCGCTGGTGATCGCAGGCCCGACGAAGGACGAGGCGCTCGCTGCGGAGCTCCGTGCCCGGGGCGCGAGGCTCGAGGGGTACGTGACGACGGAGCGGCTGGCCGAGCTCTACCGCGGCGCCGCCTGCCTCGTGCACGCATCGCGCTACGAGGGCTTCGGGCTGCCGGTCGTCGAGGCGATGGCGTCCGGCGTGCCGGTGGTCGCGCTGCCCGACCCTGCGGTCGGCGAGGTCGCGGGCGATGCCGCGGTCCTCGTCGGGGAGGAGGAGCTCGCCGAGGGTATCCACAGGGCGCTCCGCGAGCGCGACTCCCTCGTCGCGGCCGGCCTCGAGCGGGCTCGTCGCTTCAGCTGGCGCGCAGCGGCGGAGCGAACGCTCGCCGTCTACGAGGAGATACTCGGGGCGTGAAGGTCTCCGCGGTCGTCGTCTCGCACGGGCACGCCCGCGAGCTCGCGCGCTCGCTCCCTGCGCTCGTCTCGCAGGTCGACGAGGTGCTCGTCGTCGCGAACGCGCCCGGCTCGGTCGGGCCCGTGCCCGACGGCGTGCGGATCCTCGAGAACGCGGCCCCGCTCCCCCTGGCGGC
>CAZODN010000093.1:0-11149 GCA_964578545.1 uncultured Gaiellales bacterium
GATCAGGCGGTCTGCGCGCGCCTCCGCAACGAGGCGCGCGCGGGCGAGAAGCTGTTCCACCCGCTCGCGCGCGTCGTCCGGAGCCGCGGTGAGGTCGATTCGCATGAGTCTCCCCTCGTCGAGCCCCCGGCGGAGGAGGCCGGCCTGCTCGAGCATGCCGACCAAGACGCGGGCGTCGCGATCGGGGACGAGCGCCGCGAGCTCGTCGGGGTCGACGAGCCCGCCAGCAGCTCGCAGGGCGCGGTAGACGGCGCGGAGCTCGGGCGCCGTCGGCACGTCCGACACCGCGAAGCGGCGCAGCGCGGTCGCATCGCCGGAGCTCGCGAGCAGGAGCGTCTGGCTCGACTCGCCGTCCCTGCCGGCGCGGCCCACCATCTGGACGTAGCCCTCGAGCGAGTCCGGGTAGTTGACGAGGCAGACCAGGCGGACGTCCGGCTTGTCGATGCCCATGCCGAACGCAGTCGTGGCGACGACCACCTGCGTCCTGTCGGCGACGAAGTCGTCCTGCACCCGGGTGCGCTCGTCGGAGTCGAGACCTGCGTGGTAGTGCTCGGCCCGGAGCCCGTGGCCGCGGAGGACGCGCGCGAGCTCCTCCGTCGACCTGCGCGAGCGCGCGTAGACGATGGCGGAGCCTCCGCGCAGCGCGTGGAGGCGCTCGACGAGGATCGCGAGCCGGTCCTCCGCGTTCGCGACCTCCTCCACGTCGTAGCGCAGGTTCGGGCGCACCACGCTCGTGTGGACGACCTCGAGCGAGCGTCCCAGTGCCTGTCCGATGTCCCGCGCCGTCTCGGGCGTCGCGGTGGCGGTCATCCCGAGCAGGGTCGGGTCGCCCAGCGCCTCGAGCCCCTGCCGGATGAACAGGTAGTCCGGGCGGAAGTCGTGCCCCCACATGCTCACGCAGTGCACCTCGTCGACGACGACGAGCCCGATGCCGACGTCCGCGAGCAGCTCCACGAAGCGCGCCTGCCTCAGGCGTTCCGGCGCCGCGTACACGAGTCGCGTCTCGCCGGACGACACACCCGCCAGTCTCGACGCCGTCTCCTCCGCGGAGAGCGAGGAGTTGACGAACGTCGCGGTCGCCGCGATCCGCGGGGGGAGCTTGTCCACCTGGTCCTTCATGAGCGCGATGAGCGGTGAGAGGACGAGCGTCGGCTCGGGCCGGAGCATCGCGGCGAGCTGGTACGTGAGCGACTTCCCCGAGCCCGTCGGCATGAGCGCGAGCGTGTCGCGCCCGGCGATCGCCGCGCGCACGACGTCCTCCTGCCCGGGCCGGAAGGCGTCGAAGCCGAAGAGGTCGTGCAGCGGGGAGGCGAGATCGGTCAGGCGCGCGAGTATAGGAGCGAGCGCGGGCGGCACCGTGTCGATTCGGTGCCAACGTCGGCTCCGCGTGTCGGGCCTACGTCCACGGGTACGGGCTCGCGGACTCCGGATGGACTGCGCCGGCTCCGAACCGTTCGAGCCGGAACGCCTCGAGCGCCGGCTGGCGGCGGCCCTCGATCTCCGCCGCGGCGAGCTTGCCGAGCGCGAGCATCTTGAAGCCGTGGTTCGAGTCGAGGACGGCGTAGACGTTCTCGCGGACGAAGCCCACGACCGGGTACGAGTCGGGCGTGAAGCCGGTCTGCGCGCCGTACGACGAGCAGCTCCACCGATCGAAGGAGCCCTCGAAGCGGTCGAGCGCCCACGACATCGCCGCGGTGAGGCTCTCGTCGAAGTCCCGCGTGGTCGTGCCGAGCTCGGCGTGCGACGGGCCGTACGGGTCGAGCTCGCACTCCGGGTCGAGCGGCAGGGGGAGGCCTCCGATCGCCGCTCCCCGGCCGAGGCCCGGGCGGAAGTAGATGCCCCACGGCGTGGGGAGCCCCGGGAGCGGCTCGTCGGCGTCGAGGTGGACGACCGGGCTCGTCGGCTCGAGCGCGGCAGCGAGGTGGACGTACTCGCCCTCGCGCACCTGCCAGTAGTGGAAGTCCAGCTCGACGGAGAGCATGCGGAGGAGGTCGCGCGCCCACGGCCCCGGAGCGAGCACGACGACGTCGCAGGCCATCTGCCCCGCCGTCGTGAGGACGGCCTCCACCGCGCCCGCCGGGTCGAGCTCGAAGCCCGTCACCTCGACGCCTTCCCGGACGGTGACGCCCGCGCCGCGGGCGATCCCCTCGAGCGCCGCGAGCGTCGCGGTCGGGTCGGCCCAGCCGCTGCGCGCCTCGTGCAGGAGGGCGGTCGACCCTCGCGCGCGCCAGTCGGGGAAGATCGCCGTCAGGTGCCGCCGAACCTCGTCCTCGCCGAGCACGAGCGTCGACTCGTAGCCGACCTCGCGATGCTGCTCGGCGATGCGCGCGAGCTCGTCGGCCTGAGCCTCCGGCACGACGGCGACGTAGCCGACCTGCCGGAACCCGAAGAGGCTGCGGTCGAGCTCGAACACCTCGACGGAGCGGCGCACGATCTCGTTCATCGCGCTCGAGAGGTAGAAGTTCCTGACGATCCCGCCCGAGATCCCGCTCGCGCCGGCCCCGACACGCGCCTTGTCCACGACGACGACCCCGTCGCCGGAGCCGCGGAGCTCGGCGAGGTGGAGCGCCGTCGAGAGGCCGTGCACGCCTGCGCCCACGATCACCACGCGCGTCGTGTCCATGTGGCAACGCTAACGCCCTAGAATCGCCCCGTGCCCCTGGTTGCCGACCACATGACGCGGAGCCTCCTCGCCGTGTCGGCGGACGCGACGCTCGGCGAGGCGGCGTCGAAGATGGCCGAGCGCGCAGTCGGCGCGGTCGTCGTGCTCGAGGGCGAGCGCATCGCGGCGATCCTCACCGAGCGCGACGTCATGAGGGCCGTCGCGGCGGGAAAGGACGGCAGCGCGCCAGTCGCGGACTGGATGACGCGCCATCCCGACACGATCGAGCCGACGGACACGACCGATCACGCGGCCACGTTGATGATCCACGGCGGCTTCCGCCACCTCCCGGTCGTCGAGGAGGGAGTGGTCGTCGGGATCGTCTCGATCCGGGACCTCATGCGGGTCGCGCTCGACGACCGCTCGCCGCGCGGCGTCTGAGCGCCGCGGGCTTCGAGGAACGCCCCCGCTCGCCCGGCCCACTCGCGCCGGGCCGAGAGCTCCAGGACGACCATCCGCACGCGGTGACCGTCTGCGGCAAGCCGACGATCAGGGCTTTCCACGGATGCGCGAGGCCGCCCGACGTCGCATCCTCGACGGTGGACTCCGTGCGCCCGTGCGCGCGCGGGCCCGTCGTCCGAGAGGAGGTGAGATCCGTGACGACGATCGAGAAGAGCATCGTGATCGATGCTCCGCCGAAGGAGGTCTTCTCGTACCTCGAGAAGCCCGTCAACCTGCCCGAGATCTGGCCGAGCATGGTCGAGGTCAAGGAGGTCGAGCCGCTGCCCAAGGGCGGGCACCGCTACCACTGGGTCTACAAGATGGCGGGCATGCGCTTCGAGGGCGACTCGGAGACGATCGAGTTCGAGCCGGAGAAGCACCTCGTGTCGAAGGCCTCCGGGCAGATCCCGGCGAAGTTCGACTACACGTTCACGCCCATCGACGGCAAGACGAAGGTCGAGGTGCGGACGGAGTACGAGATCCCGCCGACCCTGCTCGGCAAGGTCAAGGAGCCCTTCCTCCGCAAGCTCAACGAGCGCGAGGCGGACACCTTCCTGGCGAACCTGAAGGACCGCCTGGAGGGCTAGGGCTCGACGGAGCTCTCGCTCGGAGGGGCCGTGGAGGCCCCTCCGGCGTTCGAGTCGATGCCGGCGCGGCGCTCCGGCCCGGAGGAGCCACCGTCGCCCTGGCCGAAGCGGGCGGCGAGCCCGTCCTCGCTGAGTCGGCGACTGCGGAACGAGCGGCCTCGACCCGCTCGCTCACGAGCGTGGAGCGCCTTCGACCACGTGATCGAGCCAGCGCTCGAAGAGCGCTCGGCCCTGCGCCCGCATCGCACCGGCGTTCTGCTCGATGTCCGCGAGGAACGCAGGGGCTCCTTCGGCGCCGAGCGTTCGCTCGAGCGACTCGACGTACTCGGGCACCTCCGCCCACTCGCGCGCCATCTCGGCGGACACCTCGAGATGGAACTGCACGCCGTACGCGCGTTCGTAGCGGAAGGCCTGGTTCGGGTAGGCGAGTGAGCTCGCGAGGCGTACGGCGCCGTCCGGGAGGTCGAAGGTGTCACCGTGCCACTGGAGGGTCGCGAGGCCCGACTCGAGCGTGCCGAACACCGGGTCGGCCCGGCCGTCCTCCGTCAGCTCGACGGGAAGGAGGCCGACCTCCGGCTCGGGCCCCGGATAGACCCGCGCGCCGAGCGCTGCCGCGAGCAGCTGGACGCCGAGGCAGACTCCCCAGTAGGGCTTCCCGGTTCGGACGGCGTCGCCGATCGCCTGCTTCTCGTCGGTCAGCCACGGCCTCTCCGCGTCGTCGTTGACCGACATCGGCCCGCCCATCGCGACGATCGCGTCGAACGCGCGCCAGTCCGGGAGCGGCTCGCCCTCGTCGAGCTCGACCCGGTGAATCGAGGCGCCCCGCTCCCGCAGCACGTCCTCGAAGACCCCGGGTGGCTCGCAGGCGATGTGCTGGAGGACGAGCGTGCGCAGGCATTCCATCGTACGGCTCCCACTCTTTCACCGATCGGTCACGGCGCGTCCACCCACGGCGCCGGAGGGCGCCCAGAGACTCGGGCGGGCCTACCCGCCTGCAAGCACAACCCGAACGTTCAGCGTGCGGCCCCCTCCGGCGTTCCGGCGTCAGTGCCCGGCGGGGCGCTCCCAGCCCTCGAGCACGGACGGCTGCCAGTCGGTCCCGACCGTCTTCGAGCCCTCGACCCACGGGCCGAGCTCGGGCTGGGGGAACTTGCAGTGGATCTCCTTCAGCTGGATCCCGTACGAGTTCCCGGACTGGAGGTGCGTGATCAGGACCTTGCGGGCGATCTCGTCCTCCCTGCCTTCCGGGATCGGGAAGTAGATCTTGAGGAACGAGTTCGAGTACCGGTCGAAGACCGCGGGGACGCCCTCCTCCTCGAGGAGGTGGATGTCCTCGAGCCAGTTCAGGTCCTCGCCCGGCGTCGCCGCGAGCAGGTCGACGTCCTCGACGAGGGACATGTCCTCCTGGTACGGGAAGCGGTGCCCCGCGAGGAACTCCGCGTCGATCGACTTGATCTTCTCGGGCTCGGTGTAGGCGAGCTCGTGGCTGTGCGGTTGCTCTGCCATGGCGCCTCCTAGCGCTCCACCGTGCGGAGGTGCTCGACGTTGTCCACGTGGCGCAGCGCGAGGTCGTCCTCGGCCTTCTTCGCGAGGAGGCGCTTGACCTCCGCCAGGATCTCGTGCTCGGTCTGGCCGACGACGTAGTTCGTGCCGGCGAGCGGCACCTTGGCGAGGGCGGAGGCCTCCATCGTCAGCGCGGCGAGGTCCTCGGGCTCGAGCGAGTGCACGTTCGTCTTCCCGCACGCGCGCGCGAGCATCTGGAGCTCCATGGTCATCGCCGTCAGGAAGTTGTAGACGCGCTCGGCGGCCTCCTCGACGACGAGCCGCTTGCGGAGCTCCGGGTCCTGCGTCGCGACGCCGACCGGGCAGCGGCCCGTGTGGCAGTGGTAGCACTGGCCGGCCGGGACGCCGACGGTCCCCTCGTAGTCCGTGACGCCCGGGATCTCCTTGTTGCAGTTCAGCGCCATCATCGCCGAGTGGCCGATCGCGACCGCCTTGGCGCCGAGCGCCAGCGCTTTCGCGACGTCGGCGCCGTTGCGGATGCCGCCCGCGACGACGAGGTCGATCTCGTCCGCGAGCCCGACGTCCTCGAGCGCCCGCCGCGCCTCCGGGATCGCGCCCATGAGCGGGATGCCCGTCTCCTCGGTCGCGACGTGCGGGCCCGCGCCGGTGCCGCCTTCGGCGCCGTCCAGGTAGATGATGTCCGGGCCGCACTTCGCGGCCATGCGGACGTCGTCGTAGACGCGCGACGCGCCGAGCTTGAGCTGGATCGGCACCTGGTAGTCCGTCGCCTCGCGCACCTCCTGGATCTTCAGCGAGAGGTCGTCGGGGCCGAGCCAGTCGGGGTGCCGCGCGGGCGAGCGCTGGTCGATGCCGGCGGGGAGCGAGCGCATCTCGGCCACCTGCTCGGTCACCTTCTGCCCCATCAGGTGCCCCCCGAGCCCGACCTTGCAGCCCTGCCCGATGAAGAACTCGACGCCGTCCGCGAGCATGAGGTGGTGCGGGTTGAACCCGTACCGCGACTGGATCACCTGGTAGTACCACTTCGTCGAGAAGTCGCGCTCCGGCGGGATCATCCCGCCCTCGCCCGAGCACGTCGCCGTGCCGGCCATGGAGGCGCCCTTCGCGAGCGCCATCTTCGCCTCGAGCGAGAGCGCGCCGAAGCTCATCCCCGTGATGTAGATCGGGATGTCGAGCACCATCGGCTTCTTCGCGAAGCGGGCGCCCAGCACGGTCTTCGTCTCGCACTTCTCGCGGTAGCCCTCGATGACGAAGCGCGTGAGCGTGCCCGGGAGGAAGACGAGCTCGTCCCAGTGCGGGATCGGCTTGAACATCGAGAAGCCGCGCATCCGGTAGCGGCCGAGCTCGGCCTTGACGTGGATGTCGTTGATGACCTCGGGCGTGAAGATCCGGCTCCGCCCCAGGACGTCCTTCTTGCCAGGTCCGTTCTCGCTCATGGCTCAGATCACCAGCTTCTTCTCGGCGGGCTCGAGAGAGTCGTAGTTGTAGAGGACCTTGCCGCACACGAACTTCTGGAACTCGGGCGGCGCTCCGAGCCCGTAGATCCGGAACTTCCGCTCGACGAGCTCCGTGTCGGCGTCCGTCCACTCGCCGGGGACGCAGTCGATGCCGAGCGAGGCCACCTTCCCCGCGACGTAGATCTCGCCGTCGTACATCGAGTCCCCGAGGCCCGGCCCGACGTTGCCGCAGATGATCTGGCGGCCGCGCTGCATCATGAACCCGTTCATCGACCCCGCGTCGCCGAGGACGATGATCGTGCCGCCCTTCTGGTCGATGCCGGTGCGGGCGCCGACGCGGCCCTTCACGACGAGATCGCCGCCGCGCATCGCCGCGCCCGTGAGCGAGCCGGCGTTGCCGTCAACGACGACGACACCGCTCATCATGTTCTCGCACGCGGACCAGCCGACGCGCCCCTTGATGTGCACCTCCGGCCCGTCGATGATCCCGCACGCGAAGTAGCCGAGGCTGCCCTCGAACGTGATCTTGCAGCGGGTCAGGATCCCGACCCCGAGCGAGTGCCGCCCGGCCGGGTTCCGCACGACGACCTCCTTCACGCCCTCCTCGTAGAGGAGGCGGCGCAGCTCGAGGTTGATCGTCCGCGTCGTCAGGTCCTTGGCGTCGAAGGTCGCGACGCCGTCCTCGACGACGGCGACGTTCGGCGCCTCGGCGTGGGGCTCGGCGAGCCCGCGTGCGTCGTACGTGATCCTCCGCTCTCCTACGGCTTCCACCGGGGACCTCCGTTTCCCGAACCAGGAGCCAGTCGTTCTGCGGTGTCGTGCGGCACGCGGCCGAAGGGCGATTCATTCGCCCAAGGGCCGATCCGCGATCGAGCCGTGCGCCCCGCGGAAGGAGGGGGCTCGTGGGGGAACCACGGGTTCCCCCACGTCGCTACCGCTTCCACACCAGCACCTCGCGCTCGAAGGGGTCGTAGGTCTCGATCTCGTGGTCGACGATCTGGCGGATCGCGATCTCCTCGGACGCGAGCGCCACGAGCTCGTCCGACTCATAGAGCACGAGCGGCTTGGCGGCGAGCTCGTCCTTGGCGACGCCGAGCTCGTCCTTCGTCACCGCGATGTACGTGAAGACGCCGTCGAGCTCGTCGAGCGACTTGTGCATGGCCCCCTCGAGCGAGGCGCCCTTCGACATCTCCTCCGCGAGGTAGACGGCGATGATCTCGGAGTCGCACTCCGACATGAACCGGCGCCCGGCTCGCTCCAGTCGCCGCTTCCAGTAGAAGTAGTTCGTCAGCTGGCCGTTGTGGACGACGGCGACGTCCGCGTACGGGTACGCCCAGTACGGGTGCGCTCCGGCGATGTCGACCTCGGACTCCGTCGCCATGCGCACGTGCCCGATGGCGTGCGTGCCCGTGAACGAGTCCAGGCCGTACTGGTCGTGCACCGTCTCCGCGTCGCCGAGGTCCTTCACGATCTCGAGCGACGTGCCGAGGGAGAGGACCTCGGCCTCCGGGATGTCCTCGACGAGGTCCGCGAGCAGCTTCAGCTCGCCGTCGAAGTCGAAGGTGACGCGGAAGGCGTACGGCGTCTCCTCCTCGACCTGGTGGATGCGCGCTCCGAGCGCGGCGAGGCGCGACTCGACCTCCCAGCGGTGCCGGCGGAGCCGGTCCTCGAACTCGAAGTCGCGCGGCGTGTTCGCGTCGGCGAGCTTGTAGCGCATGACGAGCCCGCCGTTCGCCTCGCCGTAGAGCGCGTACCCGGTCGAGTCGGGGCCGCGGTGCTTCATGGACTGGAGCATCCGCGTCATCTCGTTCCCGATCGGATGCGTCGTGCCGTCCCGGTAGATGATCCCTGCGATGCCACACACTCAGATCACCCCCCGCAACCTCGACATCCGCAGGAGCGGATGTCGACAGCGGGTGCCGCCTCCGGCGGCAAGACCCCTAGAGCGGCCGCTTCGCGGCCGGTGTTCGCCGGAGATGACCAACCGCATCTTCGCGCTCCTCTCTGCTACGGCAGCACGTCGAGGTACTCGTTCACGTCCCAGTCGGTGACGGTCGCACAGTAGCGCTCCCACTCGTCCCGCTTGTAGTGCATGAAGACCGTGTACATCTCGCCCGGGAGGGCGCTGCGGACGACCTCGTCGGCCTCGAGCGCCTCGAGCGCGTCGCCGAAGGTCATCGGGATCTTCTTGACCTCCTTCCCGGCCTCCATCGCCTCGTAGATGTTCCGCTCCTCCGGCTCGCCCGGATCGAGCTTCCGCTCGATGCCGTCGCGCATCGCGGCGATGAGGACCGCCATCGAGAGGTACGGGTTGACGGCGGAGTCCACCGACCGGTACTCGAAGCGCCCGGGCGCCGAGACCCGGAGCGCGGTCGTGCGGTTCTGGTAGCCCCAGTCCGCGAAGACGGGCGCCCAGAACCCCGTGTCCCAGAGGCGTCGGTACGAGTTGACCGTCGAGGCCGTCACCGCGGTGAGCGCGCCGAGGTGCTCGAGGATGCCGCCGATCGCGTACAGGCCGATCTGGCTCGGCTTCTGCTGGTCCTCCGTCTCGGGCATGAAGGCGTTCTCGTCTCCCTTCCACAGAGAGATGTTGTGGTGGCAGCCGTTCGCGGAGACGCCCATGAACGGCTTCGGCATGAAGCAGGGGAAGGCCCCGAGCTCGCGGCCGACGGCCTTGCAGATCTGCCGGAAGGTGGAGAGGTTGTCGGCCGTGCGCTCCGCTCGGTCGAACCCGAAGTTGAGCTCGATCTGGCCGGGGGCGTCCTCGTGGTCGCCCTGGATCATGTCCAGTCCCATCGCCTGGCCGTACTCGATGACCTTGTGGATGATCGGCTGGAGCTCCGAGAACTGGTCGATGTGGTAGCAGTAGGGCTTCGTCTTGCCGGTGACGGCAGGCGTCCCGTCCTCGTTGAGCTCGAGCCACATCATCTCCGGCTCCGTGCCGGCGCGGAGGTGGAGGCCGGTCGCCTCCTCGAACTCGGCCTGGAGCCGCTTCAGGTTCCCGCGGCAGTCGGAGGTGAGGAAGCCGCCCGGGTTCTCGCGCTCCTCGCGGTTGCGGAAGCAGGTGCACCACACGCGCGCGACCTTCGGGTCCCACGGCAGCGGCTGGAACGTCTCCGGCTCGGGGAGGCCGACGAGCTCCGCGGCCTCGGGGCCGTAGCCGATGTAGTTCCCGTGACGGTCCGTGAAGAGGTTCGCCGTCGCGCCGTAGACGAGCTGGAAGCCCTTCCTGGCGATCGTCTCCCAGTGGCCGGCCGGGACGCCCTTGCCCATGATGCGCCCGGTCACGGAAGGGAACTGGTAGTAGATGTAGGTGATGCCCTCGGCGTCGATGCGCCGACGGACTTCCTTCACGAGCTCCTCACGTCCCTCGGCTTCGACGAAGCGATCCAGGTCGGTCGCCACCGTGTCCTCCTTTTCCTCCCGCGTTGCCCCTGTCCGGGCCGGTCGGGAGCAGAGCCTAATGCAGTGGCGAGCCGGGTCGCGAAGAAACGCGCGGCGAGCTCAGCGCACGAGGAGGACGTCGCAGTGCGCGTGGTGCGCGACGTCGTCGCTGACGCTGCCGAGCAGCCTGGCGAGGTGCGGGTGGTCGGTCATGCCGAGGACGATGAGGTCTGCCTCGTGCGCGTCGGCGACCCTGACGATGGCGTCCCCGGGATCCCCCATCGGCGCCACCCACTCGGCCTCGACCCCGTGCTCGGCGAGCGTCTCGGCCGCGCCCCGGGCGAGGGACTCGTGGCGCTCGGGCGGGTCGGTCGGGTCGTACGGTCCGACACCGCGCAGCGCAGGCATCAGGATCGGGGCGACGCTCGTGACGATCACGCGCGCGTCGAGAGCTCGCGCGATCTCGGCCGTCCTCTCGATCGCGCGCCCCGCCTCCGGGGAGTCGTCGTATCCGAGGACGATGGTCTTCATCTCGGGTCTCCTTTCGACCCGATCGTCGTGCGCCGCCAGCCGACTGGCATCGGGCGAAGCCCGGAGAGGGATGGGGTGTTCTACGTACGGCGTGTACTAGCCTGTGCGGCCGTGGGCGAGCCGAGGATCGAGTACCTGACACCCGAGCAGCGGGCGGCGCTCGAGGCGGAGCTCGCCGAGCTCGAGGGCCCGCGGCGCGCCGCTGTCGTCGAGGCGATCGCCACCGCGCGTGCCTTCGGCGACATCGCCGAGAACTTCGAGTACCACGCGGCGAAGAACGAGCAGGGACTGCTCGAGGCGCGGATCAAGAAGCTCAAGTACCGGCTCGACCACGCGGTCACGGTCGAGCACGACACCGACGAGCACGTCGGCGTGGGCTCGATCGTGGAGATCGCCGACGAGGCCGGCGACACGATGGAGGTCGAGATCTCGGCCGTGGGCGGTGTCTCGCCGGACTCGCCGCTCGGCTCCGCGCTCATGGGCGCGGCGGTCGGCGACGTCGTGGACGTCGAGGCGCCGCGCGGGTCGTGGAAGGCCCGCATCGTCGGGATCCGGCGGGGGTAGCC
>CAZODN010000094.1:0-11063 GCA_964578545.1 uncultured Gaiellales bacterium
TTCCGGACGAGACGGTTCTCGACACACTCGGTCTCGACCGCGAGCGCGCCCTCGTGGTCGTCCGCACGCCGGCTGACATGGCTCTCTACCACCGCCACGGCAACGCACTCCTGGACGAGGTCCTGGAGCGGCTCGGTCGCGACCCGGGGGTACAGGCGGTCGTGTTGCCGCGCACCGCCGCACAGCGCGAGGCGATCGACGGACGAGGCCTCCCGTCGCTCGTCGTGCCCGAGCACGCCGTCGACGGGCAGAGCCTCGTGGCGCTGTCCGACCTCGTCGTCTCGGCCGGCGGCACGATGAACCGCGAGGCCGTCGCGCTCGGCGTACCGGTCTACACGACGTTCGCGGGAGAGATCGGCGCGGTCGACGAGGCCCTTCTCCGCGACGGGCGGCTCCGCCGGCTCTCGAGCGCGGACGATCTCGTCCTCGAGAAGCGCGCATCGCCGGCGTCGAGCCCCTCCCGCGATCCTGCGCTCCTGCTCGACCTGCTGGTCTCCGCACTCGAGGGATAGCCACCACGGTCGGACGTCGGCGCGGCCTCTACGATCGAGGCGATGACCGACTCGATCGTGCTCGGACGGATCCACGGCATCCGCGTCGGGATCAACTGGAGCTGGCTCGTCATCGCGGCGTTGATCGTGTGGACGCTCGCGGACGCCGTCTTCCCGAGCACGAACCCCGACCTCACGACCGCGACGTACGTCGCGATGGCGAGCGTCGCCGCGCTCCTCTTCTTCGCCAGCATCCTCCTGCACGAGCTCGGCCACGCCTTCCAGGCGCAGCGCGAGGGCGTCGAGATCGAGGGGATCACGCTCTGGATGCTGGGGGGCGTCGCGAAGATGGCGGGACGGGTGCCGGGCGCGGGATCCGAGCTCCGGATCGCGCTCGCGGGGCCTGCGGTGTCGCTCGTCCTCGGCCTCGCCTTCGCGGGCGCGGCGGCCGCCCTCCCGCTCCCCGAGCCCGTCGACGGAGTCTGCGCCTGGCTCGGCTACGTCAACCTCGTGCTCCTCGCCTTCAACCTCCTCCCCGCCTTCCCGCTCGACGGCGGGCGCGTGCTGCTCGCGTCCCTCTGGCTGCGATCTGGCGACCTCGCCCAGGCGGTGCGCCAGGCCGTCTCCGTGAGCCGCGTGGCGGCGGCAGGGATGGTCGCGCTCGGGGTTGCCCTGCTCCTGACCGGGAGCGTCACCGGCGGCATCTGGCTCGCGTTCGTCGGCTGGTTCCTGCTCCAGGCCGCAACCGCCGAGGCGAGCCAACGCGAGGCGGAGACCCGTCTCGCGGGCCTCCGGGTGCGCGACCTCATGAGCGCCGGCCCGGTGGTCGTGGCGCCGGACATGACGCTCTCGGACGTCGTGGACGAGGTCGTGTGGAGCGCGCGCTACACGACGTACCCCGTCGTCGACGGCGGCAGACCTGTCGGGCTGCTGCCGTTCGCGGCTCTCGCGAGCGTTCCGCGGAGCGCCTGGGAGGGAACAACGGTCGCGGAGTGCATGCTCCCGCTCGAGCGGGTCACGGTTCTCGATCCGGAGTTGCCCGCCGTGGAGGCGCTGGCCGCGGTGGGAGGCGCCGAGGGACGTCGCGCGCTCGTCGTCGAGGACGGCCGCCTCGTCGGCATCCTCTCCGTCGCCGACGTCAGCCGCGCGCTGGAGGTCGGCGGCCCGGCACGGCCGGCGACCTGATCACCCCGCGCTCGACGTCTCCTCGACGCTCGCCGGGAGCGGCGTCCCCTCGCGGCGCGGCGAGGAGACGATCCGGCTCATCTCGCCGACGAGCTCGAGGGTCTCCCCCGCGTCCACGAGGCGGGCGAGCTCGTCGAGCTCGTCCTCGAGCCACAGCCTGTCGATGGGAGGCCGGGTGACGAGCATGATCGCCTCATGGTCCGACGGCGTCACGCGCTCCGTCTCCGACCAGAGCTCCTCGTGGAGCTTCTCGCCGGGCCGGGCGCCGACGAACTCGATGCGCACGTCCACGCCGGGCTCCTTCCCGGAGAGCCGGATCATCGTCTCGGCGAGATCGACGATCTTCACCGGCGTGCCCATGTCGAGCACGTAGATCTGCCCGCGGCCGCCGATGGCGCCCGCCTGGATCACGAGCTGGACGGCCTCCGGGATCGTCATGAAGAAGCGGGTCATCTCGGGGTGGGTGACGGTGACGGGGCCGCCGCGCGCGATCTGCCGCCGGAAGATGGGAACGACGCTGCCCGACGAGCCGAGCACGTTCCCGAAGCGCACGCCGCAGAACCGCGTCCCGACGTCGTCGCGGTGCCCCCACGCCTCGACGATCCACTCGCAGAGCGCCTTCGACTGCCCCATGACCGTCTTCGCGTTGACCGCCTTGTCCGTCGAGACGAGGACGAACCGCTTCGCGCCGAACTCGACGGCGATGTCCGCGACGGTGCGCGTGGCGAGCGTATTGTTGCGAACCGCCTCGAGCGGGTTCGCCTCCATCAGCGGGACGTGCTTGTAGGCCGCGGCGTGGAAGACGACCGCGGGCCGGTACTTCTCGAAGACCTGCCGCATCTTCGTCGCGTTCCCGGCGTCGGCGATCACGGCCGCCGTCGCGTGGAACTCACGGTCGTCCACGAGCTCGCGCTCGATCTCGAAGAGGCCCGGCTCGCCGTTGTCGACGAGGACGAGCTTCCCGGGGCCGACGCGCGCGATCTGGCGGCACAGCTCGGAGCCGATCGAGCCGCCCGCGCCCGTGACGAGGACGACCTCCCCCGTCAGGTAGCCGGCGATCGCGTCGAGGTCGGCCTCGACCGGCTCGCGGCCGAGGAGGTCCTCCACCTCGACCGGGCGGATCTGCCCGGCGAGGTTGAAGTCGCCCGTGATGAGCTCGTGCAGGCCCGGCAGCGTCTTGACGGGGACCTTCTCGGCGCGCGCGATCTCGACGATGCGCTCGCGGACGTCGCCCGCCGCGGACGGGATGGCGATGAGGAGCTCGTCGGGGGCCCGCTCGCGGAGCAGCTCGGGGAGCTCCGCCGTCGTGCCGAGCACGCGGACCCCGTGGAGCCGGAGGTTGCGCTTGCGCGGGTCGTCGTCGACGAGGCCGATCGGGGTGTAGCCGAAGGACGGGTTGCGGAGCATCTCGCGGAGGATGAGCTGGCTCGCATCGCCGGCGCCGACGATCAGCACCTCCTTGCCGCGCGCGACGATCGAGCTCGTGGACGGGCGCTCGATCAGCGTGCGCGCGAGCAGGCGCACGCCCATCATGAAGGCGAGCAGGAGCAGGAGGTCGATGACCCAGATCCCGCGCGGGACCGAGGCCTTGTGGAAGTCGAGGAGCGTGAACACGAGGAAGGTCGCGACGACCGCCGCGGTGACGCCCCGCAGCACGCCCCACATGTCCCGCGTGGACACGTACCGCCACCAGCGGTTGTAGAACCCGAAGCCGATGAACACCGGGATCGTGACCCCGACGACGAGCGCGACGACGTCCCACTCCTGGTAGCGGTCGTAGTACCGGGGCCAGCCGGCATCGAAGCGCACGTACCAGGAGAGCCGCCAGGCGGCCGCGACGAGCGCGGCGTCGACGACGACCTGCCACAACCGGTGCCGGTTGAGCGGGGAGCGCATGGCTACGCGGGGACTCCCACCGCGGAGCGGACTGCGTCCACGACGCGCTCCTGGGTCGCTCGGTCGATCCCTCCCCACATCGGCAGCGCGAGGTTCTCCTCGGCCGCCCGCTCGGTCTCGGGGAGCGAGCCGGGCGTCCACCCGAGGTAGGCCAGCGCCGGCTGAAGGTGGAGCGGGGTCACGTAGTACGAGGCGGAGGCGATCCCCTGCTCGGCGAGCGCCGCCGCGATCTCGTCACGTCTCGCCGAGCGGACGACGTACAGGTGGTAGACGTGCCCCGGCTCGTCCAGAGGAAGCTCGACCGCCTCGCCGAGGCCGAGCTCCGCGTACCGCGCGGCGGCGTCACGACGTGCGTTGTTCCAGCCCGCGAGGCGGGGGAGGAAGACGCGCAGCATCGCGGCCTGCACGGCGTCGAGGCGGGAGTTCAGGCCGATCAGCTCGAAGGTCTGCTTGTCCCGGGAGCCGTGGAAGCGGAGCTTCCGCACTCGGGCGGCGACCTCGTCGTCGAGGCTCGCCACGAGGCCGCCGTCGCCGAGCGCGAAGAGGTTCTTCGTCGGGAAGAAGCTGAACGTCGAGCACACCCCCACGTGGCCGACTCCCGCGGCGCCGAACGCCTGCGCCGCGTCCTCCACGATCGGGAGGCCGAGCGTGGCCAGCTCCGCGAGCGGCGCGGGGCGGCCGAAGAGGTGCACGGCGACGATCGCCCTCGTCCGCGGCGTGATCCGTGCGGCGACGTCCTCCGGGTCGAGGTTGAGCGTGACCGGGTCGACGTCGGCGAAGACCGGCGTCGCCCCCACGCGGGCGATCGCCTCGGCCGTCGCGTAGAACGTGAACGCCGGGCAGATGACCTCGTCTCCTCGGCCGATCCCCATTGCGTCGAACGAGAGGATGAGCGCGTCGGTTCCGTTGGCGACGCCGATCGCGTGCGGGACGTCGAGGTACGCCGCGGCCTCGCGCTCGAAGGCCTCGACCTCGGGACCGAAGATGAAGCGCCCGGACTCGAGGACGGCCGCGAAGCGCTCCTCGAGCTCCGGGACGAGTGGCGCGTACTGCGCCTTCACGTCGACGAGGGGGATCGGTCGGGTCACGCGCGCGAGTGTAGCTCCGACGCCCCGTTTCCCTACCCTGCCGACGACTCCTGCGCCCGCGCCCGCCGGCGCCGCACGTGCCGGAGCGCCAGCCAGGCTGCGGCCCCGAGCACCGCCGCCGCGACGACGTAGTCGAAGTAGTGGAAGGCGTGGTGGATGTCCTCCCAGTTGTCGCCCGCGACGTACCCGGCGGCCGCGAACCCGAAGCACCAGATCGCCGAGCCGAGGAGCGTGAGCAGCGTGTACCGCACGAACGGCACCTCGAGCACCCCGGCGGGGACGGAGACGAACGACCGCACGACGGGCGTCAGGCGCCCGCGGAACTCCGCCCAGTCCTCCCAGCGCTCGAAGCAGCGCTCGGCCCGGTCGAGCTTCTCCTTGTCGAGGTGGAGCCAGCGGCCGTGGCGCTCGAGGTACGGCCGGCCCCCGTAGAGGCCGATCGCCCAGCCGATGATCGCGCCGATCGTGTACCCGATCGTCCCGGCGACGGCGATCGCGAGGTACGCGGGCCAGCCCTCGTCGATCGTGCGCCCGAAGAGCGTCACGCTCTGCCCCGCAAAGGCGCCTGCGGCGAGCGCGCCGCCGTAGACCATGACGAGCTCGCTCGCGGCCGGCAGCACCGCGTCCACGAGCATCAGCAGGAACACCGCGTAGAGCCCGTAGTCGCCGACGACCGCCGTGACGGCGTCCGTGAGCTCGCTCAGGATCGAGGCGACCGGCACGGCGGGACTGTAGTCGTCGACCCGGACCGGCCGGTCAGGCCTTCGGACGCCGCACCGCCAGCGGCCGGGTGAGCGAGACGGGACCGAGCTCGTTCGTCGCGGTCACCCGCACGACGTAGCTGCCGGCGCCGACGAGCTTCCCCCTCTGGTTCCGGCCGTTCCAGCTCGCTGTCTGGTCGCCGGCCTCGAGAACCTGGTTCACGACCGTCCGGAGAACCACTCCCTCTCGCGTCTCGATCGTCACCCGCACCCGTGCCGGCCGGGCCTGCTTCCAGCTGATCGGCGCCGAGGACGCCGTCGTCCTCCGGAGGACGAGCCGAGCGGGCGCCACACGCAGGAAGCCGAGCGTCGAGTTCACGGAGAACCGCTTCGTCACCGACGACGGGATTCCCTGGTCGTCCACCGAGGACACCGTCATCGTCCAGCGGCCCTCGGCCGGAGGGAGCGGGTCGGCGACGGGAGCGGGCTGCTCGCCCTCGGCCGGTGGCAGCTGAGGCGGCGGCGCGGGCGGGAACGCGACGTCGTAGGTCCCGGGCTCGCGCGGGCCGCTCTCCTGCGCGACGACCGTGCCGTCCGGGGCGGTCAGGGTCATCGTGACCGTCGACGGCCGAACGATCTTGAACGAGAGCCTCTGCGCCTCCGCGACGCCGTCGCCGTTCGGCGACACGACGGGCTCGAGCGGCGGCGGCGCGTACACGCCGTAGTACTGCAGCAGAAGCGCCGTCGAGACGGGGCGTTCGCGCCCGTCCGACGGCGAGTTCAGCACCTTCCCGTCGAAGGCCATGGTCGAGGATCCCCCTCCGTCGAGCTGCATCGCCCGAACGGCGCCGAGCCGTCGCATCGTGAGCGCCATCTCGAACGTCGTCAGGCCGACGGAGTAGCCGGGCTGGCGCCCGTCCGCGACGACGAGGATCAGGCGGCCGTCGGCGAGCTGCCCCACCGCGGTGCGCGGATGTCGGGGGACGAGCTGCTGGACGGTGAACGCCTCGTCGGCGCGGAAGACCACCTTGCCGTCCTGGACGAGCACCGGCCCGCCTCCCACGGCGTCCGACACCTCCGACCACTGCGGGTCGAGGACGAGCCGCAGCCGGACCGACGTGCCGACCGGAGCGTCCCTCTGGAGGAGCGCCGCGGCGCTCCCGCGCGCGACGAGCACCGCCGTTCCTGAGGCGAGCGGCACGGGGCCGTCGGGCACGACCGCCGCGACGGGGGCGACGATGTCGGCGTTCGGCACGGCGGCCGGGAACCCCGAGAGGACGACGGCGACGGAGCCCGCGATGCGCGGCGTCGCCTGGCCCCAGTCGGTCGTGAAGAGCGCGACGCCGTTCCTGGACGGCGCATCGTTCAGCTCGCCGAACGTCTTGCGCTGCCCCGAGCCACGCCACGTCCCGACGAACGTCACGCGCCGGATGTCGAGCGTCCCGTCGAGCATGACCCCGAGACTCGACCGTCCCGGGCTCGGCGGCGTCACGAGCACCCCGTCGCGCAGGAGGATCCCGCTCGGATGACCGTCCGCGATCCGGGAGAAGTCGCCGTTGACGCCGGCCATCGTGGCCTGGCCGGCTAGGCGCCTCTGCATGGACGACAGGCGCTCTTCGCGGAGCACCGTCTCGTTGGCGAGCACGGTGCGGAGGCGGTACAGGCCGACGGGCCGCGGGCCGCGAAGGATGTGGAGCGAGACGGGGCCGTGCGGGGTGAACTGGACGCTCGACTCGTAGGTCACGCCCGGGAAGAGCGACCGCGTCTCGGCGGTGGCCGTGGACGCCGCGCCCAGCGCAGCGGCGAGCGTCACGGCACAGACAGCGAGGAGGCGGGTCACGGCCAGCCGAGGGTACCCGACGAGAAATGGCGATTTGCAGGCTCTTACACGATTCGTACAGCACGAGAGCCGGCCTGCGAGCGCTCGGCGGCGGCCGGTACGGGCGCAGCTGACGGGCTCCCGGGCCGGAACGTGGGACGGCGCCAGCGTCAGCCGACGAGCGGGTTGTCCACATCGAGCTCGGGGAAGCGCGAGAAGTCGCGATCCGCGCTGAGCAGCGTGCGCACGCCGTGGCTGAGGCAGATGGCTGCGACGCGTGCGTCGTGAATACGCCCACCGGTGGCCCGACTCGAGGCGAGCAGCGCGCGCAGCCGCTGCCGGTGCTCCGGAGCCTCGTCGAGGAACACGAGGCTCGGGCACTCCGACCACGCATCGAGCTGGGCGAGCGCTTCCAGAAGCAACCGCGACTCAGAACGGCCCTGGCCGGTCGAAGCTGACGCGGGCCGTCGCCACGTAGGTCGCCGGGTTGACGCCAGCGCCCGCCACCATGATGCTGCGCCATGCGGACACGGTGCCCCGGACGTGTGCGATCGAGCCCTGAGACGAGGAGGTGACAGTGAGGACGATGGTTCGACTGCCCTCCCTCGTCGCTCTCTGCTGCGCGGTGCTCGCGACTCCGGCTGCGATGGCAGGCGAGCACACCGTCGGAGCGACGGGAGTGCTCACCGGATCGGCGAAGAGCTACACGCTCACCATCAGGAACACGGGAAGTGATCCGATCAAGTACTTCAGGCTCTTCGTCCCCCAGGGCGTGTTCGTGGCCAAGCCGGGGACCGGCCCCGCCGGATGGCAACTCGGAACCAACGGCCAGGTGCTCTTCGGGCAGTCTGCTGCCGGTATTCCCTCGGCGGGATCCGGCGCGTTCACGTTCCCCACGGATCGGGTGTACCCAGCTGCTGGTGGTGGCCGATTGCTCGTCTCGGCCGACGGCCAGGCGGACATCCCTGCCGCCCTCACCGAGCCGAGGGCAAAGCCCGCCCCGTGCAAGTGCAAGAAGCTCACCGCGCACATCGCACTCGAGACAAAGGGAGACAGAGTCCTCTTCGGACCCGAGGTTCGCGCCACGGCGAACCGCTTTGCGATGTCGTTCTTCGTCCAATCGGAGATGCGCTGCACGGCGGGGTCGGAGGCCACGTGCTCTGGGAGCCTCCGGCTCTCACCCACCGCTGCGGACCGCGCGAGGGGCCTTCGGCTCGTCGCGGCAAGGCCCCCGCGCAGCAGCACGTTCGTCTGCATGGGGCTCTGCGGCGGTTCCGCGTACAAGAACTCGAAGAAGTACTCGCTGATCGGAGGCAGCAGCTTCGGGACGGAGGCTCTCGGGAGAACGGTGAAGACGCTGTCGCTGGAGGTCGATCGCATCTGCTCGGGCAAGGTGACCTCGCAGGTCATCGACTTCGCGTTCGACTCGCGCGGCCGGCTCGACCTGGCAAAGAGCGACCTCGACGGAAACGGCGCCGCGGACGGCAAGCGGAAGAGCTAGACCCAGGCCTTGACCTCGCGATACAGCGTGTCGCGCTGCACCGGAGTCTTGCCGAGCGCCCGGATGAGGTGCACGAGCTCGTCCGTCGTCGTGCGGTGCGTCGTGCCGGCGGCGGAGACGACGTTCTCCTCGATCATCACCGAGCCCATGTCGTCCGCGCCGAAGGCGAGCGCCACCTGCCCCACCTTCATCCCCTGCGTCACCCACGACGACTGGATGTGCGGCACGTTGTCGAGGTAGATCCGCGAGACGGCTTGCGTCAGGAGGTAGTCGAACGACGTCGGCATGTCCTCGTCGCGCACGACGTCGTCGAGGCGGTTGCCGTCGCGCTGGAACGTCCAGGAGATGAAGGCGCGGAAGCCGCGCGTCTCGTCCTGGAGCTCGCGGATGCGGCGCATGTGCTCGACCCGCTCCTCGAGCGTCTCGACGTGGCCGTACATCATCGTCGCGGTCGTCGACATCCCGAGCCGGTGCGCCTGGCGCATGACGTCGAGCCACTCGTCGGACTTCGTCTTCTTCGGCGCGATGATCCTGCGCACGCGGTCGACGAGGATCTCCGCGCCGCCGCCCGGGAGCGAGTCGAGGCCGGCGTCGCGCAGGCGCGCCAGCGTCTCCGACACGGAGAGCTTCGAGCGGCGCGCGATGTGCTGCACCTCGGGCGGCGAGAGCGCGTGGAGGTGGATCTTGTACCGCGCCTTGATCGAGCGGAAGAGGTCCTCGTAGAACTCGATGCCGAGGTCGGGGTGGTGGCCGCCCTGCATCAGGAGGCCCGTCCCGCCGATCGCGAGCGTCTCCTCGATCTTCTTGTAGATCACGGGCTTCGGCAGCAGGTACGCCTCGCGCGTGTCCCCGGGGCGTCGGTAGAAGGCACAGAAGTCGCAGTCGGTGACGCAGACGTTCGTGTAGTTGAGGTTCCGGTCGACGATGAACGTGACCTTCGTCGGGTCGTTCAGGCGGTTCCTGATCTCGTTCGCGACCCGGCCGACCGCGACGAGGTCGCGCGAGCGGAGGAGCGCGACTGCGTCGTCGTCGGTGATCCGCTCGCCGTCGAGCGCCTTCTCGAGCGGGGTCAGGTCTTGCATTCCGACACGCCCATGTCGGAATGCAAGACCTGACCCCCTCGACGCCACCGTCACGCCGGCACCTCCTCGCGCACGAACCGGAGCTCGGGGACGTGCGGCAGCTCGCCCGCGTCCCGCGCCATCTCGAGGAAGGTGTAGAGACCGGCGCGCTCGCGCGGCCCGAACGAGTACCGGAGCTTCTCGAAGTAGCGCGCCATGAACCCGGGCGGGAAGCCGTACGCCTCGCTCGCCTGGCGGGCGAGCCGCTCGGGCTCGGAGCGAGCGAGCCGGACCGACGAGACGAGAGAGTGCTCGAGGTCGATGAGCCCGTCGGCGACGGGCTCGGGTGCAGCCCAGACCGCGAAGACCATCGGCAGCCCCGTCCGCTCGAGCCAGACGCGCCCGAGGTCGAAGTGGGGCGTCGGGTCCTCGAAGGCGCTGCGAAGCGCGGCGTCCCCGATGAGGAGCGTCGCGTCGGCGTCCATGCCGAGCGGCACGATCTCGGCCTTCGGCAGGAGCACACGGACGAGGACGACCGACGTCGCGCTCTCGGGCGTCACCGCCACCGACCGCACCTGGCCGAACGGCATCCGCGTGACGAGCTGGATCGAGTCCACGGCGCCCTCGGACGACACGCAGACGCGGGGCAGGATGCGCAGCCGGTCGGCGTTCCGTGCGTACTCGATCGACGAGATCGGCGCGATGTCGAGCTCGCCCGCGAGGAGCATCCGGTTGAGCTCGGTCGGGACACCGGAGACCTCCTCGACGTCCGCCTCGAGCCCGTAGAAGACGGGCGCCATGTTCACGTACGAGATGCGGCCCAGGCGAATCATCGGCGTCGCCTGTAGACGAGCAGCCCGAGGGCGAGGACGCTGAGGCCGCCCCAGAGAACGAGCGCGGGAACCGACACGTTGGCCGTCACGGGCACGTCGTCCGAGAGGAGGTAGGCGCCTGCCGTGAAGAGCACGGAGAGGACGAGGATGGAGGCGGCGAAGATGCCGAGCGCGTAGACCACCCAGACCCAGATCGGCGTCCCGCCCGAGGGGACGGCGCCATCGTCCTTCTTCTGCTGCATCGTGCGGCTCATGCGGCGCTCACTCCCACCGCCGGAGCTCGTTGTAGAGGGTGTCGCGCTGCACGGGGATGCGGCCCGCATCCTGCACGAAGCGGACGAGCTCCTCGATCTTCTGCTCCGTCCCGGCGCTCGCGCCTGCAGCCTGGAAGACCTCCTCGCGCACGACGGTGCCCTGGACGTCGTTCGCACCGAAGTGGAGCGCGACCGCAGCCAGGGGCATCCCCATCATGATCCAGTACGCCTTGA
>CAZODN010000095.1:0-2230 GCA_964578545.1 uncultured Gaiellales bacterium
CGCCAGTAGCGCTCGAGGCCGCGGAAGTGGTGCCAGTACGGGCCGGCGCGCTCGTAGTCGTCCACGAGGTCGGGGTCGGACTGCGACACGTCGAAGCGGGCGGCCGCGACGAACGTCTCCTCGTCCATGCCGTCCTCGACGCGCTCGCCCCAGCGTCTGATCGTGTCGCGCAGGGCCGCGAGATGCGCCATGACGTCGTCGTGGACGCCGAAGTGGACGAGCGCGAGCGCGCCCGGCGCCCGGCGCTCGATCTCCTCGATCGTGCGCTCCCACGCCTCGAGGTCGATCTCGGGCGGCGGCAGCGGCGGCATCACGAACTGCGCGCCCGCGAGCCGCACGCCCGCGGCGTCGCCGGCGTAGAGCACGCCCTCGTCGTCGAGGTAGGAGACGTGGTGCCAGGCGTGCCCCGGGGTAGGGAAGCAGTCGAGCCCGACGACCCGGTCGCCGACGACGTGGACGTTCTCCGAGGGGATGGGCGCCAGCTCGCCCCAGAGGTCGTCGAAGGCGTCGCCGTAGAGACGTCGCGCGCTCGCCTCCAGCTTCGACGGGTCGACGAGGTGCGGCGCGCCGACCTCCGAGACGTGTACCTGCAGGCCCGGATGCTCCCGAACGAGCACGCCCGCGGCACCCGCGTGGTCGAGGTGGATGTGCGAGAGGAGAAGGTGCCGGAGGTCGGTCAGCTCGAGCCCGCGTTCGCGGAGGCCCGCCTTCAGGTGCCCGACGCACGAGGCCGGCCCGCAGTCGAAGAGCGCCGGCCCGTCCTCGGTCTCGAGCAGGTAGCAGCCGACGATCCCGGGGCCGGAGTGGTGGAGGTCGATCGGCTCGGGCGTCATCCGGAGAGTGCGGCGTCGAGGTCGGCGATCAGGTCGCCTGCGGACTCGATGCCGACCGAGAGCCGGATCAGGGTGCTCGGAACGGCGAACGGCGCATCGGCGGTCGAGGCATGCGTCATGCGCCCGGGATGCTCGATGAGGCTCTCGACGCCGCCGAGGCTCTCCGCGAGCTGCCAGATCCTCGTGCGCGCGGCGAGCTCCACGGCCTCCTGCTCATCTCCGACGAGGAACGACACCATGCCGCCGAAGTCGCGCATCTGCCGGGCGGCGATCTCGTGCCCGGGGTGCGACGGAAGGCCGGGGTAGAGGACGCGCTCCACGCGCGGGTGCTCGGACAGGAACGCGGCGACCGCGGCCGCATTGGAGCAGTGCCGCTCCATGCGCACCGCGAGCGTCTTGGCGCCGCGGAGCACGAGCCAGGCGTCGAAAGGCCCCGGCACCGCCCCGAGCGACCTCTGGAGGAAGGCGAGCTGCTCGGAGATCGCGTCGTCGTTCGTCGCGACGAAGCCGCCGACGACGTCCGAGTGGCCGCCGAGGTACTTCGTCGTCGAGTGCACGACGACGTCCGCGCCGAGCGCGAGCGGCTGCTGCAGGTACGGCGTCGCGAAGGTGTTGTCCACGATCACCGTCGCGCCCACGGCGTGCGCCGCCTCCGCCGCCGCGGCGATGTCGACGACGTTGAGGGCGGGGTTCGTCGGCGTCTCGAGCCAGACGAACCGGGTTCGCTCGTCGAGGTGGTCCGCGAGCCCGCCCGACATCTCCTCCGCCGACAGGTACGTGAACGCGTACCCCTTCGGCTCGTACACCTTGTCGAACATGCGGTAGATCCCGCCGTACACGTCGTTCACGGAGACGACGCGGTCGCCGGGCGAGAGCAGGTGCATGAGCGTCGTCACGGCGCCGAGCCCGGACGAGAACGCGTGCCCGTGGGCGGCGCCCTCGAGCGAGGCGAGGCACTCCTGGAGCGCCGTGCGCGTCGGGTTCGCGACGCGCGCGTAGTCGTAGCCCTTGTGAACGCCGACCGCCTCCTGCACGAACGTGGACGTCTGGTAGATCGGCGTTGTGACGGCGCCGGTCGCGGGGTCGGGCTCCTGGCCGACGTGGATCGCGCGGGTTTCGAACTCCATCGCGGTGATCCTAGTCGGGGACTCTCTCCGCCCCGCGAGGTGCGACGAAATCCTCGCAAGTGACAACTTGCAACGTGCTCGAATCCCGCTGCGCCGCTCGGGCCGGGCTCAGGGATCGAGCGGGTCGAAGAGGGATAGTTGCAAGTTGTAACTTGGCTCGTCGCGCAGGTTCGGGTGTCCCGTTCGGACGGGAGTCGATCGGCGGGACGGAGCGGGTCAGCGGGTCGGGTCAGCGGGTCGGGTCGGCGGGTCGGCTCGGGTCAGCGGGTC
>CAZODN010000095.1:2330-11009 GCA_964578545.1 uncultured Gaiellales bacterium
GCGGGTCGGCTCGGGTCAGCGGGTCAGCGGGTGATACGCACTGCGCCCAGCCAGCGGGCGAGATCGGCGAGCGCCTCGTCCACGCGGGAGGTGTCGCCCCACGCCCCGAGCACCTCGAGCGTCCGCGTCGCCCGGTCGAAGCGCGGCTCGATGCGCCCGACGATCCGATCGCCCACGAGCACCGGCAGCACGTAGTAGCCGTACTCGCGCCTCGCTCTCGGCACGTACATCTCGAGCCGGTAGCGGAACTCGAAGAGCGCCTCGGCACGAGCGCGGTCGTGGATGAGGCGGTCGAAGGGGGAGAGGAACGTCACGCGATCGGGAACGGGCTCGTTCACGGCGTCGGGGTGGGCTTCCCAGCCGCGCCTCGTGAGCCGCACTCCCAGCGCGCGGAAGCGCTTCTCCGCCAGAGCTCGCTCCGCGTCGCGGAGCGATACCTTCTCCACCTCCGGGTACCAGCGCTCGGCGAGATCCCAGAGGCGGTGGCCCGCCTGTCGTCCGACGACTGCGACGGCCCCGCGGGCGTTGAGGATCTCGAGCATCAGCGAGACGTTGCGGGCGCCCCACCAGGGATGGGCCTCCGCCCGTCGTGCGCGGGAGTGCTCGCGCAGCTCACGCGAGAGCAGCGGGCCATTCCGCTCGAGCTCGCGGAGGACGTAGCGCCGGAGGCTCGCATGAGTGCGAAGGAACTCGTTGCCCATCCGTTCCGACGCAGTCGCTCCGGTTCGCCTCCGCCGCATCCTGGCCTTGAGGAAGGGCAAGTCCTCGACGGGCCAGATGTACGCGTTCCACTCGAGGAGCCTCCGCTCGTCCCAGAGCAGGCGGTCGAGCTCGGCCGTGTCGTACGGGCCGAGGCGGCTCCAGAGGACGAGGTGCTGCGGCGGGGCGACCGTGGAGATCGGATCGATCTGGAGGAAGCCCAGTCGTCGCACCGTGTCGAGGACACCCGTGGCGGAACCGTCGAGCAACTGCGCGCGGATCGCGATCCGCCGCGCCTCGTCCTGCGGGACGATCCTCACCGAACGACGAGCTCGACGCCGATCGTCCGCCGCAGGCGGTCGAGCGCCCGCTCGAGCGCGTCGTCGAGCGCCGCCGAGCGCCGCACGCCCCGCTCGAGGTGGAGCGCCTTCACGACGAGCCGGCTCTCTCGGCGCTCCGTCTTGAGGTCGGCCCGGCCCACGACCCGGTCACGCCACAGGAAGGGGAGCACGTAGTAGCCGTACTGCCGCTCGTGGGCGGGCTTGTACACCTCGATCAGGTGGTCGAAGCCGAGGACGCGGCGCGCGAACGGGCGGTCCCAGAGGAGGTTGTCGAAGGGGGAGAGGAGCGCGGTCGCGGTCGGCTTCGGCCGGTCGAGCTCGGTGCCGGCGACGACGAGCACGTCCGCGCCGCCGTCGTCCACGCGGAGGCGCACGAGGACGCCGTCGCGCACGAGCGCGTTGACGGCCGGCCTGATCCGCGCCGTCCCGCCACGCAGCCGCCAGTGCTCGACGATGCCTGCCTCGGTGAGCGCGCCGCGCGCCCGCACCGCGCGCACGGCCAGTTCGCGCATTCTCGTCGCCTCGTCCGGTTCCGGCGCGTCGAGCACCTCTCGCGGGATGACGCGCTCCGCGAGGTCGTAGAGCCGCTGGAACCCGCTCACGCGCCCTGCGATGACGACCTCCCCCGAGTGCCAGAGCGCCTCGAGCACGATCTTCGCCGGCTTCCAGTTCCACATCCCGCCGCCGCCCTTCCCGTCGAAGTCGCGCGAGGCGATCGGGCCGCGCTCGCGCACGGCCGCGCGCACCTCCTCCGCGAGCTCCGGGTTCTGCCCGAGCACGTCGCCACGCCAGGGGTGGTGCCGGCGCATCACCGCTCGGAAGAGAGGCCACTCCTCGACGGGGATGAGGCACGCCTCGTGCGCCCAGTACTCGAAGATGCGCCCCTGCCCGAGCAGGCCGGAGATCGTCTCGCGCGGGTAGGCGCCGACGCGGGCGCCGAGCGTGATCCGGTGGCTCCGCTCGACTGCGGTGATCGAGTCGAGCTGGACGCACGAGAGCCTGCGGATCGCCTCCTCCACCTCGCGCTGCGTGCCGCGGCGCGAGCGGCTCGCGTACCCCTGCGCGTCGATCGCGATCCGGCGGATAGCGGTGAGCGAGACGGTCTTCACGCGGCGGTCAACGCTCGTCGTCGCGGGTACGTTCCCGCGGTGGCCCAGTGGGGCGCGGACGCCCGGGTCGTATACGAGGGCACGCATGAGCTTCTAAACGCCATCTGATGTCTCGCTGTCTACCCGTGGCTTGGCTGAGCCAGAAGCGACGTGCCCGGTGTCAGACACCGTGTCTAGTTCGGCACGCGGCCTTCGAGGATCTCGGCTAGGCGATGCGGGTCGAGGTTGCCGCCCGAGACGATGCAGACAACGCGGTCGCCCTCGACCCGACTCGAGAGCGCCGCCGCGACCGGCAGCCCCGCGGCGCCCTCGCCGACGACCCGCGCCCGCTCGGCCAGCGTCTTCACCGCGGCGGCGGCATCCGCGAGTGGGATCGCGAACGCGTCCGTCACGAGCTCGTTCGCGTGCTCCCACATCTCCGGCAGCAGGGCACCCGAGCCGGCGCCGTCGATGAACGACACCGTGTAGTCGACCTTCACGGGCACGCGGCCGTTCGCGATCGCCGCCGTGACGGGCGCTCCCGTCTCCGGCTCGCAGACGTAGATCCGCACGTCTGGGCGCAGCGCCTTCACCGCGCTCGCGATCCCGGTCGTCAGCCCACCGCCGCCCCACGGGATGAGCACGGCGTCGAACGCGTCGAGGTCCTCTACGAGCTCGAGCCCCGCAGTCCCGTTTCCCGCGATCACGTCCGCGTCCCGGACCGGATGGATGAAGAGGCCCTCGACACCCTCGACGTATCCCGCCTCCATCGCCAACCACCACTCGTCCCACGTCACGCGGACGATGCGACCGCCCATCCGCTCGACGGCGGCGAGCTTCGTCGCCGCGGCGTTGTGCGGCGCGACGATCGTCGCCGGAACGCCCAGCTCACGGGCCATCCAGGCGACCCCCTGGGCCATGTTCCCGGTGCTCGTGGTGACGAGCCCGCGCGCGACCTCATCGGGTGGCGCGCTCAGCACCGCGTTCGCGGCGCCGCGGATCTTGAACGACCCGATCGGCTGGAGGTTCTCGAGCTTGAGCCAGATCTCCGCGGGCGCGTCGTCGACGTGGAGCCGGACGACGGGAGTGCGCACGACGACGTCCGCGATCCGCTCTCGGGCGGCCTCGATCGCTCCGAGGTCGATCAGAGCTCGACCTCGACGCCGACGCCGCGCTCTCGCGCCCGCCGGACGACGAGCTCCGCGGACGCGAGGTCCTCGACCGCGATCCCGAGCGACTCGAACACCGTGACCTCGTCCTCGTGCTCGCGGCCCGGGTGCATCCCCGCGAGCACCTCGCCGAGCTCGGCCTTGATGTGCTCCGGCCCGACGGCGCCCTCGGCAGCGGCCAGGATGAAGTCGCCCGCTTCGTTCAGGCACGACTCGCGGCGGTCGGTGAAGAAGGACGAGTGCGCGACCGTCTCGGTGTCGAGCTCCCGGGTCGTCGGGAAGCACGATCCCACGGCGTTCACGTGCGCTCCGCGCGCGAGCCAGCGCTTCTCGACGATCGGCTCGGTCGCGGCCGTCGTCGTGCACACGACCTCGGCGCCGAAGAGCGCGGAGTCGACCGAGGGGTACACGGTCGCTCCGACCTCGCCCGCGAGCTCCTCGGCGCGCTCGAGGTCCCGCGACCAGATCCGGATCTCCGGGTCGTCGAGCACGGCGCGCATCGCGCGCACGTGCCCGCGCGCCTGCGCCCCCGAGCCGAGGATCGCCACGCGCTGCGCGTCGGGCCGCGCGAGCGCGCGCGTGGCGACGCCGGACACGGCGGCGGTGCGGATCTCGGTGATCGGCGCCGCGTTCATCACGGCGACGAGCTCTCCCGTCTCCCCGTCGTGGAGGAGGACGCCTCCCATGTGCGTGTCGAGGCCGCGCGAGGGGTTGGACGGGACGACCACGATCTCCTTCAGCGCCCAGGCGGCTGCCGGCCCTGCGCGGTACGCGGGCATGAGGCCGAACAGCCCCTCCGCCCCAGGTGGGCGAACGATGGAGCGGAGGGGTTGGAAGAGCTCTCCGCGGGCGAGCGACGCGAGCACCTCGGCCATCGCCTCGATGCACGACTCCATGTCGAGGAGCTCGCGGACGTCCTTCTCGGAGAGCACGATCATGCGAACAACCCTCGCAGATGCGCGAGCTCGTCGTGTGTCAGCTCCAGGGCGAGCGCCTCGCGGACGGGCTGGAGCTGCTCGACGCGGGTCGGGCCGACCACGACGGCGGTGACTTCGGGGACGGAGAGCGCCCACGCGATCGCGAGGCCCGCCATCGACACGCCACGGCCGAGCGCCTCGCGCTCGAACGCCTCGAGCGCGTCGAAGACCGCGTCGCTCTCGTACTTGCGGTAGCCGTTCGGGCGCTGGGTCATCCGCGAGCCCTCGGGGTAGGGCTCGCCGCGGCGGTAGCGCCCGGCGAGCCACCCGCCAGCGAGCGGCCCGAAGGCCTCGAACCCGAGCCCGTGCTCGTGGCAGACCGGGAACAGCGTGTCGGTGTCGTCCTGCTCGAGGAGCGAGAACGAGCTCTGCACCCACTCGTAGCGCGCGATGCCCTCGAGCTGAGAGATCTCGAGCGCCTCGGCGAGCTGCTCGGCCGTGAAGTTCGACGCGCCGACGGCGCCGACCTTGCCGGCGCGCACGAGGTCGTCGAACGCCTGGAGTGTCTCCTCCTGCGGCGTGCTCGGGTCGAAGGCGTGAGCCATGTAGAGGGGGATGCGCTCGAGCCCGAGCCGGCGCAGGCTCTTCTCGGCCTGACGGCGGATGCGCGCCCGCCTGAGCCCGCGGTCGCCGCCTTCCTCCATCGGGTTGAACGTCTTCGTCTCGACGACGATCGCCTCGCGCACCTCGGGACCCTTCGTCGCGAGCCACTCGCCGATCCACGTCTCGCTGCGACCTCCGCCGTACGCGTCGGCGGTGTCGAACGTCGTCAGGCCGAGGTCCCAGGCGGCGTCCATGATCCGGAGCGCCTCGTCGTGTGGGATCCCCTGTCCGAAGAAGGCCGGCGCCGACCCGACGCCGCCGAAGTTCCCGCAGCCGAGCACGAGCCGGGAGACCGTGATCCCGCTCCTGCCGAGCTCGCGCGACTGCATCGCGCGATCCTACGCGGCTCCGACCGTCGCAGAGGCGCGCTTCAGCGGCAGGCGCGCGAGCAACACGACCCCGACGAGCGACGCCGCCGCGCCGACGACGAACGCACCCTCGTAGCCGGCAGCCGACGCCACGGCTCCGAGCGACACCGCTCCGAGCGCGAAGCCGATGTCCGCGAAGGCGCCGAAGCTCCCGACGACCGAGGAGCGCTCGCTCTCGGGTGCGGCGTCGACGGCGAGAGTCATGAGCGACGGGAACGCGAGCGCGGTCCCGGCTGCGAAGACGATCGCGCCCGCATACAGGCCGGGCGCCGAGCCCGAAATCCCGATGACGAGGAGCCCGGCCGCGAGGAGGGAGAGCGCGAGCCCCGACGCCCGCTTCGGTCCGAGCCGGTCGGGGATCGTCCTCCCGACGATCCGGATCCCGATGACGATGACCGCGTAGACGAAGAAGACCGAGCCCGCCCCGTCGAGCCCGAGCTCGCGGGCGTGGAGGGCGATGAAGGCGTTGAACCCGGCGAACCCGAACGCAGAGCAGATGAGCACCGCGCCCGGCGGGATCGCGGCCGGGTGCACGATGCGCGCCCTGCGTGGCGCCCCCGCGGCCGCGGCGGGACGCGTCTCCGGGAGCGCGAGCGCGACGAGCGACGCCGCGAGGGCGAATCCGCCTGAGACGATCCACACGGCGTCGTAGCGACCGTCCCCGAGCACCGTCTCGCCGAGCAAGGGGCCGAGGGCGAGCCCGCCCCACACGCCGAGCGAGTAGAGGCTGATCGTCTCCCCTCGTCGCTCTTCCGGCGCGAGGTCGTTCACGACGGTCGCGAAGCCGACGAACGCCATCGCCTCCCCGACGCCGGTCGCGAGGCGGAGTGCGAGCAAGGCGCCGAGCGAGCCCGTCGCCGTGTAGGCGGCGATCGACCCCGCCATGACGAGCGGCCCGACGATCACGAGCAGCCTCCGCCCGCGCCGGTCGCCGAGCCGGCCGGCGATGGGCTGGAACAGGAGCGCCGTCGGGCTGGCGGCGGCAACCGCGAGCCCAATGCCGACGTTGCCGGCGTCGAGCGGCCCCTTCGCGTACACGGGGAGGACCGGGAGGAGCATCCCGATCGAGAGGAAGACGCCGAGCGTGCCCACGACCGCGAGGAGGAAGGGAGCGGTGAGGACACGGTCGGAGCGCGGCACCTTCCGATCCAACCAGAACGCGTCGGGATGGAGTACGGTCAGCGGGCGAGCACGAGCTCTGCTGCCGGGCGCGCGATGCGGCCGGGAACGAGCAGCCGCTGGACGCGCCGTGGAACGTCGGCGGCTACATGAACAACGCCGTCCAGCGCGTCTCGGTGGCCGTTCGCGGCTGAGCGCCGGGAACGACGAAGCCCGCCTCGCGGCGGGCTTCGTTGGTGATGCGGGGCATGCCCGCAGACGGCTGAGACCCACCGCTCAGTGTACGCCGTCGGGGCGGAGGGCGCCGGAGTCGAACCGGAACCGGCTCTCGCCGATCGGGCGGGTCTCAGCCGCCCATCCCGCCGTGGGATGTCACCCTCCGCCGCCGGTTCCACGGTAGGTGCGGCGAGACCCGGTGCCGGCTCCCGTCACCCGATTGGTGCGCATTCGGCGCACATCCGTCACCTATCGTGTCGCCGTGCGAGCCTTCGGCGCCCTCGTCGTCACCGTCCTCGCGGCTGCCCTCGCCGGGACGGCAGGCGGGTCGCCGGGCGCGACCGCTGTCCTCCGGCTCGACGGCGTCCCGATCCGTCCCGAGCTTGCCCTCACGCCCGCGCAGCGCGCCCTCGGCCTCATGCACCGGACGGAGGCCCCGCGAGACGGGATGCTCTTCGTCTTCCCGACGCCGAGCACCGGCGGCTTCTGGATGAAGAACACGCTCGTTCCGCTCAAGATCGTGTTCTTCGACTCCGCGGGCAGGCGCGTCCGCACGCTGCGGATGGCGCCGTGCACCGAGGATCCGTGCCGGATCTACGACCCCGGCCGGCCGTACCGCTTCGCGCTCGAGCTGCCGGCGACGGACCGGCGGGCCGCGATGCTCCTCGGGCCGCGCTCCGTCCTCCGGCGCCTCGTCCAGCGGGCGCGCTGACGGAGCAGATGAGGCAGGTTCTCCTCGCGGTCGCCGTGACGACGGTCGCCCTCGCGACGACCGCGAGCGCCGCGCGGACGCCGGTCGTCGTGCTCGACCCGGGTCACGACCTGCGGGCGAACCTCCAGACCGAGCCGATCGGCCCGGGGTCGAGCACGCGGAAGATCAAGGACGGAGGTGGAACGCGCGGGGTCGTCTCGGGCCTCACCGAGGCGCAGCTGAACCTCGCGGTCGCGCAGCGGCTGCGTCCTCTGCTCGAGCGAGCCGGCATCCGGGTCGTCATGACGAGGACGCGGACGGCCGGGACGAGCATGGGGAACGTCGCGCGGGCGCGGATCGCGAACCGGGCCGGCGCGGATCTCTTCCTGCGCATCCACGCCGACGGATCGGCCGACCCGTCGGCGCGCGGCACGCACACGCTCTACCCGGCTCTTCGAACCGGGTGGACCGACGACGTATACGCGGAGAGCCGCCGCGCCGCCGGGATCGTCCAGCGCGAGCTCGTCCGCTCGCTCGGCCTCCCCGACCGGGGCCTGCAGGAGCGCTCGGACTTCACCGGCTTCAACTGGGCCGACGTGCCGGTGATCCTCGTCGAGATGGGGTTCATGACGAACTCGACGGACGACCGCCTGCTCGGGACGGCGGGCTATCAGCGCCGTGCCGCGCTCGGGCTCTGCCGCGGCACGCTGCGCTACCTCGGTCGCTCGCCGGGCGCCTGCCGGTGAGCTCGAGCGAGAGCGCGCTCGCGCAGAGCAGAGAGCTACGTCACGACGCCGATTCTCGGCTCATACGAGCCATTTCCCGAGCGGTCGAGTCACAGCAACGGAAGCGTGCATCAGTCCTGTCCGTTCAACTCCGTCAGCTTGCGCTCCTCGCTCCCGTCGGCGTTCATGACGTAGATCTCACCGTTGCGGTCGCGGTCGCTGACGAAGAGGATCTTTCGCCCGTCAGGCGACCACGCAGGCCATGAGTCGGTCGCGAAGGGGTGCGTGGCACTCCGCGTGAGGTTCCGCTGCGCGCTTCCGTCGGCGTTCATGACCCATACATCGCCCCGGAACCCGTACCCCTGCGAGGACCTCCAGAAGAGGATCCTGCGCCCATCCGGTGACCACAGCGGTCCGCCGTCGGACTTCGAGTTGTGCGTCAGCCGCCGAAGCTCGGTGCCGTCTGCGTTGACGACGTAGATCTCGTCATTGCCGTCGCGGTCGCTTCGAAATGCGATCTCACGTCCGTCCGGCGACCATCGCGGTCCGTCGGGGCCCCACCACTCCAGCCTGTTCCGCTTGCGACGGCTGCGCGTCAGATTCCGGAGCCCGCCGCCATCGGCGTTGACGACGAAGATGTCGTGATTGCCGTCGCGGTTGCTCACGAACGCGATCCTCCGGCC
>CAZODN010000096.1:0-10977 GCA_964578545.1 uncultured Gaiellales bacterium
ATCCCCTGAGCTACGGGCGCTCGGGGGAGCAGTGTAGACGTTCGTTCCGTGCGGCCCCGGGTCGCGGCCGGGAGTCACGGCCGTGGTTAGGCTCCGCCCGTGGACGTCGAGGCCCGGATCGCGAGGCTCCGGCTCGCCGAGACCTTCGTCATCGCGCGGGAGGCGTCGGACGTCGCCGACGTCGTCCACGTGACGATCTCGCACGGAGGCGCGCGGGGGCACGGCGAGGGAGCGCCGATCTCCCGCTACGGCGAGACCGTCGACTCGGCGACGGCGTTCGTGGAGGAGCACCGGGGGCTCCTCGGCGACGACCCGTTCGCGCTCGAGGAGATCGGCGAGCGGCTGGCGTCCGTCCCGGGCGAGCAGGCCGCGAAGGCGGCGATCGACGCTGCGCTGCACGACCTCCAGGGCAAGCTCCTCGGGCTGCCTGCCTTCCGGCTTCTCGGGCTCCCGCGCAGCGGACCGCCGACCTCGTGGACCGTGTGGCTCGGCGACCCCGACGACATGGCGAGACGCGCCGAGAAGGCCTGCTCCGTGTACCGCCGGCTCAAGCTCAAGCTGGGAGGCGGCGACGGGCTCGACGTCGAGCGCGTCCGGGCGGTGCGCGGGGTCACCGACCTCCCGCTCCAGGTCGACGTCAACGAGTGGTGGTCGCTCGACGAGGCGCTCGACGCCCTGCCGCAGCTCGCCCGGCTCGGGGTCGAGTACTGCGAGCAGCCGCTCCGGGCCGGTGACGAGGGCGGGCGCGCGCTGAAGGAGCGCTCGCCGCTCCCGATCTACGTCGACGAGGACTGCCACACGCTTGCAGATATCTCAACGTGCTCGGCGATCGCGCACGGCATCACCATCAAGCTCGCGAAGTCGGGCGGCATCCGGGAGGCGATCCGGATGGCCCACGCGGCGCGCGCGCTGCGCCTCGGCGTGATGCTCGGGTGCATGCTCGAGTCCGGCCTCGGGATCGCCGCCGGCTGCTGCGTGGCGCCGCTGTGCGACCACGTCGACCTCGACGGGAACCTCCTGCTCGCGGAGGACCCGTGGCCGGGGGTCGAGCTCGTCGACGGCATCCAGGTGCCCTCGCTCGAGCCGGGGCTCGGGGTGCGGGAGGCATGACCCGGCCGAGGCGCATCCTCGTCCTCGGCGAGGGCTTCTCGCACGACCCCCACTACGGCAAGACGATGCGCGGGATCATCCGCTACGGCCCCGACCCCGTGGTCGCGGTCCTCGACTCGCAGCGCGCAGGGGCCGACCACGAAGGCATCCCGATCGTCGCGACCGTCGAGGAGGCGCTTCGCTACAGGCCGACCGTCGCGGTCGTCGGCGTCGCGACCCAGGGCGGCCGCTTCCCGCCGGCCTGGCGCGAGCTCCTCCGGCAGTCGATCGCGGCCGGGCTGGACGTCGAGAGCGGGCTGCACGAGTTCGTCTCCGATGACCCCGAGCTCGCCGCGCTCGCGTGTGAGCACGGGGTCACGCTGCGCGACCTCCGGAAGCCGCCCGAGGGCCTGAGCGTCCCCACGGGGGCGAACCTCGAGGTGGACGCGACGATCATCCTCACCGTCGGCTCCGACTGCGCGATCGGGAAGAAGACCGTCGCGATCGAGCTCGACCGGGAGGCCCGCCGGCGCGGCCTCGAGTCCGTGTTCGTCCCGACCGGCCAGACCGGGATCGCCATCGCCGGCTGGGGGATCGCCGTCGACGCGGTCGTCGCCGACTTCCTCGCGGGCGCCGCGGAGCGGCTCGTCGTGGAGGGCGCGCGCCGCGGCGGGAAGCTCCTCTTCGTCGAGGGCCAGGGCTCGATCGTCCATCCGCTCTACTCGGGCGTGACGATGGGGCTCGTCCACGGCGCGGCGCCCCACGCCTTCGTGCTCTGCCACAAGGCCGGGGCGACCGAGATCGAAGGCTGCCCCGGCCATCCGATCCCGCCGCTCTCGGAGCTCGTGCGCCTCCACGAGGAGGTCGCGCTCAGGCGCCGTCCGGCGAAGGTCGCCTGCATCGCGCTGAACACGAGCGGGGTCGGAAGTGACGAGGAGGCCCGTGCGGCGATCGTGGAGGCCGCGTCCGAGGCCGGGCTTCCCGCGGACGATCCCGTCCGCTTCGGGGGCGGGTACCTGCTTGACGCCCTGCTCGAGCGGCTCTAGGCTCCGAGCGGGTTGCGGGCAGTGGGGAGCCCGCTCGGGTGGATTGATGCGGTTCCTCGTTGCGGCAACGGCACTCGTCGTGGCGCTCCTGACCGGGGCGTCCATCGGCGTTGCGGCGGACATCGGCGCCAACGACGACTCCGCGAAGTACGCGGACGACGGAGGCGCTGCGCTGTACGAGCAGATGAGCGGGCTCGGGCTCCGGCAGACGGTGATCGGCGTCCGGTTCCTGCCGAGCGAGCCGAACGTCGTCCAGGAGAAGGCCGCGCTCGACCGGGCGATCGCGAGCGCGACGGCCGCCGGCCTCCGCGTCGTCCTCGCCGTCTACCCCTTCCCGGCGCGCGAGCTCGAGGCGGGCCTCGGCTCCCCCGGCGCGTTCGCCGGGTACGTCGGCGTGCTCGCCTCCATCTACCCGCAGGTGAAGCAGTTCGTCATCGGGAACGAGCCGAACCAGACCCTCTTCTGGCGGCCGCAGTTCGACGCCGCGGGGCAGAACGCCTCCGCAGCCGCGTTCGGCCCCTACCTCGCGGCCGCGTACGACACGCTGAAGGCCGTCGACCCGGCGATCAAGGTCGTCGGCGTCGGCCTCTCGCCGCGCGGCAACGACCGGCCGGACGCGAGGAACAACGTCTCGACCTCGCCCGTGCGCTTCCTGCGCGCCCTGGGCGCCTGGTACCGGCGCAGCGGGCGCACGCGACCGCTCATGGACGCGTTCAGCTTCCACCCCTACCCGCGGAACGCGACCGACCCGATCGAGAAGGGCTACGCCTGGCCGAACGCGGGCTTCGCGAACCTCGACCGCATCAAGCAGGCGCTCTGGGACGCCTTCCAGGGGACGCCGCAGCCGACGACCGTGGACGGGCTCAAGCTCCACCTCGACGAGATCGGGTGGCAGGTGGACACTGCGGGCCGGCCCGGCTACCGAGGCGCCGAGAACGTGCCCGTCACGGACGAGGCGACCCAGGCCTCGATCTACGCCCAGCTCGTCCGCTCCGCCGCGTGCGACCCGGACGTCGCGGAGCTCAGCTTCTTCGGCTTCCGGGACGACGGGCTGCGCACCGGGTTCCAGGCAGGCCTCCAGCGGGTCGACGGGAGCGCGCGGGCCGCGGCGGCGGCCGTCCAGGCCGCCATCGCCGCCGGTGCCTGCACGGGCCGGGTCGTGCGCTGGCGCCCGGAGCAGGAGGTGCTCGGCGCCCGCGTCGCGGTCGGCGCCCTCGGCTCGGCGGTGAAGGCGCGGATCGCGGCGGGCGAGGACGCCCGCGCGAAGGTGTGCGTCCGCACCAGGGAGCAGGGGAGCGCGGCCCGGACGACGTGCCGGGCGGCGAAGGTGCAGGGGCTCCGCTCCGTGCGCCTGGCCGTCCCGGTCGCGACCCGGGCCGGGGCGCGGGTCGCGGTCGAGGTGGCGCTCGCCGCGGAGGCGAACCGCACGCGGACGACGCGCGTGGTGACGGAGGCGGTCGTCGGGCGCTGACCTTGACACCGAACACGTGTTCGTCCATACTGCGAACACGTGTTCGGTCGTGTCGTCATCGTCGTCCTCGTCGCCGTCCTCCTCTGGGCCGTCCTGGCGCGGGACACGGGCGCCGGGTCGAACCCGCGCTACCACACGGTTCGTCCTGGAGAGACGCTGTGGTCGATCGCCATGGCCGCGTACGGGGGCGACCCGCGCGAAGGCGTCTGGCGGCTCCAGGAGCGCAACGGGCTCGAGGGTGCGACGATCGTCCCCGGCCAGCGCCTCCTGCTCCCGTAGCGGTCAGAACCCCCGGTACGCGTGCCCGGCCATCGCGTCCGGGTCGAGCGCGACGTTCACGATCGCCGGCTGCCCGGAGGCCAGCGCGCGCTCGAGGGCGGGCGCGATCTCCTCCGGCCGCTCGACGTGCTCGCCGTGCCCGCCGAAGACCTCGCACAGGCGGTCGTAGCGGCTCGGCGCCAGCGTCGTCGCGACCTCGCCCTCGGCGCCGTAGATGCCGACCTGCGGGATGCGCACCTCGCCCCAGGCGGCGTCGTTGCCGACGACGAGGACCGCCGGGATGGAGAAGCGCACGAGCGTGTCGTAGTCGAGGCCGTTGAGCCCGAAGGCGCCGTCGCCGAGGACGCACACGATCCGGGAGCCGAAGCTGGCTGCTCCGACCCCGATCGTGTAGCCGGGCCCCACGCCGAGGCAGCCGAAGGGGCCGGGGTCGAGCCAGTGCCCGGGGCGGTGCACCCGCAGGACGCGCGACACCGCCGCGACGACGTCGCCGCCGTCGCCGATGACGACCGTGCCGGGGTCGAGCACGCGGTCGAGCTCGCGGCCGAGCCGGTAGTGGTGGATCGGGGAGCCCGCCGACTCGATCTGCGGCCGATGCTCGTCCCACCACTCCCGCTCAGCGTCGCGCAGGCGCTCGAGCCACGCTGCGCGCCCGTCTCCGGGCGTCTTGACGCCGTCGGCGAGGATGCCGAGGACGGCCGCGCAGTCGCCGACGACCGCGGCGTCCGGCAGCCGGTTGCGCCCGAGCTCCCGCGGGTCGCCGTGGACGTGGATCAGCTTCCCCTCGCCGAAGCGGCCGTAGCGGAGGCGGAAGTCGAGGGGCGTCCCGACCACGCAGATCACGTCCGCCTCGCGGAGCGCGGCGCCGCGGGAGTGCTGGAAGAGGAGCTCGTGCCCGGGAGGCAGCGAGCCGCGACCGGAGCCGTTGAGGTAGACCGGAAGCCGGCCGTTCTCGGCGAAGGCGGCGAGCTGCGTCGCCGCGCCGTCCCACCAGACGCCGCTGCCGGCGACGACGGCAGGCCGCTCGGCGCGGGTGAGGAGGTCGGCGGCCTTCATGAGCTCCCGGGGGTCGCCGAACGCCCTCGGAGCCGCGCGCGAAGGCCCCGCGACGCCCGGGCTCGCGTCCTCGAACAGGACGTCCGCCGGGAGCTCGAGGTACACCGGGCCGCGCGGAGGGGCGAGCGCGTGGCGGAACGCGATCGCGACGTACTCGGGGATCCGCTCCGTCGCCGGGCAGGTCGCCGCCCACTTCGTGATCGGCTTCATGAGCGCGAGCTGGTCGAGCTCCTGGAGCGCGCCCCACTCGGCCTGGGCGAGCGGCCGCGCGCCCCCGACGACGACGAGCGGGGTCTGCGCCACGAAGCAGGCGGCGACCGCGGTCACCGTCCCCGTGACGCCCGGCCCCGCCGTCACGAGGGCGACGCCGCACGAGCGCCTGACGCGGCCCCACGCCTCGGCGGCGTGCGCCGCCGACTGCTCGTGGCGGACGTCGACGAGGCGCACGCCCTCGTGCCGGCAGCCCTCGTAGACGGGCATCACGTGCCCGCCGGAGAGCGTGAAGACGACGTCGACGCCCTCGGCCGCGATCGCCTGGGCGGCGAGACGGCCGCCCTGCACGCGCTCGCTCATGGCGCCGAATCTAGAGCACCCGCGGCCGCGCCGTCGCGCCGACGGCGAGGGGTTGCACCGGACGCCCACTAGAATCGGCCGCCGTGGACCTCGACGTCGTCTTCCTCGGGACGTCCGGTTCCATGCCGACCGCGAAGCGCGGCCTCCCGGCGACGCTCGTCCGCCGCGGCGGCGAGCGGCTGCTCTTCGACTGCGGCGAGGGGACGCAGCGGCAGCTCCTGCGCAGCGACGTCGGGCTCGTCGAGCTCGAGGAGGTGTTCCTCACGCACTTCCATGCCGACCACTACCTGGGGCTGCCGGGGATGCTGAAGACGTTCGCCCTGCGCGGGAGGCAGGTGCCGCTGACGATCTACGGGCCGGTGGGGCTCGACGAGCTCGTGCGCGGGCTCCGCAGGATCTTCGGCCGGCTGACGTACTCCCTCTCGACGGTCGAGCTGGCACCCGGCGAGGCGCTCGTCCGCGACGGGTACCGCATCGAGGCGATCGTCGTCGATCACGGCGTCCCGGCCGTCGGCTACGCGATCGTCGAGGAGGCCCGCCCGGGCCGCTTCGACGTCGAGCGCGCGGACGCGCTCGGCGTGCCGGGGGGCCCGGAGCGCGGCCGGCTGCAGCGCGGCGAGCCGGTGACTCTCGCGGACGGTCGCGTCGTGCAGCCCTCCGACGTGCTCGGCGAGCCGCGGGCCGGGCGGAAGGTCGTGCTGACGGGCGACACCGCCCCGGCGGCGTCGGTGGTCGACGCGGCGCATGGAGCGGAGCTGCTCGTCCACG
The DNA here is from genome assembly GCA_964578545.1 of uncultured Gaiellales bacterium. Lineage (GTDB taxonomy): Bacteria > Actinomycetota > Thermoleophilia > Gaiellales > Gaiellaceae > GMQP-bins7. The sequence goes on from CAZODN010000096.1 coordinate 6,283, forward strand.
AGGCGACCTTCCTCGCCGACGAGCGGGAGCGGGCGCGGGAGACGCTGCACTCGACCGCGGGGGAAGCGGCCCTCGCGGCGCGCGAGGCCGGGGTCGGGCTCCTCGCGCTGACCCACGTGTCCACGCGCTACTTCGGCCACCAGGTCGTCGAGGAGGCCGTCGCGCTCTTCCCGGCGACCGTCGTGCCGCGCGACTTCGACGTCATCACCGTCCCGTTCCCGGAGCGGGGCGCTCCCGAGCTCGTGCGCTCGGGCGCGAGGACGGGCCGCGCTCCGGTAGGGTCCGAGGCGTGACGAGGCTGGTACAGGTCGCCGTGGCGGGCGACGTCGCCGAGGGGGAGCACCTCCAGGGGCTGCTGACCGCCGCCGGCATCGAGTCGCACCTCGAGCCCGCGGTGGAGCACCACGACTCGGCGCTCGAGGACGCGCCGCTCAAGGTCCTCGTCGCCGAGTCGGCGGTGGACGACGCGATCGACGCTCTCGACGCGCTCTCCGAGCCGGACGAGGACGAGGAGGAGTAGCGCCGCACGGCCCCGCCGCGTGCCGTCGAGCGCGCCGGCTACACTGCCGCGACGTCCTTTAAGCCCGGTCCAGCGAGGCCGGAAAGGAGCGAGATGCCCACGTACGTCCCCGATCGCGCCGGCGCGAGGCAGGTCCTCGACGGCGAGGCGATCGCGAAGTCCCTCTCCCGTATCGCCCACGAGATCGTCGAGCGCAACGGCTCGCCCGACGGCCCCGGGCTCGACCGCGTCGCCCTCGTGGGGATCCAGACGCGCGGCGCGCCCCTCGCGTCCAGGCTCCGTCGCCTCGTCGCCGAGCGCAGCGGCGTCGAGCTCCCCGTCGGCGCCCTCGACATCACCTTCCACCGCGACGACGTCCACGTCCGGAACGGCGGCCGCCCGCCGGAGCGGCAGCCCGTCGTGCGCGCGACGAGCATCCCGTTCCCGATCGAGGGCCTGACCGTCGTCCTCGTGGACGACGTGCTCTACACCGGCAGGACGGTGCGGGCGGCGATCGACGCGCTGCTCGAGTTCGGCCGGCCCGCGCGCGTGCAGCTCGCCGCGCTCGTCGACCGCGGGCACCGCGAGCTCCCCATCCGCGCCGACTACGTCGGCAAGAACCTGCCCACGGGCCGCACGGAGCGGATCCAGGTCGAGCTCGTCGAGGTGGACGAGATCGACGGCGTCTTCCTCCTGCCCGGGGGAGAGGAGGCCGACGATGCCTGAGCTGCGCCCGCCCGCGGCCCCGCGCCGACACCTGCTCTCGATCGCGGACCTCGTGCGCGACGACGTCGAGCGCATCCTCGACACCGCCCGCTCGCTCCAGGCCTCCCTCGACCGCGAGGTCAAGAAGCTGCCGACGCTCCGCGGGCGGACGGTCGTGAACCTGTTCTACGAGTCGTCGACGCGCACGCTCTCGTCGTTCGACCTCGCGGCGAAGCGCCTGTCCGCGGACACGATGTCCCTGCGCTCGTCGGGCTCCTCGGTGGACAAGGGGGAGTCGCTCAAGGACACGGCGCTCACGCTCGCGGCGTACGACCCGGACGTCATCGTCATCCGCCACCCGGCGGCCGGGGCGCCGCAGCTCGTCGCGCGCGTGACCGACGCGCACGTCGTCAACGCCGGAGACGGCAAGCACCAGCACCCGACGCAGGCGCTCCTCGACCTGTACGCGATGCGCGAGGCTCTCGGTCGCCTCGCAGGGCTCCAGGTCGCGGTCGTCGGGGACGTGCTGCACTCCCGCGTCGCCCGCTCGCTCGTGCAGGCGCTCGCCCTCGTCGGCGCCCGCGTCGTGCTCGTCGGCCCGCCGACGCTCCTCCCGCCCGGGATCGAGGCGCTCGGCTGCGAGACGTCGACCGACATCGCGGCGATCGACGACGCGGACGTCGTCTACGTCCTCCGGATCCAGGCGGAGCGGATGGGCGCCGGCGAGGCGTTCGTCCCGTCCCTCCGCGAGTACACGGCGCTGTACGGGATCACGCCCGAGCGCGTGCGGCCCGGGCAGGTGGTCATGCACCCGGGCCCCATGAATCGCGGGATCGAGATCGACCCGCGCGTCGCGGACTCGGACGCCGCGCTCGTGATCGACCAGGTGCGCGCGGGGCTCGTCGTGCGGATGGCCGTGCTCTACGACCTGGTCGCGGTGCTGCCCGCCGGCGACCGCTCGGCAGCCGAACAGCCGCTGGAGGTCGTGTGACGCTCACGTGCGCAAACGGCCACGCGGACACCCTCGTGCTCGAGGGCCGTGTCCTCGCCCCGGCGCAGGGCATCGACGAGGCGCTGCGGATCACGGTCACCGACGGCGTCGTCTCGGCGATCGAGCCCGGCGCGCCCGGCCCCGTGATCGCGCCCGCGTTCGTCGATCCGCACGTCCACCTGCGGACGCCCGGCCGCGAGGACGAGGAGACGATCCGCTCGGGCACGGAGGCGGCTGCGGCCGGCGGCTACTGCGCGATCCTCGCGATGCCGAACACGGAGCCGGTCGTCGACTCGGCCTCGGTCGTCGGCGCGCTCGTCGAGCGCGCTCGCTCCGAGGCAGTGATCCCCACCGGCTTCACGGCGGCGATCAGCAAGGGCCAGCGCGGGGAGGAGTTGACGGAGATGGCCGAGCTCGCCGCCGCCGGGGCGGTCGCGTTCACGGACGACGGCAGGCCGGTCGCGTCCGCGAGCCTCCTGCGCCGCGCGCTCCAGTACGCGTCGCTGACGGGCCTCCGCCTCGCTCTCCACTGCGAGGAGCCGACGCTCTCCCGCGGCGGCCACGCCCACGAGGGCGTCGTCTCGGCGGAGCTCGGGGTCGGGCCGTACCCCTCCGCCGCGGAGAGCCTCATGGTCGAGCGCGACCTCTCGCTCGCGCGGCTCGAGGGGCGGCCGATCCACCTCCAGCACCTCTCGGCGCGCGAGTCCGTCGAGGCGCTCGATCGGGCGCTCGGGCAGGGCGTGCCCGCGACGGCCGAGGCGACGCCGCACCACCTCGTCCTCACGGACGAGGCCGTGCGCTCGCTCGACCCGAACCTGAAGATGAACCCGCCGTTGCGGGCGGTTGCCGATCGCGAGGCGCTGCGGGACGCGCTCCGGCGCGGGGCGATCTCCTGCGTCGCGACCGACCACGCCCCGCACGCGCGCCACGAGAAGGAGGTCCCGTTCGAGGAGGCGCCGTTCGGGGTGACGGGCCTCGAGACGGCGTTCGCGGCCCTGTACACGCACCTCGTGCTCCCCGGTGAGCTCGCGCTGGAGACGCTGCTCGAGCGCATGTCCGCCGGGCCGGCGCGCGCGTTCGGCCTCGAGGAGCCGCGCATCGAGGTCGGCGCGCGGGCGAACCTCGTAGTCCTCGACCTCGACGCCGAGTGGGTCGTCTCCGAGGACGGCTTCCGTTCGCTTTCCGCGAACTCGTGGCTCCTCGGCGAGACGCTGCGGGGGAAGGTTCTGCGCACCGTGGCCGACGGGCGGCTGGTGTTCGAGGCATGACGCGCGGCTACCTCGTCCTCGAGGACGGGACCGTCTTCCGCGGCCGCTCGGTCGCGGCGGACGGCGTCGCCTTCGGAGAGGCCGTCTTCACCACCGCGATGACGGGGTACCAGGAGACGGTCACGGATCCTTCGTACGCCGAGCAACTCGTCTGCTTCACGGCGCCCATGGTCGGCAACTACGGCGTGGACGACGCGCGCGGCGAGTCCCACGAGCCACACGCGAAGGCCGTGCTCATGCGTTCGCTGGGAGGCGAGGAGTGGGGCGACTGGCTGTGCGACCACGGCCTCGTCGGCCTCGACGGGATCGACACGCGCGCGCTCGTCCTCCGCCTGCGCGAGGGCGGCGCGATGCGCGCGGCCGCCGTCGCGAGCGAGAACGCGCTCCCGGTCGCGGACGCGCTCGAGCAGGTGCGCGCGCAGCCGCTCATGGAGGGGCAGGCGCTCGTTGCGCAGGTCTCCACGCCCGAGCGCTACGTGTACGCGGCCGAGGGGACGCCGCGCGTCGCGGTCGTCGACTACGGGGCGAAGCGGTCGATCATGCGCCGGCTCGCGGCGGCGGGCGCGGCCGTCACGGTGCTCCCGAGCACGGCCTCCTCGGACGAGCTCGCCGAGTTCGACGGGGTCGTCCTCTCGAACGGGCCCGGCGACCCCGAGCCGTTGCACGCGGAGGTCGACGCCGTGCGCGGCGCCCTCGGTCGCGTGCCGGTCCTCGGCATCTGCCTCGGGCACCAGCTGCTCGGCCTCGCGACCGGCCACGAGACCTACAAGCTCCCGTTCGGCCATCGCGGCGCCAACCATCCCGTGCTCGAGCGCCGAACCGGTCGCGTCCTCGTCACGAGCCAGAACCACGGCTTCGCCGTGCGGCCCTCGGAGGCCGCGGAGGCGACGCACGTCTCGCTGTACGACGGGACGGTTGAGGGCTTCGACTTCCCCGAGCTGCGGGCGCGCTCGGTGCAGTTCCACCCCGAGGCAGGCCCGGGACCCCACGACGCCTGGCCCATCCTCGAGCGCTGGGTCGAGGAGGTGCGCGGCTAGTGCCCGCGCGCCGCGACCTCGAGTCGATCTGCGTCATCGGCTCCGGCCCGATCGTCATCGGCCAGGCGTGCGAGTTCGACTACGCGGGCTGCCAGGCGCTCAAGATCCTGCGCGAGGAGGGGTACCGCACGATCGTCGTCAACTCGAACCCGGCGACGATCATGACCGACCCGGGCTTCGCCGACCGCACGTACA
>CAZODN010000097.1:0-7549 GCA_964578545.1 uncultured Gaiellales bacterium
CACTGCTGGTGCCCCGCCCGAGTGACGCCGGGGCGAGGGGCTACCATCCCGCGGCGTGGCGAAGCACCAGCTGACCGAGCTCGCGACCGGCGAGCGCGTCGTCTCCGAGCGCGTTCCCGGGGTGCGCTCGGTCGCGCTCGGGTTCTGGATCGGCGCCGGGTCGCGCGACGAGCCGGACTCCCGCGCGGGGGTGTCCCACTTCATCGAGCACCTGCTCTTCCGCGGCACCGCCACGTACTCGGCGCAGGAGATCGCGGAGGCCTTCGACGAGCTCGGGGGCGAGCTGAACGCGGCGACGTCGCGGGAGACGACCGTCCTCTACGCCCGCGTGACGGACGAGCGGATGGAAGCGGCGCTCGACGTGATGGCGGACATGGTGTACCGGCCGACGTTCACCGACGTGGACCTCGAGCGCGAGGTCGTGCTCGAGGAGATCGCGATGGTCGACGACACGCCACACGACCTCGTCCATGACATCGCCGCGGAGGCGGTCTTCGGCGGGCATCCGCTCGGCCGGCCGGTGATCGGGAGCGCCGAGGTCATCTCGAGCGTGTCTCGCAGGGCGCTCTCCTCGTTCCACCGCCGGGCGTACGCGGGCGAGCGAATCGTCCTCGCCGCCGCCGGCAACCTGCGCCACGAGCGCCTCGTGGAGCTGCTGGAGTCGCGCCGGGACGGCAGCGAGCGTGGCAACGGGCTCCGCAGGACGACGTTGCGGCGGCTGCCCAGACCGTCGCTGCGGTTCCTCGAGAAGGAGACCGAGCAGTACCACGTCTGCCTGAGCGCGCCCGGGATCGCGCGCGACGACGAGCGGCGGTTCGCCGGGTCGGTCCTCGACGCGATCGTCGGCGGCTCCGCCTCGTCGCGCCTCTTCCAGGAGATCCGCGAGAAGCGCGGCATGGCGTACTCCGTCTACAGCTACTCGTCGCAGTACGAGGAGACGGGCCAGGTCGGGCTGTACGTCGGCACGCGGGAGGAGCACCTCCCCGACTGCCTGGAGATCGCCGTCGCGCAGCTCGTCGAGCTCGGCGCGGGAAACCTCGCTCCGGGCGAGCTCGACCGCGCGAAGGAGAACATCAAGGGCCGCATCCTCCTGAGCCTCGAGTCCACCTCGAACCGGATGACCCGCATCGGCCGCGCCACGGTCACGGATCAGCCCATCCTGTCCATCCCGGAGGTCGTGAGGCGGACGGAGGCCGTGTCCGCCGGAGACATCGCCGAGCTCGCGCGCGAGCTCCTCGCGCCGGAGCGGCTGTCCGCGGCCGGGATCGGGCCGGACGAGCGCAGCTTCCGCGAGGCGGTCGCGCGCGTCAACCCGGCCCTGCTCGAGGAGGCTGCGTGATGCGGGTGGCGCTCTTCGGCGCGTTCGGGAAGGTCGGCGCCGTCCTGGCGCCGGCCCTCGCGGCGGCCGGGCACGAGGTCGTGGACGCGCGGGAGTCCGGGTCCGAGGGCTGCGACGTCGCGGTCGACTTCACCCGTCCGGACGCAGTCGAGGCGAACGTCGAGCGGTGCCTGGGCGCGGGCGTGCCGGTCGTCATCGGGACGACGGGCTTCGACGTCGCCGCCGTCGACGCGCGGGCGCGGGAGGCGGGAGTGCCGTGCTTCCACGCGCCGAACTTCGCGCTCGGGGCGGTGCTGATGATGCGGTTCGCGGAAGAGGCGGCGAGGAGCTTCCCGCGCGCCGAGATCGTCGAGCTCCACAACGAGGCGAAGCGAGACGCGCCCTCCGGGACGGCGAAGGCGACGGCCGCGCGCATGGGCACCGACCCGATGATCCATTCGGTGCGGCTCCCGGGGCTCGTCGCGCACCAGGAGGTCGTGTTCGGCGGGCCGGGGGAGACGCTGACGATCCGCCACGACACGACGTCCAGGGAGGCGTTCGTCCCGGGCGTCCTGCTGGCGCTCGACCGCGTGCGCGAGCTCCCGCCCGGCCTCACGGTCGGGCTCGACGCGCTCCTGTGATCACCTTCGTCGTCGGCGACCTCACGCAGCAGCGCGTGGACGCGATCGTCAACGCCGCGAACGAGGCGCTCGCGCCCGGGGGCGGCGTGTGCGGGGCGATCCGGCGCACAGGTGGCGACGAGATCTTCGAGGAGTGCGCACGCCTCGGCGGCTGCGCGACGGGTGACGCGAAGGCGACCGGGGCGGGCCGGCTCCCCGCGCGGCACGTGATCCACGCGGTGGGGCCGGTGTGGAGCGGGGGAGGGCGCGGCGAGGCCGAGCTCCTCGCGTCCGCGTACCGCCGCTCGCTCGAGGTCGCCGCGGAGCTCGGCTGCCGCACGGTCGCGTTCCCGGCGCTCTCGACCGGGATCTACGGGTATCCGGCGGAGCTGGCAGCGCCGGTCGCGCTCGGCGCCGTCCGGGAGCTCGAGGATCGCTTCGACGAGATCCGCTTCGTCTTCCTCGACGAGACGATGCGCGACCTCTACGCGCGTTCCTAGCGAGCTCGGGGAGGCTCGGGCGCATCAGGAACCCACGGAGCGTGCGATCCCTGCCTGCTCCCTTCCGTCTAGGATCCGTGAGCGTGCTGGGTGAGGTTCTCACGGCGATCGTAACCCCGTTCGGGCCGGACGGCTCCGTCGACCTCGGCCGGTTCCGCGCGCTCGCCTCGCACCTCGTCGACAACGGCTCCGACGGCCTCGTCGTGACGGGGACGACCGGCGAGTCGCCGACCCTCTCGGACGACGAGCGGTTCGCGTTGTACGAGGCGGCGCTCGACGAGGTGGGCGATCGGGCGACCGTGGTCGCCGGCACGGGCACCTATTCGACCGACCACTCGATCCACCTCACGAGCCGTGCGCACGAGCTCGGCGTGCACGGGTTCCTCGTCGTCACGCCCTACTACAACAAGCCTCCCGTGCGGGGCATCGTGCGGCACTTCGAGGCGATCGCCTCGGTGACCGACCGTCCGATCATCGCGTACAACATCCCGGGCCGCGTCGTCCTCAACCTCGACCCGGAGGCGATCGCGCGACTCGCCGAGATCGAGAACGTCCGGGCCGTGAAGCAGGCGAACCCCGACCTCGAGCAGGCGCGGGCGATCGTCGAGCTCGGCCTCGACCTGTACGCGGGCGACGACGACCTCGTCTTCCCGTTCCTCGAGCTCGGGGGCCTCGGGGGCGTGTGCGTCCACACGCACGTCGTCGGGCCGCGGGTGAAGGAGATGGTGAGGCTCTTCCGCGCCGGCGACGTCGAAGGGGCGCGCGCGCTCGACCGCCAGCTCGCGCCGTCGATCGACCTCCTGCGCGTCGTCGTGAACCCGATCGCGATCAAGTGCGCGCTCAACCTCCTCGGGCACGACGTCGGCGGCCTGCGGCTCCCGCTCGTCGAGGCGACGCCCGAGGAGCGCGAGCAGGTCCGTGGCTGCCTCGAGCGACTCGGGCTCCTCGAGCGGGCGGCGGCGTAGGTGGCCCGCCACGAGGAGTTGCTCGCGGCCCTCTCGGCCGGAGCAGTGGTGCCCGGCGTCATGGGCGTCGGCCCCGGCAGGACGTACGACGCGGTCGTCGCCGCGCACGCGCCGGCGCTGACCGGTGACAGCGTGACGTTCGTGACCCTCGACGACGGCACGGTCATCGTCGACCAGGACGTGCCCGACGGCTCGCTCGGTCCGATCGCGGATGCGATCGAGGAGATGGTCTCGCCGCCGTACCGTGCCGCCGCCGCCCGAGCCGAGGGCGAGTCGTGGGCGGCGGTGGCCGAGTCGGTGCGCATCGCCGAGCTGCTGGGCGTGGGCGGCGACGAGGTCGACCTCTCGGTCGTGGGCGGAGAGCGCACGCTCACCGTTGACGGCGACCCCGCGACCGGGTCGATCCCGGCCCTCGACGAGCTCGCGTCGGCGTACGGCGGCTCCGTCGCGATCCACGCCGAGCGGGTGGACCGCGACCTCTTCGCCGTCGACGTCTTCCCGCTATAGGCGATGCGGGCGGTGCTGCCCGCCGACGGGTCGGTGCCGGCGAGCACCGGCGCGAGCGACACCTAGACTGCATCGCAGATGACCGACAGCCTCAGGATCATCCCCCTCGGCGGGCTCGGCGAGGTCGGGAAGAACATGACCGTCTACGAGACGGCCGGCGAGATCATCGTCGTGGACGCGGGCATTGCGTTCCCGCGGGACGAGCACCTCGGGGTCGACCTCCTGCTGCCGGACATCGGCTACCTCGAAGGGCGACGCGTCCGGGCCGTCGTCCTCACACACGGGCACGAAGACCACGTCGGCGGGACCCCGTACCTCCTGCGGGAGGTCGAGGTGGAGGCCGTCGTCGCCACGCCGCTCACGCTCGGGCTCGTGAAGTCGAAGCTCGACGAGCACGGCCTCGGGCAGAAGGCGGAGCTCGTCGAGGCGAGCCCCGAGGGCGAGCCCCTCGAGCTCGGGCCGTTCCGCGTCGAGTTCGTGCGGGTGGCGCACTCGATTCCCGACTCGGTCGCGCTCGTGATCGAGACGACGGCAGGGCGCGTCGTGCACACGGGCGACTGGAAGCTCGACCACACGCCCGTGGACGGCCTGAAGACGGACGTCGGCAGGCTCGCGGAGATCGGGAACAGAGGGGTCGACCTCCTGCTCGGCGACTCCACGAACGCGGAGCGCCTCGGGCACACGGGATCGGAGCGGCTGGTCGGCGAGGCCTTCCGGTCGATCTTCCCGCTGCGCAAGGGCCGGATCCTCGTCGCGTCCTTCGCCTCGAACGTCCACCGCATGCAGCAGGCGGCCGAGGTGGCGATCGAGTGCGGCCGCAAGGTGACGATCGTCGGTCGCTCGATGCGCAAGAACCTCAACATCGCACGGAACCTCGGGTACGTGTCGTTCCCCGACGACTCGCTCGTCAACCCGGACGCCGCCTCGCAGCTTCCTCCGGACGAGGTGGTGGTGCTCTGCACGGGGAGCCAGGGCGAGCCCATGTCCGCGCTCACGCGCATCGCGTACGGCGACCACAAGTCGGTGGCGGTGGAGCCGGGAGACACGGTGATCATCTCGGCGAAGCCGGTGCCGGGGAACGAGCTCCGCGTCCACGACTCGATCAACCAGCTCGCGAAGGCGGGCGCGGAAGTCCTGCACGAGGAGATCGCGCCCGTCCACGTCTCCGGGCACGGCTACCAGGAGGAGCTGCGGACGATGCTGTCGCTCCTCCGCCCGCGCCACGTGATGCCGATCCACGGCGAGTATCGGATGCTCGCTGCGCACGCGAAGCTCGCGCGCGAGGCCGGCGTGCCGGAGGAGCGGATCCTCATCGCGGAGAACGGCACGGTCGTCGAGCTCGCCCGCGGCGGCGCGCGGATCGTCGACCGAGTGCAGGCCGGCGTCACCTTCGTGGACGGGCTGCGCGTCGGGGACGTCCACGACGTCGCGCTGCGCGACCGCAAGCGGCTCGCCGACGACGGCGTCCTCATCGTCGTCACGACGCTGACCACCTCCGACGGGCACGAGATCGCCGCGCCGGAGCTGATCTCGCGCGGGTTCGTCGAGTCCGAGGAGCTCCTTGACGAGCTGCGAGACGAGGCCGATCGTGTGGTGCGTGACCTCGCGGCGGGGCACGTGACCGAGATCAAGCTCCTGCAGGAGCACATCCACGACGCTGTCGGCCAGATCGTCTACGACCGCACGCGGCGCCGCCCGATGATCCTCCCCGTCGTCATCGAGGTGTGATGACGGGCTGGCCGTCCGTCATCGAGGGCAACGCCGCGAGCGAGCCGACGGCGCGGCGCCTCGTCGCGCAGCTGCGGGCCTGCGAGGCGGCCTCGCTCTCCTTCTGCCGGCTCCTCGAGCGCTGGGGGAGGGGGGAGGCGGTGCCGGCGACCCCGTGCGCGCGCCAGGCGGCGCACAGTCGCGCCGCGGATCGGGTCGAGACGGAGATCGCGGGGCTCGAGCGGCCCCTCTCGCAGTACCTCCTCGAGCTCGAGCCGGAGCGGGCCGAGGGCCGCTCGTGGTATGCCGGGCCGGGGGCGGGGGAGCTCGTGGAGTGGCGACCGGTGCTCGACCGCGCCGGCGTGCGAGCCTGTCCGAACCGCGTGGCGGCGGTCTACCTCGAGCTCGCCGTGCTCGTCCGTGCGCTCGAAGGCCTCGGCTCCGCGGCTGCCCTCGATGCGGCGCCCGACCGCTCGAGCCTGTGGGCGGGGCTCTTCGACCTGCGGGACACGCTGCTCGGCTCGACGGTGGACGACCTGCGCGCTCTCGCTGCGTGACGCGGCCACTGCAATTAGGGACGTGCTCTCGGGCCGACAGCTAACGGCCCGTCAGGCGCTCGCCTTCCTGCCGACGACGAGCAGGTACTCGAACTCGTATTCGGCCGTCTCTGCGCTCCGACTCGCGTCCCGTGCGAACCGGAGGAGCTCCCGGTCGAACTCCTCCACCCGCTCCGGGCTCTCCCCACGACTCTGCTGGATCGCGACGATGGGCCCGAACGTGGTCGTGTAGAGCTCGACCCAGGCCTCCGGGGTCGGAGCCGACTCGACGTACGTATGGCGGGTCAGGGAGAGCGTGGTGACTCCGTCACCGAGGAGCTCACGCACGTGGCCCTCGTCGCCCCAGAGCAGCGGCGGCTGCGCTCCCTCGGGGGGAGGCGGCAGGTACGGAGCCACCAGCCCGAAGAAGCGACCGGCGAGACCTTCGGCCGTGAACGTCAGCAGGCCGATGGTGCCGCCGGGGCGGCACACACGCAGCAGCTCGCGAGCCGCGGCGTGGTGGTCGGGGGCGAACATGGCTCCGAACGACGAGGTCACGACGTCGAACTCGCCGTCCTCGAACGGGAGATCCTGGGCGTCGGCCTGGATCCACTCGAGCGCGAGGCCGAGCGACCGTGCCTCGTCCCGCCCGGCGTCGAGGTTCTCGGGAGTGATGTCCGTCGCGACGACGCTCGCACCGACCTGGGCCGCACGGAGCGCAACGTTCCCCGAGCCCGTTGCGACATCGAGCACTCGCTGGCCCGCGGCGATCTCGCACGCGCGGACGAGGATCGGCCCGAGATCCCACACGGTCTCCTTCGCGAATCGGCGATAGTCGCCGAGCCCCCACATGTTCGCTCCGGAGGTGTCCTCGTGTGGCATCTCTCCTCCTCGGCCTGTCGGCTTGGCACGATGACCGGCAATGGCGCCGCCCGCAATCGTAGTCGTCGGGTCGATCAACCTCGACCTCGTCGCCCGGTGCGATCGGCTTCCGCACCCGGGGGAGACCCTCACGGGCGCGACCTTTGCCCGCTACCCGGGCGGGAAAGGCGCGAATCAGGCCGTCGCCTGCGCGCGTCTCGGTGCAGACATCACGATGATCGGCGCGATCGGCGCCGATCCGCTCGCCGAGGAGGCGCTCGCCGGGCTCCGCGAGGCCGGGGTCGACCTCCGGCTCGAGGTGTCGGACCGCGCCACCGGGATCGCCATGATCCTCGTCGACGCCTCGGGTGAGACGCAGATCGTCGTCGCCCCGGGGGCGAACTCGGACTTGGTGGACGTCACCCTGCCGGAGCACGACGCCGTCCTGTGCCAGCTCGAGATCCCGGACGAGGCAGTCCTCGCGGCCTGGGAGGCGTGCACGGGCGTCTTCTGCCTCAACGCGGCCCCGGCGCGC
>CAZODN010000097.1:7649-10898 GCA_964578545.1 uncultured Gaiellales bacterium
CTCGCCGCCTCGCGGCCCGGCGCCCAGCCGTCGCTGCCGACGGCCGCCGAGATCGACGCCATCCTCCGCTGACCCACGGGCGAGGCGGGATACTCCGCGCGATGCCGTCGCCGATTGTCCTCGACTGCGACCCCGGCCACGACGATGCGATCGCGCTCCTGCTCGCGCTCGCAAGCCCCGAGGTCGAGCTCCTCGGTGTCACGACCACGTACGGGAACCAGGTGCTCGAGAAGACGACCGCCAATGCCTTGCGCGTGCTCGAGCTCGTCGGGCGAACGGACGTCCCCGTCGTCGCCGGCGCCGACCGCCCCCTCGTGCGCGAGCTCGTCGTCGCGGCGCACGTCCACGGCGAGAGCGGCCTCGACGGCCCCGTGCTCCCCGACCCGAGCGTCCTCCCGGCCGGATCGGATGCGGTCGCGTTCCTGGCGGACGCCGCCGCCAGCGCGCCGCATCCGGTCACGCTCGTCGCCACAGGTCCGCTCACGAACGTCGCGCGCTACCTCGACGCTCATGGCCCCGCCGGCCTCGAGCGGATCGTGCTCATGGGCGGGGCAATCGCGGAGGGGAACTTCACGCCGGCCGCGGAGTTCAACGTCTGGTGCGACCCCGAGGCTGCGGCCGTCGTGCTCGGGAGCGGCCTCGACGTCACGATGGCCGGGCTCGACGTCACGCACAAGGCGCTCCTCGGGCCGGAGCTCGAGGCGCGCCTTCGTGCCGCGGGGAAGATGGGCGCCTTCGTCGCCGACCTGAACGTCTTCTTCACCCGCTACCACCGCGAGACGTACGGCTGGGACGGCGCGCCCATCCACGACGCCGTCGCCATGGCGCACGTCATCCGGCCGTCGCTCCTCGAGACGCGGTTCCGGAACGTCGAGGTCGAGCGCGAGTCCGAGCTCTGTCGGGGTCGAACCGTGGTCGATCTCTGGTGCCGCACCGACCGTCCGCCGAATGTCCATGTCGGCGTCGACCTCGACGTGGACGGCTTCTTCGCGCTCCTCGTGGAGCGGATCGGGTCACTTCGATGACGGAGCTCCCTCCCCTCACCGCGCTCGAGCCGAGCCAGATCGAGGACCCTGCCCTCGCGGACGAGGGACGCCGCGTCCTCGAGTGGACGCGCCTCAACATGCCGCTCCTCGCCTCGCTCCGCGACGAGTTCGCGTCGACGCGCCCCCTCGAAGGCCGTCGCATCGGCATGTGCTTGCACGTGGAGGCGAAGACGGCCGTGCTCGTCGAGGTGCTGCGCGCAGGTGGAGCGGAGCTCGTGCTCACCGGGAGCCCGGCGACGACGGACGACCGGGTCGCCGCGTTCCTCTCCGAGGATCCGGGAGTCCGTGTCCATGCTCGAAAGCGGGACACGCTGGCGAGCCATCACGAGCACGTCGAGCGCGTGCTCGCCTCGCGACCCGACCTCCTGCTCGACAACGGCGCCGACCTCATCGCCTCGACGGTCGAGCCCGGATCGGCGTCTCGGGTCGTCGCCGCGACGGAAGAGACGACCTCCGGGAGGCACCGCCTGCTCGGCGAGCTCGCCGGGAGGGTCACGTTTCCGGTCGTCGTCGTGAACGACAGCCCCATCAAGCTCCTCTTCGAGAACGAGCACGGGATCGGGCCCGCGGTGGTCGACGGGTTCCTCCGCGCGACGAACGGCCTGGTCGCGGCGAAGACGTTCGCGGTCGTGGGGTTCGGCTCGTGCGGCCGCAGCCTCGCCCGGACGCTTCGCGGGCTCGGTGCGAGCGTGATCGTCGTCGAGCGCGATCCGGTGCGGGCGCTCGAGGCGGCGTTCGAAGGCATGCGCGTCGCCTCCGTCGAGCGCGCCGCCGCCGTCGCGGACGTCCTCGTCACGGTGACCGGACGGCCGGGTGTCGTCACCACCGAGGTTCTGGCGAACGCGCGCGACCGGCTCGTCCTCGCGAACGTCGGGCACTTCGCAACCGAGATCGACGTGCCCGGCCTCGAGCGGATGGCGAAGGGCCACCGGCAGGTCAAGGCCGACGTCGAGGAGTTCGTCCTCCCGGACGGGCGCACGCTGTACCTCTTGGCGCGCGGCGAGATGCTCAACCTGGCGGCGGCGAGCGGCCATCAGACCCAGATCATGGATCTGGGCTTCGCTCTCCAGGCGCACTCGATGCGCGCGCTCGCGACGGACCCTGGCGCGTTCGCGGCCGGGTACAACGCGGTTCCGCCCGAGATCGACTTCTCCGTGGCAGCCGCCGCGCTCCGGACGCTCTCGACGGTCGAGGGCGATACCCTCCCGTCGTGAGCGACACCGTCGTGTTCGTCGAGGTGCCGTCGGGCTCGCGCAACAAGTACGAGTTCGACGTCGAGCTCGGCGCCATCGTCCTCGACCGGCGCCTCTTCACGTCGATGGCATACCCGGCCGACTACGGGTTCATCGAGGGGACGCTCGGCGAGGACGGCGACCCGATCGACGCGCTGGTGCTCGTCGGCGACCCGACGTTTCCCGGCTGCCGGATCCGCGTGCGCGTCGTCGGCGTGTTCCACATGACGGACGCGAAGGGGCCGGACGAGAAGATCGTCTGCGTCCCGCTGAAGGACCCGGTCTGGACGCGGGTGACCGACGTGCACGACATCCCGCCCGAGCTCCGCAACGAGATCGAGCACTTCTTTCAGGTGTACAAGGACCTCGAGCTGGAGAAGGTCGAGACGCGCGGCTTCGGCAACCGCGCGGAGGCGGAACGGCTCGTCGCCGAGGCCCGCCAGCGGGCCGGCTGAACGCTTCGTGGCGCTCGTCGTCGAGATCCCCGGCCGCGCGGCCCTCGAGCTCGCGTACCTCGTGCTCGACGTGAACGGCACGCTCACGAGCCGGGGAGCGCTGATCGACGGGGTCGTCGACCGGCTCGCGCGCGTGCGCGAGGCGCTCGACGTCCGCCTGCTCTCGGCGGACACCTTCGGGACGCTCGGCGAGGTCGCCGCCGCCGTCGGTGCGGAGGCCGAGGTCGTGGGCTCGGGCGAGGACAAGCGGCGCATCGTCGCCGAGCTCGGCCCGGGCTCGTGCGTCGCGGTCGGGAACGGCGCGAACGACGCCGCGATGCTCGAGGCGGCCGCGCTCGGGATCGCGGTGCTCGGCCCGGAAGGCGCCGCCGCTGCGGCCGTTCGAGCCGCGGACGTCGTGTGCGGGTCGATCCTCGACGCGCTCGACCTCCTGCTCGACGAGCGCGCGCTCCGGGCGACGCTCCGTCTCTAACGGACACGTCCCGGGGTCAGACCCCGGAGGTGCGTCCTGGGGTC
>CAZODN010000098.1:0-10617 GCA_964578545.1 uncultured Gaiellales bacterium
CCGCTCCAGCGCGCGGGCGTGAGCACGCTCGTCCTCTCGCGCGGGTTCCGGCAGACGGACTACGTCGCCATGCTCGCCGAGGTGCGCGTCGCGTGCCCCGAGCTGCGCCACGCGCTCGTGCTCGAGGACGACTGGGACGCGCTCCTCGCCGCCGGCGAGTCGGTGAGCGAGGCGGAGCTGGAGGAGGTCGAGGCGACGCTCGTCCCCGACGAGGCGATCAACATCCAGTACACCTCCGGCACGACGGGGTTCCCGAAGGGCGCGACGCTCTCGCACCGCAACATCCTCAACAACGCGTACTTCGCCGCCGAGGTGTGCCGGTACACGGAGGCCGACCGGGTGTGCGTCCCGGTGCCCTTCTACCACTGCTTCGGGATGGTGCTCGGGACGCTCGCGTGCATGACCCGCGGCGCGACGCTCGTGACCTCGGGCGAGGCGTTCGACCCGGTCGCCGTCCTCGAGACGGTCGAGGCCGAGCGCTGCACCTCGCTCTACGGGGTGCCGACGATGTTCATCGCCGAGCTCGAGGACCCCCGCTTCGACGAGTTCGACCTCTCGACGCTCCGCACGGGGATCATGGCCGGCGCGCCGTGCCCGGTGGACACGATGAACCAGGTCATGACCCGGATGCACATGCCCGAGGTGACGATCGGCTGCGGGATGACGGAGACGTCGCCGCTGGCGACCCAGACGGCGCCCGAGGACCCGGTCGAGAAGCGGGTCGCGACGGTCGGCCGCCCGCACCCGCACGTCGAGATCAAGGTGATCGACACGGCGACGCGCGAGACGGTCCCCCACGGCGTCGCCGGCGAGCAGTGCATGCGCGGGTACAACGTCATGCTCGGGTACTGGAACGACGAGGAGGCGACCCGCGCCGCCGTCGACGAGGAGGGCTGGATGCACTCGGGCGACCTCGCCACGATGGACGAGGACGGGTACGTGGCGATCGTCGGGCGGATCAAGGACATGATCATCCGCGGCGGCGACAACATCTACCCGCGCGAGATCGAGGAGTTCCTGATCACGCTCCCCGAGATCGCGGAGGCGTACGTCGTCGGCGTCCCCAGCCAGCGCTACGGCGAGGAGGTCATGGCGTTCGTCCGCCTCGCCGAGGGCGCGTCGCCGACCGAGGAGGAGCTCGTCGCCAAGTGCAAGGGGAAGATCGCGACGATCAAGATCCCCCGCTACTGGCGCTTCGTGGACGAGTTCCCCATGACCGTGACCGGGAAGATCCAGAAGTTCAAGCTCCGCGAGCAGGCCGTCGCCGAGCTCGGGGAGAAGCAGCCCGCCTGAGCTCAGCAGATCCGCGGGAGCGGGTCGCCGACGAGCATGTCCACGATCCGGCTCCCGCCGAGCGCGGTGTCGAGGAGCACCATGCCCTCCGGCTCCGCCTCGACGACGCCGAGCTCGACCGCGTCCGCGCCGAGCTCGTGCGCGCGGAGGAGCGCGAGGGCTTCTCCTGCTGCGTCCTCTGCGACCACGGCGACGAGCTTCCCCTCGTTCGCGACGTAGAGGGGGTCGATCCCGAGGATCTCGCAGGCGGCCGCGACGGCGGGCCGCACGGGCAGCGCCTCCTCGCGCATCCGCACGGCCAGCCCGGACTGCGCCGCGAGCTCGTTGAGCGCCGTCGCGAGCCCCCCGCGCGTCGGGTCGCGCATCCAGCGCAGCGCGTCGCCGAGCCCGAGGAGCGCCCGGGCGAGCTCGTGCACGGGCGCCGTGTCGCTCTCGACGTCTCCCTCGAGGCGCAGGTCGCCGCGCGCGATCATCACTGCCATCCCGTGGTCCGCGATCGTCCCGGACAGGAGCACGCGGTCGCCTGGGCGCACGCTTCCGGGGCCGAGCTCGAGGTCGTGCTCGAGCACCCCGACCCCGGCGGTCGTGACGTAGAGGCCGTCCGCCTTGCCGCGCTCGACGACCTTTGTGTCCCCCGCCGCCACCGCCACGCCGGCGCGGCGGGCGGCCGCGGCCATCGAGGCGACGATCGCTCGCAGCGTCTCCACGGGGAGCCCCTCCTCGAGCACGAACCCGGCCGACAGCCAGAGCGGCCGTGCCCCGGCGACGGCGAGGTCGTTCACGGTCCCGAAGACGGCGAGCTCCCCGATGTCCCCGCCGGGGAAGACGAGCGGGCGGACGACGTACGCGTCGGTCGTCAGCGCGAGCCGGCCCTCGGGCGCGGAGACGACGGCGCTGTCGCCGAGCGGGTCGAGCGCGTCGTTCCCGAGCTCCTCCAGGAAGAGCGCCTCGACGAGGTCGCGGGTCGCCTTCCCGCCGGCGCCGTGCGCGAGCGTGATGCGCTCGTCCCGGAGCCGCGGCCGCCGCCGCCCGCGCTCACGCACCGACCGGCGTCTCCTCCCGAGGCCGGCGGAGGCGGCCGTACGAGAAGTACGCGGCGCAGGCGCCCTCGCTCGAGACCATGCAGGTGCCGAGCGGCCGCTCGGGCGTGCACGCCGTGCCGAAGACGCCGCACTCCCACGGCTTGATCTGCCCGGTGAGCACCTCGCCGCAGCGGCACGCCTTCGGGTCCTCGATGCGGGCGCCGGGGATCTCGAAGAGGCGCTCGGCGTCGAAGGCCGCGAGCTCGTCGCGGATCCGGAGCGCGCTCCGGGGGAGGACGCCGAGGCCGCGCCACTCGAAGTCCTCGCGCGCCTCCATGGTCTCCGCGATCGCCTCGAGCGCCCGCGCGTTCCCCTCGGGGCGGACGACGCGGGTGTACTGGTTCTCGACCTCGCAGCGCCCGTCGGCTCGCTGCCGCAGGATCATCGCGATCGACTGCAGGAGGTCGACCGGCTCGAACGCCGAGACGACGACCGGGCGGCCGTACTCCTCGGGGATGAAGCGGTAGGCGTCCGTCCCGATCACCGACGAGACGTGGCCCGGGCCGATGAAGGCGTCGACCCGGAGCCCCGGCGTCTGGAGGATCGCCCGGAGCGGCGGCTCGATGAGCACGTGGTTGCAGAAGACGGAGAAGTTCGGCGTCTCCTCGGCCCGCGCCCGCAGGAGCGTCACCGCGGTGGCGGGAGTGGTCGTCTCGAAGCCGATCGCGAAGAAGCAGACGTGGCGCTCGGGGTCGCGGCGGGCGAGCTCGAGGGCGTCGAGCGGCGAGTAGACCATGCGCACGTCGGCGCCCCGCGCGGCAGCCTCGAGCAGCGACCCCGTCCCGCCCGGCACGCGGAGCATGTCGCCGAACGTCGCGAGCGTCACTCCGTCGTTCCCGGCGATCGCGATCGCGTCGTCCACCCGCCCCGCGGGGATGACGCACACGGGGCAGCCGGGGCCGTGCACGAGCTCGACCTCGGGCGGCAGGAGCTCCTCGAGCCCGTGGCGGTAGATCGCGTGCGTGTGCCCGCCGCAGACCTCCATGACGCGCACCACCTCGCCGGGCGTGACGAGCGACGCGATCTCGGCGGCGAGGCCGCGGGCGAGCGCCGGATCGCGGTACTCGTCGACGTACTTCATCCTGCGGCCTCCTCGAGCCGCTCGAGCGCGATCCCCGCGTGGCAGAGGAGGGTGTCGCCCGGCCGCGCGTCGGGCACGAGGTCGATCCCGACCCGCTCGACGCGGCCGCCGACCCGCACGACCGCCTCCGGGCCGTCGACCTCGACCACCGTCGCGCGGACGGCGACGTCGCCGCACGTGACGCACGTCTCCGGGTGCGGGATCACGCGACCGTCCCCCGGCGCATCTCGTCGAGCTCGCGCTGGAGCTCGGCGCCCTGCCGGAGCAGCTCCAGCGTCTCCCGGGCCTGCTCCTCGTCGATGCGCGCGAGCGCGAAGCCGACGTGGACGAGTACCCAGTCGCCCTCGGCGATCGGCGCGGCCGGCTCGTCTACGAGCGCGATGCTGACCGAGCGGCGGACGCCGGAGACGTCAACCGTCGCGAGGCCGTCCTCGCGGTCGGCGACCTCGACGATCTTCCCTGGGATCCCTAGGCACACGACGAGAGCCTCGCTGCGGCGACGGCGACCTGCCCGTAGCTCACTCCTGCGTCGTTCGGCGGCACGGCGGCGTGGGTGAGGACGCGGAAGCCGGCGCGCTCGAGCCGGCCGCGCAGGGAGGCGAGCAGGCGCAGGTTCTGGAAGCAACCCCCGGAGAGGACGACCGTGCGCGGGCCGCCCGCCTCGACGCAGGCGCGTGCGAACGCCTCGGCGACGCCCTCGTGGAACGCCGCCGCAATCTCGGCGCGGTCGCGCCCTGCGCGCAGGTCGTCGTGGGCGGTGACGACGAGGTCGGCGCCGTGCACGATCCCGTCCTCGACCCGGCACGCGTACGCGGGCGCTGCGACGTCGCCGGCGAGGTGCTCGAGCTCGATCGCGGCCTGCCCCTCGTACGTCACGCGCTCGCGGACGCCGAGGAGCGCCGAGACGGCGTCGAAGAGCCGCCCCGCTCCGGACGAGGCCGGCGCGTTGACCTCGAGGCTCTGGCGGACGACCGTCCAGCGCTCCCAGGGGACGGGCCGGCCCGCGCGCTCGAGGTAGGACGCGGCGACGCGCCAGGGCTCGCGCACGGCGGCCTCTCCGCCGGGGAGCGGGACCGGATCGAGGTGCGCGACCCGCTCGAAGTCGCGAAGGTCGGCGCGGAGCACCTCGCCGCCCCAGATCGTCCCGTCCGCGCCGTACCCGGTGCCGTCGAGGACGACGGCGAGGGCGAGCCCGGTCTCGCCGTGCTCGGCCAGGCATGCCGCTGCGTGCGCGTGGTGGTGCTGCACCTCGAAGACCGGGAGCCCCTGCTCCCATGCCCAGCGCGTCGAGAGGTAGTCGGGGTGGAGGTCGCACGCGACCGCCGCAGGCTCGGCGCCGAGCATGTCGAGGTAGAGCTCGAGGTCGTTCCGGAACGCCGCGTACGCGTCCTCCCCCGTGAGGTCGCCGAGGTGCGCGGAGAGGAAGGCCTCGTCGCCGCGGCCGACGCAGAACGTGCTCTTGAGCTCCGCGCCCGCGCCGACGACCGGCGCGTCGAGCGCGATCGGCAGCGGGGTCGCCGACGGCGCGTACCCGCGCGAGCGCCGGATGGGGAAGGCCGCGCGGACGACGGAGTCCTCGCAGCGGCGATGGATCGGGCGGTCGTGCTCGAGGACGAGGTCGGCGACGCTGCCGAGCCGGCGACGCGCGTCCCCGTCCTCGAAGGCGATCGGCTCGTCGGTGAGGTTCCCGCTCGTCATGACGAGCGCTCGCCCGGTGTCGGCGCAGAGGAGGTGGTGGAGCGGCGTGTACGGGAGCATGAGCCCGAGCCAGGGCGACCCCGGCGCGACGCCCTCGGCCACCGGAGCGCCCGGACGGCGCCGGGCGAGGACGATCGGCCGTGCGGGCGAGCGGAGGAGCGCGCCCTCGTCCGGGGAGAGCTCGACGAGCGCGGCGGGATCGGCTGCCATGACGGCGAGCGGCTTCTCCTCGCGCCCTTTGCGGGCGCGCAGGCGCGCGACCGCCTCCTCGCTCGCGGCGTCGCACGCGAGGTGGTAGCCCCCGAGCCCCTTGACGGCGACGATCCGACCGGCGAGGAGCGCCGCGACGGCCTCCTCGAGGGGCAGCGAGAGCCTCGGCCCGCACGCGGGGCACGCGATCGGCTCGGCGTGGAAGCGCCGGTCGGACGGGTCCTCGTACTCGCGGCGGCAGTCGTCGCAGAGCGGGAAGCCGGCCATCGTCGTCGACGGACGGTCGTAGGGAACGGCGCGCACGATGGTGAACCGCGGGCCGCAGTCGGTGCAGTTGAGGAAGGGGTAGCGGTACCGGCGGTCGCGCGGGTCGAAGAGCTCGGCGAGGCACGCGTCGCACGTCGCGACGTCCGGAGGGACGAGCGCGGTCCGTCCGGTCGCGCGGCTGGCCTCGACGACGAACGCCCGTGTGCCGATGGGCGGGACGGTCTCGGCCGCGATTCCCTCCACCCGTGCGAGCGGCGGCGCCTCGAGCTCGAGGGCGCTGACGAAGTCGTCCAGGGCCGATGCGGGCCCTTCGACCTCGACGACGACGCCCTCGCCGTCGTTGAGGACGAAGCCGCCGAGCCGGCGGGCCGTGGCGAGCCGGTGGACGAAGGGCCGGAAGCCGACTCCCTGGACGACGCCGCGCACGCGGATGCGCCGGCGCTCGAGCGTCTCGGGGAGCGTGCTCGCCACTCCCGCAAGAGTGACTGCCCCGCTCGCCGCGGTCAACGTGGCGCGGCCACCTGTGCCGTGCGGATATCCCGCAGCGAAGCCCGGTGTAGTGCGGATGCACCGAGACGCCGATCCCTCGTATGCTCGGACGCGGATGGTGTCCGACACCCGCACCAACGCCGAGGACGCCCGGGTGCTCCAGCCCGACGGGCTCGCCGCTCTCCTCGATGCGCTCTCGGAGGCCGGCTACCGCGTCGTCGGGCCGACCGTGCGGGACGGGGCGATCGTGCTCGACGAGATCGCGTCGGTGGACGACCTTCCCCGCGGCGTGACTGCGGAGCAGGAGGCCGCCACGTACCGCCTCGAGCCCCGCGACGACGGCGCCTACTTCGGCTGGGCGGTCGGCCCCCACTCGTGGAAGAGCGAGCTCCTGCCCTCCCGTGTCCGCCTCTGGCGCATGTCGGCGTCGGGCAACGGGAGTGCCCCGGCGATCGAGGAGGAGCCGCCTCCGCCGAGGCCGCTCGCGATCTTCGCCGCCCGGCCGTGCGACCTGCACGCGATCGCGATCCAGGACCGCGTCTTCCTCGGCGGGACGTACGTCGAGCGCGACTACGCGCAGCGCCGTGAGGGGGCCTTCCTCGTCGTCGTGAACTGCGGGGTCCCGGGCGGGACGTGCTTCTGCACCTCGATGGGCACGGGCCCGCGGGCGGAGGAGGGCTTCGACCTCGCCCTCACCGAGGTGCTCGAGGGCGAGCACCGCTTCGTCGTCGAGCCCGGATCGGATCGCGGGCGCGAGCTCCTCTCCTCGCTGCCCACGCGTCCGGCGACCTCCGACGACGTCGGGGCGGCGCTCCTCGTGACGCACGAGGCGTCGCGACGGATGGGCCGGGAGCTCGACACCACCCGCCTGCCCGAGCTCCTGGCCGCCAACCGCGAGAGTCCGCGCTTCGCCGAGGTCGCGGGCCGCTGCCTCACCTGCGGCAACTGCACCGCCGCCTGCCCGACGTGCTTCTGCACGTCCGTCGAGGACGTGAACGACCTCGCCGACGGTTCCGCGGAGCGCTGGCGCGTCTGGGACACGTGCTTCTCCGTCGACTACTCCTACATCCACGGCGGCAGCGTGCGCAGGTCTCCGTCCGCCCGCTATCGCCAGTGGCTCACGCACAAGTTCGGCACCTGGGTCGACCAGTTCGGCACGTCCGGGTGCGTCGGGTGCGGCCGGTGCATCACCTGGTGCCCGGTCGGCATCGACGTGACGGAGGAGCTGGCCGCGATCCGTGCCACGGAAGGGGAGGTGGAACGTGCGAACGCTTGACGAACTGATCGCGGCCTCGCCGGTCTTCGCGGGCCTCGACCCCGAGGACCTCGCGCTCATCGCCGGGTGCGGGAGCAACGTGGGCTTCGAGGAGGGCGAGCTGATCGCGCGCGACGGCGACCCCGCGGACTCCTTCTACCTCATTCGCGTCGGACGGGTGGCGCTCGAGATGCACACGCCCACGCAGGGCGGCCTCGTCATCGAGACGCTCGATCCGGGAGACATCGTCGGCTGGGCGTGGCTCTTCCCGCCCTACCGCTGGCACTACGACGTGCGCGCGATCGAGCCCGTGCGGGCGATCGCCTTCGACGGCGCCTGCCTGCGCGGGAAGTGCGACGACCGGAGAGACCTCGGCTACGAGCTCATGCTCCGCTTCGCCCAGGTGATGAACGACCGTCTCCAGCACACCCGCTTCCGGCTGCTCGACATCTATGGGACTGCCGTCTCCAGCTGAGGCCTCCGTGGTGGGGGCGATGACCCCGCTGCTCCACCGCGTGCTCTCGCGCACGCAGGAGACGAAGGACACCTGGACCCTCGAGCTCGAGCCGCTCGGCGAAGCGGTCCGGCCGCGGGCCGGCCAGTTCGACATGCTCTACGCCTTCGGGGTCGGCGAGGTGCCGATCTCGACGAGCGGCGAGCACGTCGGCCACGGCCCGCTCACGCACACGGTCCGCGAGGTCGGCGCCGTCACCCGCGCGCTCTGCGCGCTCGAGCCGGGTGCGCTCGTCGGCGTCCGCGGCCCGTTCGGCAACGAGTGGCCGCTCGAGGAGGCGGTTGGGGGCGACCTCCTCGTCGTCGCCGGCGGCATCGGCCTCGCCCCCCTCCGTCCCGCGATCCGTCACGCGCTCGCGCAGCGCGGCGACTACGGGCAGGTCTCGGTGCTCCTCGGCGCGCGCACGCCCGGCGAGCTCCTCTTCGTGCACGAGGTCGAGGAGTGGCGCTCGCGCTTCGACGTCGAGGTCGGCGTCACGGTGGACGCCGCCGCCCCGGGCTGGCACGGCCGGGTCGGGCTCGTCACGACGCTCGTCCCGGGCGCGGTCTTCGACCCGGCGAACACGACCGCCCTCGTCTGCGGGCCGGAGATCATGATGACGTTCGTCGTGCGGGCGCTCGTCGAGCGGGGCTTGCCGCTGGAGCGGATCTGGATCTCGATGGAGCGGAACATGCGCTGCGGGGTCGGGCACTGCGGCCACTGCCAGCTCGGCCCCGCGCTCATCTGCCGTGACGGCCCCGTGTTCCGTGCCGACGAGATGACGACGCTGATGGAGGTACGCGAGCTGTGAGCGCCGTCGCCGTCAAGCCGAAGCTCGCGGTCTGGAAGTTCTCCTCCTGCGACGGCTGCCAGCTCTCGCTCCTCGACTGCGAGGACGAGCTCCTCGCGATCGCAGAGGGCATTCAGATCGCGTACTTCCCCGAGGCGACGAGCGGCGAGGTGGAGGGCCCGTACGACGTCTCGCTCGTCGAAGGCTCGGTCACGACGCCGCACGACGTCGAGCGCATCCAGGAGATCCGCGAGCAGTCCGGCCTCCTCGTCACCATCGGCGCCTGCGCGACCTCCGGCGGCATCCAGGCGCTCCGGAACTTCGCCGACGTCCGCGACTGGATCCCGCTCGTGTACGCGTCGCCGGAGTTCATCTCCACGCTCGACGCCTCGACGCCGATCTCCGACCACGTGCGGGTCGACCTCGAGCTCCGCGGCTGCCCGATCTCGAAGGCGCAGCTCGTCGAGACCGTCTCCGCGCTCCTCGCGGGGCGCAAGCCACGCATCCCCTCCACGAGCGTGTGCACGGAGTGCAAGGCACGGGGGACGCCGTGTGTGATGGTCGCGTTCGGCACCCCGTGCCTCGGCCCCGTCACGCAGGCGGGGTGCGGAGCGATCTGCCCCGCCTACGCGCGGGGCTGCTACGGGTGCTTCGGCCCGATGGAGTCGCCGAACATGGAGGCGCTCGCCCGTCAGTGGCGCGAGCTCGGCGTGGACGACGCCGGCATCGTCCGCGCGCTCCGCACCTACAACGCGAACGCACCGGCCTTCAGGGAGGCGAGCACTGCCCATGAGTGAGACGAGGGAGATCCGCACCGACTACCTCGCGCGTGTGGAGGGCGAGGGCGCGATGCTCGTCCGCATCCGCGACGGCGCGCTCGAGGAGGTGCAGTTCAAGATCTTCGAGCCGCCGCGCTTCTTCGAGGCGCTCCTCCGCGGGCGGCAGTTCACCGAGGCGCCCGACATCACCGCGCGCATCTGCGGGATCTGCCCGATGGCGTACATCACGAGCGCGTGCAACGCGATGGAGGCCCTGTGCGGCGTCGAGCTGACCGACGAGATCCGGGCGCTCCGGCGGCTCGTGTACTGCGGCGAGTGGGTGGAGAGCCACGTCCTGCACACCGCGATGCTCCACGCTCCCGACTTCCTCGGCTACGACGGCGCCGTCGAGATGGCGCGCGACCACCGCGACCTCGTGGAGACGGCGCTGCGGCTGAAGAAGGCCGGCAACGAGATCATGCGGGTCGTCGGAGGCCGCGAGGTGCACCCGATCAACCTCCGCGTGGGCGGCTTCTACAAGGCGCCCACCAAAGCGGAGCTGCGCGCGCTCGTCCCCGAGCTCGAGTGGGCGCGAGAGGCGGCGGTCGAGTTCACCCGCTGGGTGGCGGGGTTCGACTTCCCGGACTTCGAGCAGGACTACTGCTTCGTCTCGATGCGCCAGCCGGGCGAGTACCCGATCGACCGCGGCCGGCTGGTCTCCTCGACCGGTCTGGACATCGACGTGTCGGAGTACGAGGAGCACTTCACCGAGAGCCACGTCGAGCGCTCGAACGCCCTCCACTCGACGCTCGCCGGCGTCGGCAACTACCTCGTCGGCCCGCTGGCCCGGTACGCGCTGTCGAGCCACGAACTGACGCCGCTCGCGCGGGAGGTCGCGGCCGAGGTCGGCCTGGGCCCCGTCTGCCGCAACCCCTTCCGCTCGATCGTGGTTCGCGCGGTGGAGACGGTGTACGCCCTCGAGGAGGCGCTGCGCCTGATCGAGGCCTACGAGCCCTTCGACCCGGCGGGTCTCGAGGTCACGCCCCGCGCCGGCGTCGGGCACGGGTGCTCGGAGGCGCCGCGCGGGATCTGCTGGCACCGGTACGAGGTCGACCCCGACGGGTTCATCCTCGACGCGAAGATCGTGCCGCCGACCTCGCAGAACCAGAAGACGATCGAGGAGGACCTCGTCGGCGTCGTG
>CAZODN010000099.1:0-10553 GCA_964578545.1 uncultured Gaiellales bacterium
CAGAGCTCGACCGGGTCGTCACGGACGTCGAGCGCGGCGCCCCGGCCGGAGTGGATCGCCGCCTCGGCCAGGCAGACGGCGAGCCCTCCCTCGGCGACGTCGTGGAGGAGCGTCGCGAGCGGAGCGGCGCGCCAGAGGAAGGAGACGAGACGCGCCTCCGCCTCGAGGTCGAGGGGCGCGGGGGCCCCTCCGACCTCGCCGTAGCGGGCCTGGTACTCCGAGCCCGCGAGCGAGCACGGGGAGGCGAACGCCGCGTACACCACGTCGCCGTCGCGCCAGCCTCGGGGACCGCGGCGCACGTCCTCGACGAGGCCGACCGCGCCCACGACGGGGGTCGGGTGGATCGCGCGCCCGTTCGTCTCGTTGTAGAGCGAGACGTTCCCGGACACGACGGGCAGGCCCAGCGCCCCGCACGCGGCGGCGATGCCGTCGATCGCCTCCGAGAGCTCCCACCCGATCTCGGGCTTCTCCGGGTTCCCGAAGTTGAGGCAGTCGGTGACGCCGAGCGGCTCCCCTCCGGCGCAGGCGACGTTCCGGGCGGCCTCGAGCACGGCGAGCGAGCCGCCCGTGTACGGGTCGAGCCAGGCGACCCGGCCCTGGCCGTCGAGGGAGACGGCGAGGCCCCTCGTCCCCGGCCTGAGCCGGAGCACGGCCGCGTCGAGCCCCGGCCTGCGAACCGTCCGCGAGCCGACGAGCTGGTCGTAGCGGCGATAGACGAACCGCCGGCTGCGAAGAGCCGGCGAGGCGAGCAGCTCGAGGAGCGCGTCGGCGGCGGGCGGCGCGCCCTCGACCGGGCGCTCAGGCGTCCGGGCGCGCGGCGCGCTGCCGACCTCGTAGCGGGGGCACTCGTCGGTCAGGAGGCGCGCGGGGATCGCGCCGACGACGTCCCCGTGCCAGAAGGCGCGGAGCTCCCCCGTGGACGTCACCTCCCCAATCACGGAGTGGTGGAGCTCCCAGCGGTCGAGCACCGCCTCGACGGCCTCGAGCATCTGCGGGCGGACGATCGCGATCATCCGCTCCTGGCTCTCGGAGATCATCACCTCCCAGGGCTCCATCCCCTCCTCGCGGTGCTGCACGCGGTCGAGGTGGACGTCGATCCCGAAGTCCGCCGCCATCTCCGACAGCGACGACGCGATCCCGGCGGCGCCGCAATCCTGGAGCGACTCGACGAGCCCCAGAGAGGTCAGCTCGACGGAGGCCTCGATCAGCTTCTTGCCGGTGAAGGGGTCGCCGACCTGCACGGAGGGGCGCTTCTCGGCTGACCCCTCGTCGAGCTCCTGGCTCGCGAGCACCGACGCGCCGCCGATCCCGTCCCGGCCGGTGGTCGCGCCGTAGAGGACGATCGCCTGGCCGGCGCCGGTCGCTTTCGCGCGCAGGAGCCGCTCGACCGGGAGCAGCCCCACGCACATCGCGTTGACGAGGCAGTTGTCGCGGTAGGCCTCGTCGAAGACGACCTCGCCGCCGACCGTGGGGACGCCGACGCAGTTGCCGTAGTGACCGATCCCGCCCACCGCGCGGGAGAAGTGCCAGTCGGGCTCCGCGAAGCGGAGGCCGTCGAGCAGGGCGACCGGCCTGGCGCCCATCGCGATGACGTCGCGGAGGATCCCGCCGACGCCCGTGGCGGCCCCCTGGAACGGCTCGACGGCGGACGGGTGGTTGTGGCTCTCGACCTTGAACGCCACGGCGAAGCCGTCCCCGAGGTCGAGCACGCCCGCGTTCTCGCCGGGCCCCTGCAACACGCGCTTCCCGGCGCTCGGCAGCCGCTTCAGGAGGAGGGCCGAGTGCTTGTAGCCACAGTGCTCCGACCAGAGCAGGCTGAAGACGGCGAGCTCGAAGTGGTTCGGCTCGCGCGCGAGCAGCGAGCAGATCCGCTCGTACTCCCCGTCCGTGAGGCCGAGTGCGCGGTGGACAGCCTGTTCCGTGGCGCTCAGAGAGGTCAGCTTATCCGGGCGGCCCGACCGCGGACTACAGCCTTGATCGCCTCGGCCGCGATCGCCGGCACGACGGCGAGCGGGACGACGACGGCGAGCTCGTCGAGCGAGAGCGAGACCGTCCCGAAGGGCTCGTGGAACGCGGGTACGTAGACCGTGGCAGCCAGGAACGCGAAGGAGCCGAGCACGGCGGCCTCGAGGTGCCGGTTCCGCGGGAGCCGCCAGGCGGGACGGAGCTCGGCGCGACACGAGAAGACGAAGACGAGCTCCGCGAGCGCGACCGTGGCGTACGCGGCGGTCTGCGCGGCCTCGGGCCGAGTCTCCCGCACGGCGAGGAACGCTGCGAGCGCGACGAGGCCGACGACGACCCCGACCGCGATCAGCGTCTCGGCGATCCCGCGCCCGAGGAGCTCCTTCGTCGCGCCACGCCGGAACGCGTGCCGCCCCGCCGGGTCGCGGGCGAGCGCGATCGCGGGCGGGCCGTCGGTGAGGAGGTTGACGGTCAGGACCTGCACGACGGTCATCGGCGCCCCCAGTCCCGCGACAACCGCGGCCGCAAAGAGCACGACCTCGCCGACGTTCGCGGAGAGGAGGAAGGCGAGGAACGAGCGCACGTTCCCGGCGATGCGCTTCCCCTCCTGGATCGCCGCGACGATCGTCGCGAAGTTGTCGTCGGTGAGGACGATCGAGGACGCCTCCCGCGCGGCCTCCGTCCCACCCCGGCCCATCGCGACCCCGACGTGCGCGCGACGGAGCGCGGGCGCATCGTTCACGCCGTCCCCCGTCACCACGACGATCTCGCCGTCGGCCTCGAGGCGCTCCACGAGCGCGAGCTTCTCGGCGGGCGTGCAGCGGGCGACGATCTCCTCGTCCGCGAGCCCGAGCTGCCTGCCGATCGCGGCTGCCGTCCGGGGATGATCGCCGGTGAGCATCCGGATCCCGAGCCCCTCGTCCCTGGCCTCGCGAATGGACCGCGCCGCCTCGGGCCGGAGCGGGTCCGCGAGACCGACGATCCCGAGGGGGCGGGCGCCGGTCTCGAGGTCCTCGGCGTCCGCGCGCTCCACGTCCCGACCCGCCAGCGCGAGCACGCGCAGCCCGTCGTCCGCCCACTCCGCGGCGACGCGCGCGAGCTGCTCGGCCTCGCCCTTCGAGTCGGCGCCGAGCCTGAGCACGACCTCCGGTGCCCCCTTCACGACCGACCGAAGCCCCCCGCCGTCCTCGGAGACGAGCACGGTCGCCCGCTTCCGGGACGCCTCGAAGGGAATGCTCCTGACGACCGTTCCCGGCGTCGTCACCCCCCCGGCGCGCGCCGCGACGACGAGCGCGCGGTCGACGGGATCGATGTCCGCCTCGGCGGACGCGTACGCCGCCCGCAACACCTCGTCCCGCGTGACGTGCGGCGCGGGCTCGAGGCGCGCGAGCTCGAGCCGATTCTCGGTAAGGGTGCCCGTCTTGTCGGCACAGACGACCGTCGCCTCGCCGACCGTCTCGATCGCCGAGAGCGTCCGCACGACCGCGCCGCGCCCGGCCATCTCGCGGGCGCCGAGGGCGAGCGCGATCGTCACGGTCGCGGCCAGGCCCTCCGGGACCGCCGCCACGGCGACCGAGACGCCGACGAGGAACGACTCGCGGACGCTCTCCCCCTGGAGCAGCATCGCGGTCGCGAGCGCCACGGTGATGCCGATCCCGACTGCAGCGAGCCTCCCCGCGAGCCGGCTGAAGCGTTGCTCGAGCGGAGTCGGTGGCGGCGTGGCGCTGGCGGTCAGGTCGGCGATGCGTCCCTGCTCGGTCGCCGCGCCGGTGGCCACGACGAGGGCGAGGCCGGCGCCGCGCGTCACGCCGGTGCCCGCGTAGAGCATCGACTGACGCTCGGCGAGCGGCGCGTCGACGGGCGCCGGCTCGACATCCTTCGCGACCGGCACCGACTCGCCGGTGAGCGCCGACTCGTCGACCTCGATCCCGACGGAGCTCACGACCCTGGCGTCTGCCGGCACGCGGTCGCCCTCGCGGACGCGCACGAGGTCGCCCGGCACGAGCTCGCGCGTCGGCACCTCGCGCGGCTGGCCGTCGCGCACGACGACGGCGGTTGCCTCCACGGCCTGCGTGAGAGCCAGCACAGCCCTGGCCGCGCGAACCTCCTGGACGAACCCGAACGACGCGTTGAGCACCACGATCGCGGCGATGACCGCCGACTCGATGCCCTCTCCCACCGCGGCCGAGACCACGGCCGCGGCGACGAGGAGCGCGACGAGGGGGTCGGCGAGCTGGCGGGCGGCGATCCGGAGGTAGGCGGGGCGCGTCGGGCGGGCGAGCTCGTTCGGCCCGTAGGCGGAGAGCCGGGCGCGAGCCTCGTCCTCGGCGAGGCCGGCCGCGACGTCCGAGCCGAGCCCAGCCGCGACCTCGGCCGAGGAGCGAGCGTGCGCGACCGGCGCGATCCCGTCGATCACGCGACCATGATCTACGCGGGCGGCGGTGCCGGCATCGGTAGGAACCCGGGAAGGCCTGCGGTGATTCCTCGGCGGTAGCCTCCGGGAGTGACCCGGTACTGGCCCCTCCTCGTGCTCCTCGCCTCGATGTGGGGCGCCTCGTACCTCTTCATCAAGGTCGCGGTCGAGGACATCCCGCCCGCGGCGATGACGGAGCTCCGCGTCCTCGTCGCCGGGCTCTGCCTGGTCGCGTACCTCGCCGCCCGGGTCGGCAGGAGACGCGCGCTCGAGGAGCTCCGCGAGGCGTGGAGGCCGTGCCTCGTCCTCGGGGTGATCAACGCCGCGCTCCCGATGACCCTCGTCGCCTGGGGCGAGCAGCACATCGACTCGAGCATCGCGGCGATCGCCCAGGCGTCCGTCCCGATCTTCGTCGTCCTCCTCAGCCTGCGCTTCCTCCCCCACGAGCCGCTCGGAGCGCAACGGATCGCGGGGCTCGCGGTCGGCCTCGTGGGAGTCGCGCTGATCACCGGCGTCCACCCCGCCGGCGGCTGGTGGGCGGTGGCCGGAACGCTCGCCGTCGTCCTCTCGTCGGTGTCGTACGCGAGCGGCGGCGTCTACGGCCAGCTCCAGGTGCACGGGACGGCAGGCCCGGTCCTCGCCGCCGGCTCGATGCTGGCGGCCGCGGCGGCGCTGCTGCCGTTCGCTCTCGCCGACCTGCCGTCGGAGGCGCCGGGCGCGACCGCCGTCGCCGGGCTCGCTGCGCTCGTCCTCTTCCCAACCGTACTCGGGCAGCTCCTGCTCTTCCGCATCCTGCGGCTGCACGGCAGCCGGCGCCTGTCGCTCGTGACGTACCTCATGCCCGGCTTCGCGATCGTCTACGGCGCGGCACTGCTCGACGAGCCGCTCACGGCGGCGGCGCTCGGCGGGCTCGCCCTCATCCTCGTCGGCGTCGCGCTCGCATCCGGCCAGCGCCAGCTCGGCGCGCGGCCGCAGGAGAGCCCGGCGTGAGCGTCTCGATCCGTCGCGCGCGCCTCGACGACGTGCCGTTCCTCGTCGACCTCGTGAACCACCATGACGTCGAGCCCTTCCTCGCCGCCGTCGGGGCGAAGACGCCCGAGGAGATCCGGGCCGACGTCGAGCGCTCCGAGAGCGAGCCCGACGCGTTCGGCGTGTTCGTCGTCGAGGTGAACGGCGAGCGCGCCGGGACGATGCGGTTCTCGCGCGCGAACAGGCGGAGCCGGATCGCGGACCTCGGTGGGCTCGCCGTGCACCCCGACTTCCGCGGGCGGAGGGTCGCGGACGAGGCCGCACGACTCTTCCAGCGCCACCTGCTCGAGGATCTCGGTTTCCACCGTCTCCAGCTCGAGGTCTACGGCTTCAACGAGCGCGCGCAGCGGCACGCGGAGCGCTCCGGCTTCGTGCGGGAGGGCGTGCGCCGCAAGGCCTACTGGCGTGGCGAGCAGTGGGTGGACGGCGTGCTCTACGGCCTCGTCGCGGAGGACCTCGCGGACGAGTCGTGATCGCCGTTCGTGGTCGTCCGCGCGACCGCGAGCAACACGGCCTCCCGCACCCACTCCTCGTCCGGCCAGCCCGCGAGCCCGCGTTCCGTCCGGTACACGCGATCGTCGAGGGAGACGCTCCCGTTACGCGCCGGCTGCCGGTCGACGTCCCGGCCGTCGACCCGCACGGTCGGCGACCCCGGGAACAGGAGCGTTCGAGCCTCGTCGAGCGTCTCGACCTCGACGACCTCGATCTCCGCGAGAACGCCCGTCTCCGAGACCACGCGCTCGACGACGTTCACCGCCATGCCACGGTTGTCGCAGTCCCCGCGCGCGAGGATCTGGATCCGCACTGGTCCATCCGTACTCACAGCAGCAGCCCCCCTCCCCAGGCGAGCGTCGGCACTTCCCCTGACCCTACGGCGCAAGGGGGGAGGCGCAATCCCTCGAACGAGGGAAGGCCCGCCCGACTGCCAGGAGGCGCGAGCCCGCCATCGTCGTCTGACGTCGCTCTCCGGCGCCGGCCGCGGCCCTCAACGAGCGGCCTCGCAGGCGGCCACGAGCCACGTCTGCGCTGCCCGCGCGCGCCGGTACGCGCGATGCAGTCCCGACTCGAGCGCGAAGCCGATCGCGCCGTGCACCTGGATCGCGCTCGCGGCCACCTCCGAGCAGGCGGCGCCGGCCCACAAGAGGTCGGGAGCGCGCGGCCCCGACTCGAGGTCGTCGAGCGCCCACGCGAGCAGGGTCGTGGCGTCGACCGCGAGCGCAGCGTCGGCGAGACGTGCCTGGACGGCCGGAAGCGCCGCGAGCGGCGCGCCGAACTGCTCTCGCGACCTCACGTGCTCGACGGCCAGCTCGAGAGCACGACTCCCGAGCCCCGCGAGGTAACCCAGCGTCGCCGCGCTCCAGGCTCGCCAGCGGGCGGCCGCGTCCTCGGAGCTGAGCTCGACGACGGAGTCGAGCTCGACCCGGACCGTGCCGCTCCCGTCGAGCGTCGCCTCGCGGACGGGCTCGCCGCGCGGCCCGGCGAGCGCCAGCCCGCCCCGAGGCCGAGGAACGGCGAGGCTCGCGGCGCTCAGGCCGTGCCGTGCCCGCCCGTCGATCCAGAGGGGCGCGCCGAGCGCCGCCTCGTCCACGAGGCAGAGCGGGGCGACGGCCCGACCGAGCTCGATCCCGCCGGCCACGGCCGGAGCCAGGAGGCCTGCATCGGCCGCGAGCTCCGACCATCCGACTGCTGCGAGCCGCGCGGCGAGATCGTCGTCGCGGTCGTCGGACCACGAGCCGAGCTCCGGCTCCGGCTCCGGCTCCCACGCGGCGATCGCGCCCCGCACGGACTCGGCGAACAGGCGCGCGTCCTCATCCGCGGCGAACCTCACCCGAGCTCCCCCAGCACCGCGTCGGTGTGCGCGCCGAGCTCGGGCGCGGGTCGGGCGAGCGGCGCGTCGGCGCCGACCCTGACGAAGGGAGCGAGCAGCCGCACGGGGCCCAGGCCGGGCTGCTCGATCGCGCCGACGAGGCGCTCGGCCTCGACCTGGAGATCCGCGAGGAGCGACTCGCGCATGCGCACGACGCCGCACGGCACGCCGGCCGCCCCGAGCCGCTCGATCCAGGTCTCTGCGTCCTCGCGGGCGAAGGCGCGCTCGATCTCGGTCGTGACGCGCTTTTTCTCCCGCAGGACGGAGGGGTCGTCGGGAACGAGGTCCGGCGCCGCCACGGTCGCGTCCTCGAGGTCGAACAGGCCCAGGAAGGCCTCACGCTGGCCGAGGTTCAGGCACGCGACGGCGAGGAAGCCGTCGGCGGCCTCGTACGTGCGGTAGTAGGGGTTCATCGCCACGCCGCCGGCGATCTCGTCCGCCCTCGCATCGAGGTCGGCGCGCGTGGCGAGCGCTCCGATCGGCTCGTCCGCCTCCCCGCCGATCCAGACGAGGTCCTGGAGCTGGACGGCCATCGCGGCGGCCAGCAGCGACGCCTCGACGAGCTCGCCGACGCCCGACTCGCGCGCGCGGGCGAGTGCGGCGAGCACGCCTGTGGAGAGCAGGAAGCCGGCCGCGAGGTCCGCCAGCGGGATCCCGCCGGCGCGGACGGGTACCCGGTCCCCTCGCGAGGCGTGGGACGTGAGCAGCCCGGCATGCGCCTGCGCCACGAGGTCGTAGGCGGGGCTGCCGGCGAGCGGGCCGGAGCGTCCGAACGAGCTCACCGCGCCGACGACGAGCCGGGGATGCGCGTCGTGGAGCGACTCCCAGTCGAGCCCGAAGCGCCACGCTCGCCCGGCGGGGAAGTTGTGGAGGACGACGTCGGCGGTCGCGACGAGCCGCTCGCTGTCCCGCCGCCCCGCCGCCGCCTTGAGGTCGAGGACGACGGACCGCTTCCCTCGGTTCAGCGGGAGGAAGAAGCGCCCGAGACCCGGCGCGACCGGCATCACGTGCCGGTACGCGTCGCCGCCCGGCGGCTCCACCTTGACGACGTCGGCGCCGAGGTCCGCGAGCAGCACCCCGCAGAGCGGCCCGGCGACGTACTGCGCGTACTCGACGACCCGGGTGCCCTCGAGCGGGAGGCTCATCGCAGCCCCAGCCTCCGTCTGGCGATCACGACCTGCTGGATCTCCGCCGAGCCTCCGGAGATCGTCGCGCCGGCGGCCGCCCGGTACAGCGCGCCGATCCTCCCCTCGAGCGGCGCCGAGGCGTCACCGTCCCGCAGGCCGTCGAGCCCGAGCAGCTCGACCCCCTCGCGCGCCAGCCTCTGTGCGAGACGCGCGCCCGCGAGCTTCGCCATCGCCGACTCGGCACTCGCGGGCTCGCCGCGATCGAGGAGGTCCGCCGCGCGCAGCGAGAGCAGGCGGGCCGCCCTCAGCTCGCCCCGAAGCCGGGCCAGCCTCTCCCATGCGGCCTCGAGCCGCCCCGTCTCCTCGAGTCGCCGCGCGAGCGCGTCGAGCACCCAGGCGAGGCCGCCGACCTTCTCCGCGGTGACGCGCTCGAAGTCGAGCGTGTGCATGAGGACCCGCCAGCCGCCGTCGAGCTCGCCGACGAGGTTCGCCGCGTCGACCTCCACCTCGTCCAGGAAGACCTCGCAGAGGTAGCCGCCCCCGAGCGCGGGGAAGCGGCGCACCTCGACCCCGGGCGTGTCCATGGGGGCCACGAGCACCGAGATGCCTCGGTGCCTCGGCTCGCCGCGGGTCGTCCGGACCGCGAGGTAGATCCAGTCCGCGAGCCAGGCGCTCGAGGTCCAGATCTTGTGACCGGAGACGACGAAGCGATCCCCCCGCAGCGTCGCGCGAGTCGTGAGCGCCGCGAGGTCGCTCCCGGCGCCGGGCTCGGAGAACCCCTGGCAGAACGTGAGCTCGCCGCTCGCGACGGCGGGAAGCAGCCGCGCCCGGAGCTCGGCCGAGCCGAACCGCTCGAGCGCGCAGCCGACGGTCTTGTACGAGAGGAGGTAGAGGGAGAGCGGGAGCCAGTGGTAGCCGAGGACGTCCTCGACGAGGGCGGCGTCCACGTGGGTGAGCCCGCGGCCGCCGAGCTCCTCGGGCCAGGTCATGCCGATCCAGCCGGCGCGTCCGAGCTCCCGGGTCACCTCCCGGGAGTCGCCGTCGGAGAGCATGCCCTGGCGCCGCCACTCGGGATCGGCCTCGAGCAGCGGCCGAAGACCTTCGGCGAACGCGGCGGCCTCCGCCCGCAAGGCTCGCTGCTCCGGGGTCAGGCCGAGATCCACGAGCCTCGATCCTAGAGCGCGCCGCCGTAGCATCCCGGCCGTGGAGCACCGGCGCGCCTGGATCGCGACGAGCGACGGCACGCGCCTCGCGGCGCGGCTCTTCCTGCCCGACGAGCTGCCGGCGCCCGTCCTCGTCGACGCGCTCCCCTACCGGATGGACGACCTCACGGACTCGTACGCCGTGGAGTACGAGCGACTCTGCCGCGAGGGCGGCCTCGCGGTGTGCCGGCTCGACCTCCGCGGCACGGGGTCCTCGGAGGGCATCGCGCTCGACGAGTACCACCCGCAGGAGCAGGCCGACATCTGCGAGGCGATCGCCTGGCTCGCGGAGCAGGACTGGTGCACGGGCAGAGTCGGCATGTACGGCACGTCCTGGGGCGGCTTCAACTCGATCCAGGTGGCGATGGAGCGCCCGCCCGCCCTCCAGGCAATCGCCCCCATCTTCGCCTCGGACGACCGGTACACGGACGACGTCCACTACATGGGAGGTGTGCTCCGCGCGCTCGACCTCGTGGACTGGGTGCTGTACATGGCGGCCTGCAACGTCCTCCCGCCCGTGCCCGCGGTCTTCGGCGACGGGTGGCGGGAGGAATGGGTGCGACGGATCGAGGGGACGGAGCCCTGGCTCCTCCGCTGGCTCGAGGAGCAGGCGGACGGCCCGTACTGGCGCCACGGGTCGCTCCGTCCGCGCTACGACCGGATCGCGTGCCCGACGCTGATCGTGGCCGGCTGGGCCGACGGCTACACGAACATCGCGCTCCGAGGCTACGAGGCGCTCACGTGCCCGCGCCGGGTGATCATCGGCCCCTGGTCGCACATGTCCCCGGCGAGCTCGACCCCGGGGCCGCACATCGACCTCGTGCCCGAGCTCGTCAGGTGGTTTCGCCGCTGGCTCCTCGACGAGCGGAACGGGATCGACGAGGAGCCGCCGATCGCCGTCCTCGCGCGGCGCTCGACGCGGCCGGCACCCGACCTCGCCGAGGTGCGCGGGG
>CAZODN010000100.1:0-10330 GCA_964578545.1 uncultured Gaiellales bacterium
CTCATCGCAGCACGATCCGCGTCCACTCGTCGACCCAGCGCTCGCGGTTCGCCTCGATCTCGGCGGGCGGGAGCTCGAGCGGCTGCTCGGGCACGACCGCGTAGCGCTCGAACTCCGGCGGGAGCGACGCCTCGCGGTTGACCGGGAAGACGAACATCGAGAGCGGCACGTCCTCCTGGAAGCGCTTCGAGAGCAGGAAGTCGATCAGCTGCCGGGCGCCGTCTTCGTTCCGCGCGCCCCGCAGGACGCCCGCGAGCTCGACCTGCCGGAAGCACGAGTCCTCGACGACCCCCGTCGGCGCCTCGCTCGGCCGTGGCGTCCGGAAGATCACCTCGGCCGGCGGGCTCGAGGCGTACGAGACGACGATGGGCCGGTTCCCCCGGCTGCCGGAGGCGCCGGAGAAGCGCACGGTGTACGCCTCCTCCCAGCCGTCGACGACGAGGACGTCGTTCGCGCGGAGCCTCTCCCAGAACCGCTGCCAGCCGCCCTCGCCGAAGCGGGCGACCGTCGCGAGCAGGAACGCGAGGCCCGGAGTCGAGGTGGCCGGGTTCTCGACCACGAGCTGCCCTCCGTAGCGGTCGTCCACGAGGTCGTCGACGGAGCCCGGCGGCGCGAGGCCTCGCTCGGCGAACCACGCCTTGTCGACGTTCAGGCACACCTCGCCATGGTCGATCGGCGTGACGCGGTGCTCGGGGTCGAGAACGTACTCCGGGTCGACCGTCGCGAGCGCCGGCGACTCGTACGGCTCGAGGACGTCGCCCTCGAGCGCGCGCGCGAGGAGGTTGTTGTCGATCCCGAAGAGGACGTCGCCCTCCGGGTTGCCCGCGGTCAGGAGCGCCCTCGTGACGACCTCCCCCGCGTCACCACCCTTCAGGATCTTCAGCGTCAGGCCGCTCTCCTCCTCGAACGCCTTCTTCACGTTCGGCGAGACCGCGAACGAGTCGTGCGTGACGAGGATGACCTCCCTCGGCGTCTCGCCGCCGCCGCAGCCGGCAGCCGCGCCCCCCAGCACGGCGCACGCCGCGGCGGTCACGACGATGCCGACCGCTTTGTGAGACAGGGTCACGGGACACCTCCCTCCGAGATGGCGAGCAGCACGCCGCTCTCGACCGTCACGGTCGCCCGCTCGCCGGTGAGCACGTTCGACACGCCGCGGCTCGAGCCGGGCTCGAGGGTCTCCGCTCGAAGCGGGTAGGCGAGCCCGGCCGTCGTCACACCGTGCGCGGGCCCGTTGACGGCGAGCAGCGTGACGAGCTCTCCCGGCCTGCCCGCGAGCGTGCGCTCCCCCCGGACGACGTGGACGCGCGCCGCGCCGACGACGGCGTCGATCTCGGCGCTCTCGTACCGGGGCGAGGCGAGCAGGAGGAGCGCGGCGAGCAGGTGGTCGAGCCGGCCGGCGCCGTCGCCGGCGAGCACGAGCACGCGGCGAGCGCCGAGCACGAGGGCGTGGTCGAGTGCGAGCTCGAGGTCGGTCGCGTCCTTCTCGGCCGGGTGCCGCTCGACGCGCACCCCCGCTCTCTCCGCAGCCGCGAGCGCCTCGGGCGAGACCGAGTCGAAGTCGCCGACCGCGACCGAGACGTCCAGCCCGAGCGCGACGGCGTGCTCGAGGCCCTCGTCGGCGGCGATCACCCGCGCGCCGAGCGGCACCGCGAGCGCGGCCTCGGGGTCTGGGGCCGGCCCCCCTGCCACCACTACGACGACTTCGTCGGACACGCCTTCCTCCGCTGGCATTACCCAGGTCAGGTTCGCGGGTCGACGGCGCGGTAGCCGCCCTCTCAGCCCGGTTGCCCCGAGCTCCCCGTTACGCTCGCTCCATCGTAGCGCCCGAGGCATTCGTGGAGGAGCTCGCCGCGGCGCGGATCGGGCGCACGTTCAACCAGTACGCAGAAGGCGAGAGGGCCGAGCTGCTCCGCCGCAGGCTCGCGAGGTACCTGGAGCACTGCGCGAGCGCGCGGATCCTCCTCGTCGGCGAGGCCCCCGGCTACCGCGGCGCGCGCGTCTCCGGGATCCCGTTCACCTCCGAGCGCCAGCTCACCGGCGTCGGCCCGGCGGAGGCGACGGCGACGATCGTGCACTGCGTCCTCGGCAAGCTCGGGATCGAGGACGACGTCCTCCTCTGGAACGTCGTGCCGACGCACCCCGGCACGGCGACATCGAACCGCCGGCCGACACGAAACGAGGTCGACGCGGGACTGCCCTTCGTCGAGGAGCTGGCGCTGGATCGGCGCGTGATAGCCGTTGGCCGAGTCGCCGAGCGCGCGCTCGGTTTGCCCGCTGTACGCCACCCGTCCCACGGCGGTGCAGATTCGTTTCGGATCGGTCTCAGATCTGTGACATCATGTGATGTATACCGATGGCTATGACGCGAACCCAGATCTACCTTAGCGACGAGGAGTGCGAGCTCCTGGATCGCAGAGCTCGGCTGACGGGCGCCTCACGCTCCGAGCTGATCCGGCGCGCGATCCGCAGCGCGTACCCCCTCGAGCTCACCACCGAGGAGAAGCTGCGCCGACTCGAGAGCAGCTTCGGGTCGTGGAAGGACCGCGACTTCACCGGCGCCGAGTACGTCGACGCAATACGCGGGAAGGGCGTCGGCGAGGGTCTCCGCAGCCTCGGCAGAGAGTGAAGCTGCTCGACACGACCGTTGCGATCGACCATCTTCGAGGGGCTGATGCTGCTCGCCAGCTTCTCCGCGGTCTGACGCGCACCGCCACGCAGGTCGGCGCGAGTGAGCTCGTTCGGTTCGAGCTCCACGCCGGCGTACGCGAGGACGAGCTCTCCGACCTTCGTGACTTCTCCGCAACGCTCCTCTGGGTTCCGGTCGACACGGATTCGCCCGAGTGGGCGGAGCGCTTGCTCGCCGCTATCGGCCCAGCTTCAGCGGGATCGAGGACGTGGACTACCTGATCGCGGCGACCGCACTCGTTCTCGACGCGGAGCTCCTGACGACGAACGTGAAGCACTTCCCGATGTTCGCGGGGCTTCAGCCCGCGTACTGACCGCTCCAGCGGCTCCTGCTTGAATGCGCCGATGGCGACGGCGGCGTACCCGGTTCGGCGCAACACTGCTCTTCTCGCGCTCTGCCTCTTCACGCTCTCCGGCGTCCTCCAGCTCGTCGTGGCGGTGGCGACGATCACGCTCGTCCTCGTCACGGGCATCGAGTCGATCCTGGGGCTCGGGCCGGCGATCTTCCTGACGGCCGGCGCGCTCGCCGCGCTCCCCGCCGGGCGGCTCATGGACCGGGTCGGCCGGGTGCCGGTCATCGCCGGAGCATTCGCCGTCGGTGCTCTCGGGTGCGTCCTCACCGCGCTCGGCTGCGCCCTGGACACGGCGCTCCTCGTCCTGCCCGGGTTCGTCCTCGTCGGGGCGATGAGCGGGAGCGTTCATCTCGCCCGCACCGCCGCTGCGGACATGGTCCCGGTGAAGAGGAAGGCCCGCGCGATCTCGTACACGCTCTTCGGGGCGCTCTTCGGCGCCGCCCTCGGGCCGCTCGTCTTCCGACCGCTGTTCGCCGGCAAGGACCTCGAGCTCGACACGCTCGTCGTCCCCTGGTTCGTCGCGGCCGCGATGGCGCTCGTCGGGGTCGTCCTGGCGCTGCTGGTGCGTCCCGACCCTCGCACGATCGCCCTCGAGCTCCAGGCCGCGGAGGACGAGGCCTCCGGCGAGCCGGCGGAGGTCGCGCCAGCTGCGCCGCTCGGGGAGATCCTCCGCCGTCCGGGCGTGCCGTCGGCCGTCATCGCCGCGCTCGCGAGCTTCGCCGTGATGGTCGGGGTGATGAACCTGGCCGGCTACCTCGTCGTCGGCCACCACCACGAGCAGTCCGACGTCTTCACCGTGATCAGCCTCCACATCGTCGGGATGTACGCGCTGGTCCTCGTGATCGGCCCGCTCATCGACCGTGTCGGCCGCCGGCCCTCGCTCATCTCGGGGCTCGCGATCATGGCCGTCTCCACCGCCATGCTCGCCTGGACGGAGTCGGTCCTCGGCATGTCGGTCTCGCTGTTCCTGCTCGGGCTCGGCTGGAACCTCTCCTACGTCGCTGCCACCGCCGAGCTCGTGACGCACGCAGCGCCGACCGAGCGCGGGCGCCTGATCGGGGCGGTCGACCTCTGCGCCGGGCTGCTCGGCGCGGCGCTGGCGCTGCTCGGCGGGCTCGCGTACTCGGAGTGGGGAGCGGTCGCGGTCGCCGTCATCGGGACGGTCGCGGTCGTGCTCCCCGCGCTCGCGATCTTCATTAGTCGGCGAGCCCCGGCCGTCGCGCCGGAACCGGCCGCGTAGTGGGGTCAGAGTAGGGCCGCTCGCCCAGCGTCGGGCGAGGAGACACACTTCTGGTACGGGTGTCGTAATGCAAGACCTGACCCCGTTCCTCCGGTACGGGTGTCGTAATGCAAGACCTGACCCCGTTCCTCCGGCATGCACAGCTGGGGCTCGACGCGCGCCTTGAGCGCTTCTTGAGGAGGTGATTGCACGCTCCAGCCCCACAACGCAAGGAGGAAGCAGATGCTCGGCAGAGCGACATCGGCTGGAGTCGTCATCCTTACCGCAGCGCTCGTTGCCACGCTGAGCGCATCGGCCGCGTTCCCGGGCCAGAACGGGAAGATCGTTTTCGGCTCACATCACGCAGGCGAGGACGAGATCTGGGTGATGGACGCCGACGGTACGAATCGGAAGAACCTCACCCGCCACGACGGCGCCAAGATCTCGGACATCGATCCGCGCTGGTCACCGGATGGAGAGAGGATCGTCTACTCGAGCGACCCGACCGGCTCGAGGCAGATCTGGGTCATGAACGCGAACGGCTCCGGGGCGAGGGCACTCACGAACCTGCCGGGCCGCAATCGCTACCCGGCCTTCACGGCTGACGGCAGGCAGATCGTGTTCCAGTCGGTCGTCGACGACAACTTCGAGATCTATCGCATGAACGCCAACGGGAGCGGCATCACCAACCTGACGAACAGCCCAGGCGTCGAGTGGTCGCCGGCAACTGCCCCGCGCGGGAAGAAGGTCGTCTTCACGCGCGAGATCGGTGACGCCGGGCATCTCTACATCTGGTCGCCGGATGAGCCGCTCAAGCAAGTCACGAGCGGCGCGGTCTACGACTACCTCGCGAACTGGTCGCCGAGCGGAAACGACCTCGTCTTCACGAGGTTCGCAGAGGGCGAGGACGAGATCTACACCGCACACGCCGACGGCACCGGCGTGCGTCGCCTGACGAACACGCCGGGAGTCACGGAGTACTTCCCGGCCTTCTCACCGGACGGGAAGAAGATCACTTTCATCGCCTGCGTCCCGCCCTCGATCCCAACGGCACCGAACCCCGACTGCTCGGTGCAGACGATGAATCTCGATGGCACGAACAAGGTCGATCTCGCGTTCCCGACCCCACAGACATCGTTCCCCTGGACCGACAACTTCGGCGACAACGCTCGGAACGTCGACCGCTGGGCTGTCCTCCACGACGGAACAGGCGGGTTCGAGGACGAGACGAACGGTCGAGTCGAGCTGACGATCAGTCCCGATGCTCAGGCGAGCAGCGGCCCAATCCCGCAGATCAACGTACGGTACGAGTTCGCCTGTGTGCTCACGGGCGACTTCGACGCCCGGGTCGACTACGAGCTCCTCAACTGGCCTGCCGAGAACGGCGCATACGTCCGGCTCAACGGGGGCTACATCGACGCGAGCGCGACTCGGCAGAGCGACAGCTGGGGCGAGGCGTACAGCGGCTGGGTACACCCGAGCTACTCGTCCGCCCCGACCACCGACACCGAGGGGAAGCTCCGTCTCGTCCGCAGCGGGATGACCGCGACGAGCTACTACTGGAGTGACGGCGACTGGGTCGAGCTCGTCTCCGGGACGACCAGTGGCGGGCCGGGCCTGATCCTGTTGGAGCTCGCCGCCTACGAGTCGTTCTCGAATGAGCTCGTTCGGGTGGCGTTCGACAACTTCAGCCTCGACGCGGACGAGGACGACATCGACTGCTCGCACTACCGCCCGGACTGGCACCCCGACTGGCAACCTCTTTCGAGGTGAGAACAGCGATGCACGAAGAGTCACCCATGTCCGACTCAGCCAACGAAGCGGCCGAACCCGACGTCCGGAACGAGCCCGAGCGGCGCCCGTCGGGAGCGACGCTCGGGCTCTACCTGCTCCTGTCCTTCCTCTTCTGTGTCGCGATGGGACCCGTGTTCATCCTGTTCAACTGGGACACGACCTTCGAGCTCTGGCTCGGCTGGACGATCGCGTGGGGAGTCGTCTGGATCGTGTTTGCGCTTCTGCAGGTGCGCTGATGGGCACGCGGCGACGAGAAGTTCTGGCGTCCGCTCTACGCCTGGACATTGCTCGCGTACGTCGTCCTGAGCCTCTTCTTCCTGCCCCTGCTCCTCTGGCCACGGCTTCGGCGTTGGCTCTTTCGCGTCCTGAAGCCGGCGGATCCTCCCGACTGGAGACTGGAGACGTCGCTGCGGACACTGGCGCGACTTCGAGACGACGGCATCCTCACGTCAGAGGAGTTCGAGACAAAGAAGGCGGACCTCCTGCGTGCGTAGGACTGCAAGATCTACGAGCGCGAGCTTCAGGTGAGCTCGAGGTCCGTGTGCCGGAAGTCGTCGCCGAGGCACAGGAGCGGCTGGTTCGCGACCTTGGTCGGGGGTGGAACGAGGAAGACCTGACCCGTTCCTCCGTGCCTCGTTGCGCGGCTGTCGTAATGCAAGACCTGACCCGTTCCTCCCGTTCCTCCGTGCCTCGTTGCGCGGCTGTCGTAATGCAAGACCTGACCCGTTCCTCCGTTCCTCACCCCGGACACCACGTTCCTGGCTTTGTTCCTCTGGTGGGATCAGTCCCCCATGAAAGAGAGGGGCGCCTCGCGGCCCCCTCCGTCCGTGTCTTGGTCGGCGCGGGAGAGGGGAGGGGCACTACGTGACGAAGTCAACGAAGGGCGGGTCCTGTCTTACGCACCCCGTTCGGCCAGGGAGCAGGTGCTACAATCCGGCGCCGGCGGGCGACGTGTCCGCCCTCTTTCTGTGAGATGAAGACCTACACGGCAAAGCCCGGAGAGATCCAGCGCGAGTGGTTCGTGGTGGACGCGGAGGGGAAGACCCTCGGACGTCTGGCGACCCAGATCGCGGACACGCTCCGCGGCAAGGGCAAGCCCGCGTACACGCCGCACGTGGACACGGGCGACTTCGTGATCGTGGTCAACGCCGAGAAGGTCCACGTGACCGGCTCGAAGCTCGACACGAAGATCTACTACCGCCACTCCGGCTACCCGGGCGGGATCAAGCAGCGGACGCTGCGCGAGCAGCTCGAGCGGCGCCCGACCGAGGTCATCCGCAAGGCCGTGAAGGGCATGCTCCCGAAGAACAAGCTCGCGGCCGCGCAGCTGCGGAAGCTCAAGGTGTACGCAGGGCCGGAGCACCCGCACGCCGCGCAGGCGCCGAAGCCACTGGAGACGACGTGACGGAGATCGCGCAGTACCTGGGCACGGGCAAGCGCAAGACGTCGGTCGCGCGCGTGATCCTGCGCCCGGGCGACGGGAAGACCTGGATCAACGGTCGCACGCTCGAGGAGTACTTCCCGCGGGCGAGCCATCGCCAGAGCGTCCTCGCGCCGCTCCGGGTCGCCGACGCGGAGGGGA
Organism: uncultured Gaiellales bacterium; assembly: GCA_964578545.1. GTDB lineage: Bacteria > Actinomycetota > Thermoleophilia > Gaiellales > Gaiellaceae > GMQP-bins7. The sequence goes on from CAZODN010000100.1 coordinate 7,634, forward strand.
CGTACGACCTCCGGGTGCGCGTCCACGGCGGCGGGATCAGCGGGCAGGCGGGCGCCGTCCGCCACGGGATCGCCCGCGCGCTCGTCGAGGCCGACCCGGAGATCCGCGTGCCGCTCAAGCGCGCCGGCTTCCTCACGCGTGACGCTCGCATCGTCGAGCGCAAGAAGGCCGGCCTGCACAAGGCGCGCAAGGCGCCGCAGTTCTCGAAGCGCTAGCGTCGCGCCGATGGCGCGCCGGTACTTCGGCACCGACGGTGTCCGCGGCATCGTGGGGGAGAGCCTCACGCCCGACCTCGTCGAGCGGCTCGGGAAGGCGGCCGCGCTGTGGGCGGGAGGCGGTCGCGTCCTCGTCGGGCGCGACACGCGCGGCTCGGGGCCGGTGCTCGAGGAGGCGCTCGCGCGCGGGATCGCGTCGACGGGGGCGACGGCGCTCCTCGCCGGGATCCTGCCCACGCCCGCGGTCGCGCTCTTCAACGACGAGCTGGGCGCGGTCATCTCCGCCTCCCACAACCCGCCCGCGTACAACGGGGTGAAGCTGTTCGCGTACGGGGCGAAGCTCTCGGACGCGGACGAGGAGTCGATCGAGGCCCTGCTCGACGCCGACCCGCCCGGCGGCGGCACCGTCCAGCCGCTCCTCGGCGTCGGAGAGCGCTACCTCGCGCACGTGCTCGAGCACTTCGGCTCCGATCTCGCCGGCCTCCGCGTCGGCGTCGACTGCGCGAACGGCGCGTTCTCCGACCTCGCGCCCGCGGCGTTCGAGCGACTCGGGGCGGAGGTGCACGCGATCGGGGTCGAGCCGGACGGCTCCAACATCAACGTGGGGTGCGGAGCGACCGATCTCCTCGCGCTCCAGAAGGCGGTCGCCGAGCGCGGGCTCGACCTGGGCGTCGCCTTCGACGGGGACGGCGACCGGATGCTCGCGGTCGACGAGCGCGGTGAGCCGGTGGACGGCGACCAGATCCTCGCGATCCTCGCGCCCGCGCTCGGCGTCGACCTCGTCGCGGTGACGGTGATGACGAACCTCGGGTTCCACCGCCTGATGGCCGAGCACGGGATCCGGGTCATCACGACCCCCGTCGGCGACCGCTACGTGCTCGAAGCCCTTCGCGAGGAAGGCGCGCTCCTCGGCGGCGAGCAGTCCGGGCACGTCGTCTGGCTTGGTGACCACGTCACCGGGGACGGGCTCGCGGCCGCGCTCCTGCTCTGCCGCGCCCTCGGCGGCCGCGCGCTGAGCGAGGCGGCGTCGGAGATGGTGCGCTACCCGCAGGTCGTCCGGAACGTGCGGGCCGCCCGCCGCGAGCTCACCCCGCGTCTCCACGAGGAGGTCGAGCGCGTAAACGAGGAGCTCGGCGAGCGGGGACGCGTGCTCGTCAGGCCGTCGGGCACGGAACCGGTCGTGCGCGTCCTGGTCGAGGCGGAAAATGGTGAAGATGCAGAGAGATTGTGTGCTAGCATCGCCGCGCTCGTGGAACGAGAGCTCGGCTGAGCCCGACGAGGGGCGCCGCCGGGCTCTTTCGTGTTTGGAGGGAAGCTGAGGCATGTGTGGGATCATCGGATACGTCGGGCCGCGTGCGTGCAAGCCGCTGCTCCTCCAGGGCCTCGAGCGCCTCGAGTACCGCGGCTACGACTCGGCCGGGATCGCCCTGCTCGAGGATGGCGGGCTCGACTACGTCCGCGCGGTCGGCCCGCTCGGGGAGCTGAAGGGGCGCGCCGCCGAGAACCGCTCGGCCGCGACGACCGGCCTCGGGCACACCCGCTGGGCGACGCACGGCGGCGTGACCGAGCAGAACGCGCACCCGCTCGCGGGCTGCGAGCCGGCGAGCGTCTCGATCGTCCTCAACGGCATCGTCGAGAACTACCGCGAGCTCAAGGACAGCCTCCTCGCGGAAGGCCACTCCTTCTCCTCCGAGACGGACGCCGAGACGGTGACGCACCTCGTCGAGCGCCACTACGAGGGTGACCTCGTCGAGGCCGTCCGCCGCGCATTCAACGAGCTCGAGGGCCACTTCGCCTTCGTCGTCATCCATCGCGACCACCCCGGCCTTCTCGTCGGCGCGCGGCACCAGGTGCCGCTCGTCGTCGGCGTCGGAGCGGGGGAGATGTTCCTCGCCTCGAACGCGGCCGCCTTCCTCGCCGAGACGCGCGTCGTGCAGTTCCCGGGCGACGGCGAGCTCGCCGTGATCCGTCCGGAGGGCGCCACCTTCCTGAGCGCGGACGGCAGCCCGGTCGAGCACGAGCCTTCCGTGCTCGACTGGGACGACGAGGGCGCCGAGAAGGGCGGCTTCGAGACCTTCATGCTCAAGGAGATCTACGAGCAGCCCGAGGCGGTCGCGGAGACGATCGGCGACCGCGTTCGGCACGGCCACCTCGTGCTCGAGGGGCTCGGGATGAACGACGAGGAGGTCAGGGATCTCCGTCGCATCGTCCTCCTCGCGTGCGGCACCGCGTACCACGCGTGCGTCGTCGGGCGCTACGTCATCGAGGAGTGGGCGCGCGTTCCCGTGGAGTTCGACATCGCGAGCGAGTGGATCTACCGGAACCCGGTCATCAACGAGCACGACCTCGTCATCGGGATCACGCAGTCCGGCGAGACACGCGACACGATCGGGGCGCTGAAGCTCGCGAAGGAGCGGGGCGCGCGGACGGTCGCGATCACGAACATGATGGGCTCACAGGTGACGCGCGAGGTGGACTCGGT
>CAZODN010000101.1:0-10239 GCA_964578545.1 uncultured Gaiellales bacterium
CGCCCGCCCAGCAGCACCCCGGGAATGGATCCCAGCAGGAGCCAGAAGAGGATCCCGAAATCGATGTTCCCCGCCGCCCAGTGGGCCGCCCCGGCGACGTACAGGAGCGCCGCGGCGTGGAAGATGTCCGTGCCGACGACCTTGTGAGCTCGGAGCGGGAAGATGACGAGCAGGGTGAGCCCGAAGAACACGCCGCTCCCCACCGAGGTCAGGCCGACGACGAACCCGCCGAGGACGCCGATGAGGACGGCCGCGACTCGGTCGCGGTTCGAGAGCCTCCACGTCGGCTCGGGGCCCTGGTCCCCCTGGACGAGGCTCTTGGCGATGAGCCCGACCGCCCCGAAGAGCAGGGCGGCCCCGAGCACCTGGCCGAGGACCGACTCGACGTCGTCGCCGTAACGATCGGTCAGCCAGACGTTGAGCCAGACGCCGAGCAGCGACGCGGGCGCCGAGCCGATCAGCATCCAGCCGGCGAGCCGGGCGCGGACGTTCCCCAGGCGGCGGTGCTGCACCGCGCTCACCGACTTGAACGCCGCGCCGTGCGCGATGTCCGTGCCGATCGCCGTCGCGGGAGGGACGCCGAAGAGGAAGACGAGGATGGGCGTCATGAGCGAGCCGCCGCCCATCCCCGTCATGCCGACGAGAAGCCCCGTGAACAGGCCCGCGAGCACGAACTGCCACGTCATGGGCCCGGGCCCCCGGGGCGCCTAGCCCTGCCGGTACGCGTCGATGAGGACCTTCGCCACCTCGGGCCGCGTGAACTCGACCGGCGGCACCTCGCCCGCCTCGAGCATCTCCCGCACCTTCGTGCCGGACAGGAAGACCCGGTCCTCCGGGCCGTGCGGGCACGACTTCGTGCTCGCCATCGAGCCGCACACGTTGCACCAGAACGTGTGCTCGAAGAACATCGGCTCGATGTCGAGCTCGTGCGGCTCGAACTCGTCGAAGATGAGCTGCGCGTCGTACGTCCCGTAGTAGTCCCCGACTCCCGCGTGGTCGCGCCCCACGATGAAGTGCGAGCAGCCGAAGTTCTTGCGGCAGATCGCGTGCCAGATCGCCTCGCGCGGGCCCGCGTAGCGCATCGCCGCCGGGAAGGCGGAGAGCAGGACGCGGTCGGCGGGGTAGTAGTCGTCGAGGAGCGTGCGGTAGCACTCCACGCGCACGTCCACGGGGACGTCGTCGGACTTCGTGTCGCCGACGAGGGGGTGCACGAGGAGGCCGTCGACCGTCTCGAGCGCGACCTTCGTCAGGTACTCGTGCGCGCGGTGGATCGGGTTCCGCGTCTGAAACCCGACGACGCGCTTCCAGCCTCGCTCCGCGAAGACGCGGCGCGTCTCGGCCGGGTCCAGCGCGAGCTCGGGGATCGTCGGCTCCGGGCGGCGGAAGACCGTCACGCGGCCGGCGAGGTAGAGCGGCTTCTGCGCGTAGAGACGCGCGACGCCCGGGTGGGCGTCGTCGGTCGTACGGAAGCACTGCGAGGCCTCGTGCTCTCGGTCGTAGGAGTAGGTCTCCTCGACCTCGAGCACCGCGACGGCCGTGCCCGCCTCGTCCGTGAGAGCGACGCGGTCACCGGACGGCGCGGCGTCGACCGCGAGGCAGACGGGGAGCGCCCAGGGGAGGCCGCTCTCGAGGTGCATCTCGTCGACGACGCGCTCGTAGTCGGCGCGGCCCATGAAGCCCTCGAGCGGGGACAGCGCGCCGGAGGCGATCATGTCGAGGTCCGAGAGCTCGCGCGAGGTGAGCGCGACCGTCTCGAGCGAGCCCAGGTCCGACGGGACGTCGCCCGTGCGGTCGACGAGCGTCCCGCCGTGCGGGGCGATGAGGCGGTCGGCGGTCGTGGCGCTCGTCATGCCGTCACCTCGGCCGGGACGAGACCGAGCTCCTCGAGGCGCGCGACCACGATCGCCGCCGCCTCCTCGGGCTCGGTCGCCTCGGTGTCGACGACGACCTCGGCGTTCTCGGGCGCCTCGTACGGGTCGTCCACGCCCGTGAAGCCCTTGATCTCGCCGGCGAACGCCTTCGCGTAGAGGCCGTTCACGTCGCGGCGGGCGCACTCGTCGACCGAGGCCTTGACGTAGACCTCGACGAACGGGCCCCACTCCTCGACCATCGCCCGCGCCTTCGCGCGTGTCTCGACGTACGGCGAGATCGCAGCGCAGATCACGGCGCCGCCCTGGCGCGTCAGGCGCGAGGCGACCCAGCCGATGCGCTCGATGTTCGTGTCGCGGTCCTCCTTCGAGAACCCGAGGCCCTTCGAGAGGTGCGTGCGCACCGTGTCGCCGTCGAGGTACTCGACGATGCAGCCGCGCCGGTCGAGCTCGGGCCCGACGAGGTGGGCGATCGTGGACTTCCCGGAGCCCGAGAGGCCCGTGAACCAGAGGGTGAACCCTCCGCCCCGCGAGTGCTCCGACTCCGGGTGGTCGTGTGCGTAGATGTGCTCCTGCGTCATGTCGTCCTTTCGAGGGTCGTGTCCTGGTGGATGCCGCACTCGAGCTTGTCGGAGCCCGCCCAGCGCCCGGCGCGCTCCTCCTCGTCCGGGGCCGTCGGGCGGGTGCACGGGATGCAGCCGATCGAACGGTACCCCGCGTCGTGCAGCGGGTTGTAGGGGATCTCGTTGACGTTGATGTACGCCCACACGCGCTTCTCGTCCCAGTCCGCGAGCGGGTGGATCTTGAAGACCTGGTACCGCTCCGACCACTCGACCTTCGGCGTGCCCGCACGGCTCGGCGACTGGTCACGCCGGATCCCGGAGATCCAGGCGTCGTAGGGCTGCAGCGCGCGGACGAGGGGCTCGACCTTCCGGATGTGGCAGCAGCGGTCCGGGTCGCGCTCCCAGAGGTTCGGGCCCTCCGCGCGGTGCTGCTCGGCGACCGTGGGGATCGCGGGCTGGATGAGCTTCAGCTGGTAGCGGTCGACGAGCGCCTCGCGCGTCTCGTAGGACTCGCGGAAGAAGAGGTGCGTGTCGAGCTCGACCGTGTCCATGCGCAGGCCGAGCTCCGCGACCATGTGCACGAGCACGGACGACTGTTTCTGCCACGAGCACGTGAGGCACACGCGCGGCCAGAAGAAGTGGTGCGCCCATGAGATGAGCTCTTCCGCCGTCATCGCCTCGAAGTCGACGTCGGGGAGCGTCGGGGGCGACGCAGCCTGGACGGCCATCACTCCCCTCCGGAGGGGACGGGCGCGCCGGCCTCCTGCAGGAGGATCTCCCGCAGCGTGTCGCCGCGGAGGCCGAGGCGGAGCGTCTCGAGGGCGATCACCTCGTCGGGCGGGATGTTCCCGAGGTTGACCTCGGTGCCGAAGTGCTTCACGAACCAGGCCTGCGAGGACTTCGTCGGCGCCTCCCAGATGAGGTCGTGGAAGGAGATCGAGTGCTCGATCTCGTCCACGAGCCCCGTGCGGAGCTCGCCGGTCGGCCGGTAGATGCCGGCCGTGCCGCCCTCGCGGCCCTCGGCGATGACCTTCCAGGCCCCGGCCTCGAGCTCCTCCTTGATCCACCGCACCCACAGGTAGGGCGCGATGTTCACCTCGGAGTCCTTGGAGCCGACCTCGGAGAGGACGACGAAGTCGCGGGCGAAGTCGGCGATCAGCTCGAGCTTGCGCTCGCGCGGCATCTCGATGGTGCCGTCCGAGATCTCCACGTGCGAGAACCGGAAGTGCTCGAGCCAGCGCTTGAACGCGTCGATCTTGCCCTGCGCGTAGACGGCCTCGAAGAGCGTGCCGCCGCAGACGACGGGGGTCGAGAACGAGCGGTAGAGGGCGACCTTCTTCTCGAGGTTGTTCGTGACGTAGCTCGTGCCCCAGCCGAGCTTGACGACGTCGACGTACTCGCCGGCCGTGTCGAACATGCCCTCGATCTCGCGCAGGTTGAGGCCCTTGTCGATCACGTGGGTCAGCCCGCGCTCGCGGGGCTTTCTCTCGCGCGTCGGGACGTCGAGGAAGCCGTCTCCGTCAAAGGCGTGCATAGATCTCCTCCAGCTTCTCGCGGGCGCGGTCCTGCACCTCGCGGTAGAGGGAGTTGCCATGGGCGTCGATCCCGACCGTGAGCGGGCCGAAGTCCTTCACGCGGAACTTCCACAGGCACTCGGGCATGAGCTCCTCCCAGGCGACCTCCTCGATCTCCTCGATCTGGGTCGTCTCGAGCGCGGCCGCCCCGCCGACGATCGCGAAGTAGACCATCCCGAGCCGCTGCATCGGCTCGATCGCCTCGTCCGGGAAGCCGCCCTTGCCGCAGATGGCGCGAACGCCGTACTGCGACCCGAGGCCCTCGGTGAAGCGAACCATGCGCGCGCTCGTCGTCGTCCCGATGCAGATCTTCTCGTAGCGGCCCGGGCCGAGCTTGCGCACGTTCGGCGCCGTGTGGAGGAGGAAGGCGCCGGTGAGGTCCATCGGCGGCTCCACGCCCTGGTCGAAGATCCGGATCTGCGTGCGGTCGCGGATCCCGATGATGTGCCCCTGGACGGTGACCTCGTCGCCGGCACGGAGCTTCAGGATCTCGGCCGGGTCCGTGATCGGGAACGTCACCTCGTGAACGGCCATCAGGCGCCGCCACCCCCGGGGTCAGGTCTTGCAATCACACACATCGTTCGGTGTGTTCTTGAAACACCTGACCCCCCACTGCTCGCCACACACATGGTTCGGTGTGCGATTGCAAGACCTGACCCCCCGCTGCTCGCCACGGTCACGCGTCCCTCTCGTACGTGACCGTACCGTCGGCGGCGACGTGCGCGGACGCGCGGCGGGCGGCCCAGCACTGGTAGTTCACCGCGACGGGGTTCAGGGTCATGTGCGTGTCTGCATGCTCGACGTGCACGGAGAGGACGGTGACGTCGCCGCCGAGCCCCATCGGGCCGACCCCGGTCTCGTTCAAGAGCCCGTACAGGTCACGCTCGAGCTCGGCGACGAGCGGGTCGGGATTGTGGGTGCCGACCGGCCGCGCGATCGCCTCCTTCGCGAGGTGCATCGCGTAGTCGGCGGAGCCGCCGATCCCGACGCCGACGATCCCCGGCGGGCAGGGCTTCCCGCCCGCGCCGACGATCGACTCGAGCACGAACTTCTTGATGCCCGTCACGCCGTCGGCGGGAACGCACATCTTGAGGAAGCTCATGTTCTCGGAGCCCGAGCCCTTCGGGACGCACTTGACGTCGAGGCCGTCCCAGTCGGGCACGAAGTCCCAGTGCACGATCGGGACGCGGAAGCCGACGTTCGGCCCGGTGTTCTCGCGCGTGAGCGTGTGGACGGTGTTCGAGCGGAGCGGGTGCTCGACCGTCGCGCGCTCGGTGCCCTCCTTCAGCGCCGCGTAGATCCGGGCGGGGTGGAGGGGGAAGTGCTCACCGACCTTGCAGTAGTAGACGGCGATCCCCGTGTCCTGGCAGACGAGGTTCCGCTCCGTCTCGGCGACCTCGACGTTCCGGAGGATCGTCTGGAGCACGCGCTGGCCCGGGACCGACGTCTCGCGGCCCGCTGCGTCGCCGAGCGCGTCGCGGAGATCCTGCGGGATGTCCTTCAGCGCCCAGACGTAGAGGTGCGCCGCGGCGCCCTCGACGGAGGCGTAGAGATCGGTGGCGACGCTCGTCATGCGCGCGCCCTCTCCGCCGCAGCCCGGCCGGCCCGGCGGCCGAAGACGACGCACTCGAGCAGCGAGTTGCCCATCATGCGGTTCCTTCCGTGCGTCCCGCCTGCGATCTCGCCGCAGGCGTAGACGCCTTCGAGCGTCGTGGAGGCGTGCTCGTCGATGACGAGGCCGCCGTTCTGGTAGTGGAGGACGGGGTACGTGTAGATCGGCTCGGTCAGCGGGTCGATGCCCGCGCCGCGGTAGCGGCGCAGCATGTACGGGAGCGACACCTCGGCGTCGGCGGTGGCGATCCGGGTCGTGTCGAGGAGGACGGCGGGGCGCCCGTCGGGAGTGGTGACCCCTTTCCCCTTCTCGACCTCGTCGAAGATCGCTCGTGACACCTCGTCACGAGCTCCGAGCGAGTCGGTGAACTCCTCGCCGTCCGCGTTCAGGAGGACCGCGCCGTACGCACGCGTCGTCTCGGGGATCGAGTAGCCCTGCATCGTCGCCGGCCAGGCGCCGCCGTTCGGGTGGTACTGGAGCGCGTCCAGGTCGCGCGCCACGGCGCCCGCATCCATCGCGATCCCCGTCACCTCGCCCGTCGCGTTCGGGTGGTTCGTCGAGAGCTCGCCGCGGGCCTCAGCCTCGGCGTAGCACCGGCCCCCGGCGGCGAGCACGACGGTCTCGGCGTCCACGGCGGCGACGCCCGCCTTCGTCTCGAACGTCGCGACCCAGCCGGTGCCGCCAGGCTCGAGCGCCACGAGCGCGTGGTGCGGGAGCTCGACGCCCGTTCCCGCTTCGAACGCCTCGCGGAGCGCCTTCGTGATCGCGTGCCCCGTCCGATCGCCAACCTGGAGCAGGCGCTTGCGGGTCGCGCCGCCGCAGCGCGCGAGCCTGTAGCCGCCGTTCGAGCGGGTGAACGCGACCCCGAGCTCCTCGAGCCAGTGGATCGCGGACGGCCCCTCGCTCGTCAGGATCTCGACGAGCCGCGGGTCGGCGGTGTCGTGCGAGCTCCGCATGACGTCCTCGGCGTGGATCTCCGGTGAGTCGTCCTCGCCGAACGCCGCCTGGATGCCCCCCTGGGCCTTGGCCGAGTTGCACGCCTGCAAGGTCGTCTTCGTCGCGAGCCCGACGCGGGCGCCTGCGCGCTCCGCGGAGACGGCAGCGGCAAGTCCCGCAGCGCCGCTGCCGATCACGAGCACGTCGAAGCTGGTGGAGCGCGCCACGCGCCGCATCCTACCGCAACTTCTTATCTCTGTCATTAGAATGGATTATTCTACTGGTCACCGGATCGACACGTCCCCCCGGGCGAGGAGCGACTAGACTCCTGCGCACATGAGCACGATCGGCGAGATCATCGGCCCGAGCTACATCGAGGTCGCCCCCGAGGACACGCTCGGCGAGGTCGCGGAGAAGATGCAGGCGCGCAACGTCGGCGCGGTCGTCGTCAAGGACTACGGGAAGCTGATCGGGATCCTCACCGAGCGCGACATGCTGCGCGCGATGGCGGCGCGCGTCCACACGAGCGAGGCCCGCGTGCGCCAGTGGATGACGGAGAACCCCATCACCGCGGCGCCCGACATGCCGGCGGAGGAAGCCGCGCAGGTCATGCTCTCGCACGGGTTCCGGCACTTGCCGGTGGTCGACGGGTCGAACGTGCTCGGGATCGTCAGCCTGCGGCGCGCCGTCGGCGGCCGCCGGCCGGCGAAGCACGAAGCCGACGACGACGGCATCGACTGAGGCGCGACGTGGCGCCGGCAGCGCTCAGGCGCAGGCGGAGACGACGCCGCTCACGAGAGCTGCGGCTGCCGTTTTCGCGCTGATCGCCCGCTTCTTCAGCTGTGCCATGAGCTTCGCGTTCTTGCGGATCTCGCGCGTCCCTTGCTCCTTCGCAGCGTCCTGGCCGAGGAGCGTCAGGCCGCACTGCCCGAGGTTCTTCGTGCCGCCGATCCAGCCGAGCGCGTAGAGGTACTTCAGCGCGGGCTTCCCGTACGGCGCGCGCTTGTACGCGGCCTTCGCGCCGGCAGTCGATACCCTCGCCTTCTTCGCGGCCTTGGCGACGGCGGCGACACTCGCTCCGCTCGAGGCGAACACGGCGGCGACGTTCTGCCCGTACGCCCCCGACAGCGTGGCGGCGAGGAGCGAGATCGCGGCGACGATGCCTGCGTACTCGACGATCACCGCCACATCGTCCGCCCGCGCGGACGGTTCGTCAACTCACCAGATCGAGCGCAGCAGCCCCTCGACGTCGTCCGGCGTGACGGGGCGCGGGTTCGCTGCGGCGCCGGGTCTCGCCGCGGTCACCTCCGCGAGACCGGGGAGGTCGCTCTCCGGCACCCCGAAGTCGCGAAGCCGCTGGAAGCCGCCGAGGCGCGCGAGCTCCTCGCAGCGCACGGGCGCGTCGTCCGTGCCGAGCGCGGCGGCGAGCGCGGCGACGGCATCGGGAACCGCTACGGCGTTGAAGCGCAGCGCCGGGGCGAGGCAGAGCGCGTTCATCGCCCCGTGCGGAAGGCCGTACCGGCCGCCGAGCGCCTGCGCCATGGCGTGCCCGAGGAAGAGGCCGCGCTCGCCGAGCGCGCGCCCAGCATGGAGCGCCCCCTCGAGCAGCCGCGTCCGGGCGGCGAGGTTCCGCGGCGCCGCGACGACCTCCGGCAGGTGGAGGCCGATGAGCCGTGCGCCCTCCGACGCGTCCGCGCAGGGACCGGCGTAGAGCGCCTCGGCGCAGTGAGCGAGGGCGTTCATGGCGGTCCCGACGGTCTCGGCGCGGGGGAGGTCGAGCGTCAGCGCGGGCTCGTACACGATCCCGGCCGTCCCCGGTCCGGCGCCGCCGGCCTTGACCCGCCGCGCCTCGTCTCGCATGCCGAAGTACGGCGTCCACTCGGCTCCCGCGTACGTCGTCGGCACCGCCACGAGGGGGAGCCTCGTCGCGGCCGCCACGGCCTTCCCGCAGTCGATCGCGCTGCCGCCGCCGAGCGCGACCACCCCGTCCGAGCCCTCCGCTGCAGCGGTCGCCGCAGCCACGACGTCGACGGGAGCGTGGGGCCGCACGCCGGTGAACCTTGCTCCGACGGGAACATCGAGGTCGCCGAAGCGCTCGCTCGTGACGAGGAGCGCGTGCTCGACGCCGAGCTCGTCGAGGACGCCCTGGAGCGCGTCGAGACCCCGGCGCACGATCACGCGGCGAGCCGCTCCCGCGCGAACTCGACGAACGCCTCGGCCACGCGGCTCCGCGCACGCCCCGTCGCGCTCGCGAGCGCGATCTCGCGCGTCGCCTCGAGGCCCTCGACGCGCGCCTCGACGAGCGTGCCCGCCTCCAGGTCGGCCTCCACCGCCGTGCGCGAGACGAAGGTCACCCCGTAGCCCGCCGCCACCGCGCTCCGCACCGACTCCTGGAGGCCGAGCTCGAGACGCACGTCGAGGTCGCGCAGCCGCACGCCCAGCCTCCGCAGCCCGTCCTCGACGATCTGGCGGACGCCCGCCCCCTCCTGCATGAGGATCAAGGGCTCCTCGCGGAGCTCGTCGAGCGTGACGGTGTGCCCTCCGAACCGGTGGCCCGGCGGGCAGACGAGGATCACTTCGTCCGAGAAGAAGGGCTCGAAGCGCACGCCCCGGTGGCGCCGGGCCGCCCCGACGATGCCGAGCTCGAGCTCGCGTCCCGCCACGCGCTCGACGACCGAGTGGGTGTCCGACACGGTGAGGAACACCCGGGTTGCAGGGTTCCGCCGCTGGAACTCGCAGAGGACGACCGGGACCGCGATCGCGGCCGGCCCCGTCGACGCGCCGAGCACGAGGTCGCCGGTGAGCTCTCCTCCAGCGGACGCGGTGACGCCCGCCAGGACGTGCTCCTCGAGGGCGAGGAGGCGCTGGGCTCCCCGGTAGAGTCGCCAGCCGGCCTCGGTCGGCTCGACCCGCCGCCCCGACCGGTCGAGGAGCTGCGTCCCCAGGCGCTTCTCGAGCGCCTGCACCTGGAGCGAGACGGCGGGCTGCGTGACGCCGAGACGCTCGGCCGCCTGGGAGAAGCTCCGGCGCTCGACGACCGCACAGAAGGCGGCAAGCTGGCGCGTGTCCATAAGCAGAGCTTATCTGTGGAGCCGCGATAGGGTCACGTCGTGCGCATCTGGGTGGACGTCACGAACTCGCCGCAGGTTCCGTTCTTCTCGCCGCTGATCGCGCTCCTCGAGGAGCGCGGCCACGAGGTCCAGGTGACCACGCGCGACTTCGCGCAGACCATCGAGCTCCTGCGGCTCCGCGGGCACTCCTACCACGTCGTCGGCCCGGGCCACGGAGGGGCGAGTCGCCGCCGGAAGGCACGCGTGATGGCAGGTCGCGTCCGGGCGCTCCGCACGTTCGCCAAGGGGCGGGGATTCGACCTCGCGCTCTCGCACGCGTCGCACGAGCTCCCACTCGTTGCCCGATCGCTCGGGATCCCGTCGTCCTACGCCTTCGACTACGAGTTCGCCCGCATCCAGCACGGCGTCGGCTGTCGCGCGGCACGGCGCGTGGTCGTGCCGGACGTGATTCCGCAGCACCGGCTCGACGCGATCGGAGCGCCGGCGAAGAAGGTGCGCCGCTACCCGGGGCTGAAGGAGGAGTACTACCTCCACGGCTTCGTGCCGGACGAGACGGTTCTCGACACGCTCGGACTCGACCGCGAGCGCGCCCTCGTGGTCGTCCGCACGCCCGCT
>CAZODN010000102.1:0-6191 GCA_964578545.1 uncultured Gaiellales bacterium
AGCGAGAGCTCCCACCGGTCCAGGGCCTCGGCGAGCTCCGGGTCGCCGTCGGCGCCCCCGAGCGCAGCGAGCACCTCCGCGGCGATCGGCGCACGGAACCGGTCGAGCCTGGAGGGCTCTCCCGGAGGCTGCGTCGCAGCGATCGGGAGGACCGGCTGGATCCCGAAGGGACGCCCGTCGAGCGTCTCGAAGAGCACCGGGCCGGCAGCAACCGCCGCAGCCGTCGTCAGGCGCAGCGCGCTCACCGCGTCCGCGATCTCCGCCGGCGCGTCCGGCGGCGCCTCTCCGGCCTCGAGCTCCCGGCGGAGCTCCACGACGGCGCACCGGTCGGGCTCGCGGCCGAAGTCCCGGGGAAGGAGCCCGCGCGTCTCCGGCCAGTGCGAGGAGAGCTCCCCGCTCACGAACGGGCGCACAGAGATCCCCGGCGCGAGGTCGACGCTCCCCGCGACCGAGATCGAGATCCCGGCGAGCGGCGCGATGGCGACGTAGCGCCGCCTCTCGCCGAAGAGCGAGCGCTCGAGGTCGGCGTACGCGTGCTCGAACGCCTCGTCGTCCCAGTCGAAGCCGCCGCACGACTCGGCGGTCGAGATGAGGAGGCCGAGGAGGATCGTCCGGAAGAGGGCGTCGTCCTCGCTCGCGCGCGGACCGGCGTGGGCGTGCGCGAAGATCCCCGCTGAGGGCTCCCGCTTCAGCTCCTCGAGCGCGATTCGGGCGTCCTCTCGCGCGCGCAGCGCTGCCTCGCGCTCCTCGATGAAGGCACGGACGAGCGGCTGGAGCTCGTAGAGCGCCGGTCCGCCTCGCTGCACGTGCTCCTCGAAGGCGAAGGGGAGCTCGGCGCCCTCCTCGAGCTCGCGACCGAGGACGACGAACGCCCCGAGCACGAAGCCCCGGAGGAGCGGATAGAGGTGAGGCGCACGCACGGCCACGTCTTCCGGTACGAGGCGCGGGCGCCCTCTCCTGCATCCCTACGGCCGCAGGACGGCGCGGCGCGGCGCGGCGAGGAAGCCCGCCTCGACGAGGAGCTCCATCACCTCGGTCTCCACGACCGGCTCGCCGTCGAAGCGCTCGACCGCGAGGCGCTTCGCGCCACCGCCGCGCACGTGCGCGACGAGCGCGGCGAGCGCGGGGCGGAGCCAGTCGGCGTCGGGCTCCCTGAGCGGGACGAGCGAGCGTCCTCCCCGCTCGACGAAGAGCGCTGCCCGGCCGTCGAGGAGCACGAGCCACGCGCCGGCGACGCGCGCGGCCCGCGCGCCGGCGCGCCGCGGCCAGGGGAGCGCGGCGCCGTACGGCTGCGCAGGGTCGGCCGCTGCGAGGACGAGCGCTTCGGGCGGCTCGTCCGGCGAGCGCGCGCCGCGGAGCTCGCGGAGGCGCTCGACGGCGCCGGGCAGCGCGAACTGCGCTCCTCCGAGCCCCTCGACGAAGTAGCCGCGGCGGCACGCGCCGAGCGTCTCGAGCGCTCGGAGCTCCGCGTAGACGGCGCCGTAGCCGCCGCGGATGCCCTCGGCGCGGACGCCGTCGCGGGTGACGATGCCGTGCCGCTCGAGCAGGAGCTCCGCGAGCGCGCGCCGGTCTGGCTCACCCGCGAAGAGCGGAGCCGCGAGCGACCAACGGCCCTGGGTCGGCGACGGGCCTCGCGAGCGCGCGCGGGAGAAGCGGCGGCCCGGCCGCTCCGGACGGGGCGCCTCGAACCGCCGGGGGGCCCGAAGGGGCGCCCACGAGTCGTTCGTGACCTCGCCCGCCCACACGAGATCCCACAGAGCCGCCAGCGCCCCCGCCCCATCGAGCCCGGTCGCGTCGAGGAGCTCGCCCCAGAAGAGCGCTCCCCGCGCGCCGAGCGCGGCGCGCACCGCGGCGTGCTCCTCGCCCTCCGGCATGGGCTCTGCCGCGGGCCGGCCGAGCGCGGTCGCGTCGTCGCGGAAGAGCACGGCCACGCGGTCGAGGCCCGCTCCGACCCACACGAGCTCGCCCGAGGCGCAGAGCGCGTCGAGGTCGGCCGGGCGGAACCCGGGCACGCGACGGGGGAGGACGTCGCTCTCCCACAGCGACGCGGGCAGGGCGAGGCCCTGGAGCGGCACGAGCGCCTCGCGCAGCGTCTGCCTCCTCCCGACGCCCTGCCACGCCGGCAGGAAACGGCCGAAGGCCTCCTGGCCCGCGGGCTCGACCTCTCGCCGAAGAGCGGCGAGCGTCGCCCGGCGGATGCGGCGCAGGACGTCCGGGTCGCACCACTCGCGCTCCACGCCACCTGGGCGCAGCTCGCCGCGGACGAGCGCTCCGTCTGCCTCGAGCCTCGCAAGCTCGGCCTCGACGAGATCGCGGTCGAGCGAGAACCGATCGGCGACCTCCGCGGTGGTGAACGGGCCGTGCGTCCTCCCGTACCGCCCGAGCACGACGAGGAGGGGACGTTCGACGGGCTCGAGGAAGACGGCGGGAACCCCTCCCGGGGGCGCGACGCCGAACGCGTCGCGGACGAGCCCGGCATCCTCGACCGCCGCGAGGAGCTCCGACTCCCCGAGCCGGACGCGGATCGCGCGGCGCTCGCGCAGGAGCGTCTCGGCGAAGCCCGGGTCGTGCTCGCCGTCGAGCAGCGGCCCCGCCCTGCGCAGGAGGTCGTGCAGGTCGTCGGCGTTCCTCGGCCTCCGTCGGAGCGACTCCTCGACCTCGGCGATGGCGCCTTCGTCGAGCAGCTCACGGAGCTCCTCGATGCCCATGAGCTCGCGCAGCAGGTCGCGATCGAGGGAGAGCGCCTGTGCGCGGCGCTCCTCCGGCGGCGTGTCGTCCTCGTACATGTACGTCGCGACGTACTCGAAGAGGAGCGAGGTCGCGAAGGGAGAGGCCGACGGGGTCTCGACGTCCACGAGGTCGAGCTGGCGGGCCTGGATGCCGCGGAGGATCCCACGCAACGCGGGCAGGTCGAAGACGTCCTGGAGGCACTCGCGGTACGTCTCGAGCACGATCGGGAACTGGGGGTAGCGACGTGCGATCTGCAGGAGGCTCTGCGCCTTCAACCGCTGCTGCCAGAGCGGCGTCCGCTGCCCGGGCCGGCGCCGGGGAATGAGCAGGGCGCGCGCTGCGTTCTCCCGGAACCGCGCGCCGTAGAGCGCCGACTGCGCGAGCTCGCTGAGCACGATGTCCTCGACCTCGCCGGGGTCGAGCGCGAGGTCGGCGAGCGACGGCGCGGCGTCCGCATCCGGGAAGTGCAGGGCGATCCCGTCGTCCGACCAGAGCGACTGCACGTCGACGCCGAGGGACTCGCGGAGCCTGGCCCGGAGCGCCATCGCCCAGGGTGCGTGGACACGCCCGCCGAAGGGGCTGAGCACGCAGACGCGCCAGTCGCCGATCTCGTCGCGGAAGCGCTCGACCACGATCGTGCGATCCGAGGGGACGACCCCGGTAGCCGCCTCCTGCTCGCGGAGGAACGTGAGCAGGTTCCGCGCCGCCCGCTCCTCGAGGCCGTACTCCCCGTCGAGGGTCGCGAGCATGCGCTCGTCCGACAGAGCCGCGAGCTCCCGCGCCGCCCGCCCGATGCGCTCGCCCAGCTCGGCCGGCCTGCCGACGCCCTCGCCCTTCCAGAACGGGGCGACGCCCGGAACGCCCGGCGCCGGCGAGACGAGGACGCGGTCGCGCGTGATCTCCTCGATCCGCCACGTCGAGGCGCCGAGGAGGAACGTCTGCCCGGCGCGCGCCTCGTAGACCATCTCCTCGTCGAGCTCGCCGACGCGACCCCCGCCGTCAGCGAGGAAGACGCCGAAGAGCCCGCGGTCCGGGATCGTCCCCGCGTTCGTCACGGCGAGCCGCCGCGCGCCCGATCGTCCGCGGACGACGCCGCGCGTGCGGTCCCAGACGACGCGCGGCCGGAGCTCCGCGAACTCGTCGGAGGGGTAGCGCCCGGCGAGCATGTCGAGGACGTTCTCGAGCTGCGCGCGCGAGAGGTCGGAGAACGGGTACGCGCTCGTGACGAGCTCGTGGAGGTCGTCGACCGCGACCTCCTCGTCGGCGCAGATCGCCACGATCTGCTGCGCGACCACGTCGAGGGGGTTCCGCGGGATCCGCGTCTCCTCGATCGCCCCCTCGCGCATCGCGCGCGCGACCACCGCGGACTCCAGGAGGTCGGCCCGGAACTTCGGGAAGATCCGCCCCTTCGAGACCGAGTGCAGCTCGTGGCCCGCACGGCCCACCCGCTGCAGGCCCCGCGCGACCGACTTCGGGCTCTCGACCTGGATCACGAGGTCGACCGCCCCCATGTCGATCCCGAGCTCGAGCGACGAGGTCGCAACGAGGCACGGGATCCGCCCCGCCTTCAGGAGCTCCTCGACGACGACCCGCTGCTCGCGCGCGAGCGACCCGTGGTGCGCGCGGGCGAGCTCCTCGCCGGCGAGCTCGTTGATGCGCAGTGCGAGCCGCTCGGCGAGCCTGCGGTTGTTGACGAAGACGATCGTCGAGCGGTGCGCTCTGACGAGGTCGAGGATCGCCGGGTAGATCGAGGGCCAGATCGAGCGGCTCGACTGCTCGACGCCGACGCCCATCTCGACCCCGTCAGGCAGGACTGGAACGGAGAGCCCGGCGGTCGACGGCAGCTCGCGCAGGTCCTCGACGGGGACGACGACCTCGAGGTCGAGCTCCTTGCGCACGCCCGCGTCCACGAGCTCGATCTCGCGCCCGGCTCCCGCGACGAAGCGCCCGATCTCCTCGAGCGGCCGCTGCGTCGCGGAGAGCCCGATCCGCTGGAAGGGCCGCTCCGCGAGCCGCTCGAGCCGCTCCAGGCTCAGGGCGAGGTGGGCTCCCCGCTTCGTCCCCGCGACCGCGTGCACCTCGTCGAGGATCACCGTCTCGACGCCGCGGAGGTTCTCGCGCGCCTGCGAGGTGAGGAGCAGGAAGAGCGACTCCGGCGTGGTGATGAGGACGTCGGGCGGCGTCCGGAGCATGCGGCGGCGCTCGTCGGCCGGCGTGTCGCCCGTGCGCACGGCGACCGAGAGCGTCGAGCCGAGACCCGCCAGCGGGATCCTCAGGTTCCGCTCGATGTCGTAGTTGAGCGCCTTGAGCGGCGAGACGTACAGCAGCCGGAGCCCCTGGCCGGGCGTCCCCGTCAGCCGGTCGATCCCGATGAGGAACGCCGCGAGCGTCTTCCCCGAGCCCGTGGGGGCCTGCACCAGGACGTGGCCGCCCCGAGCGATCGCGGGCCAGCCGAGCGCCTGCGCGGGCGTCGGGCCGGCGAAGGCGCGCTCGAACCACTCCCTCGTCCCCCGCGAGAAGACGTCGAGCGGCTCCACCCGACCAGCCTAGCGACCCGCATCGCGGCGGCACGTCTACGATCCGGGCGTGCCCGAGGCGCTCTACTTCACCGACTCGGACGAGGCGAACGCGCTGCTCGCCCGCGAGCCGCTCGCGCTGCTCATCGGCTTCGCGCTCGACCAGCAGGTGCCCGTGCCGACCGCGTTCTCCGGGCCGCTCAAGCTGAAGCAGCGGATCGGCGAGCTCGACGCGGCCGCGATCGCCTCCATGGATCCGGCCGCGCTCGAGGAGGCGTTCCGCGAGAAGCCGGCGATCCACCGCTTCCCGGGCTCGATGGCCCGCCGCGTTCAGGACCTGTGCGCGCTCGTGGCCGACGAGTACGACGGCAGGGCCGAGCGGGTGTGGACGGAGGCCGCCGACGCCTCCGACCTCCGCCGCCGGATCGGCGCGCTCCCCGGCTTCGGCGAGATGAAGGTCACCGGACTCGGCTCGGTGCTCGCCCTCCGCTTCGGCGTGGAGCAGGCGCGCGAGCTCGTTCCCGATCACGCCTGCCTGGGCGCGATCGACTCGCCGGAAGCGCTCGCCGCCTACCAGGCGGCGAAGCGGGCGAAGAAGGCCGCCGCGAAGGCTGCGGCCACGGCGGCGTGACGAGCGGCGTGCCGGCAAGGCTTGCCGTCCGCGACAACCCGCCGGAGCTCCGCTACGAGGCGCTTCTCGACGGCCGCCTCGTCGGGCTGATCCGGTACCGGACCGAGCCGGGGCTCGTCGTGCTCGTCCACTCCGAGATCGACCTCGACCTCGAGGAGAGCGGCGTCGGAGAGGCGCTCGTGCGCGGGGCGCTCGTGGACATCCGCGCGCGAGGGCTCCGCGTCGTTCCCCACTGCCCGTACGTCATCGACTACCTCCGCCGACACCCCGAAGAGGCGGACCTCGTCGGCGTCGACCCCGCGCTGCCGGAGTAG
>CAZODN010000102.1:6291-8892 GCA_964578545.1 uncultured Gaiellales bacterium
CTGATGACGCCGATCGTCGGGATCGTCCTCGCGGTCACGATCGGCGACGGGCGCAACCTCGCCATCTCGGCGGCACTCGTCGTCACGGGCGCCCTCGCCGTGATCGCGGTCGGCTACGGCTTCGGCCTCCTCGCCGAGGTCCCGGTCGACGCTGCCACGAGCTCCCAGGTGGCCGGCCGCGTCAATCCCGGCCTGATCGACCTCGCCGCAGCGATCGCCACGGGCGCCGTCGGCGCGTTCGCGGTGGTCAGGTCGGACGTCTCGGACACCCTCCCCGGCGTCGCGATCGCCATCTCGCTCGTCCCGCCGCTCGCGGTCGTCGGCCTCACGCTCGAGGCCGGCCAGGGCGACGAGGCAGTCGGCGCCCTGCTCCTCTTCCTCACGAACGTGAGCGCGATCCTCGTCACCGGCGTGCTCGTGATGGCCCTCTACCGCGTCCGGACGGCGGCTCTCGCGTCCTCGGAGCGGCAGCCTCTCGGGCGCCGTGCAGCCGTCGCGGTGATCGTCGCCTTCGTCGTCGTGGTCGCCGTTCCGCTGGCAGGCTCGACCGCGCGCATCGTCGACGAGCGGCTGACGATCGCGTCGGTGACCGACGTCGCGACGGAGTGGGCCGGCGGCGCGGGCTGGGAGGTCGTCGCCGTCACGACGCGGCCCGAGGGAGTGGTCGTCCGCGCGTACGGCCCCGTGCCAGCGCCCGAGCCGGACGAGCTCCGCGAGCGCCTGGACGCCGCAGGGCTCGCCGACGTCCGGGTAAGGCTCCAGCTCGTCCCCGAGGAGCACGTCGAGCTCGGGGCGAGCGACGGGTAGCCCGCCTCTAGGATCGAGGGATGCGAGCCGCGCCGATCGTCCTCGTCCCGGGGTTCTGGCTCGGCGCGTGGGCGTGGGACGAGGTCGCCGACGCTCTGCGCGCGGAGGGGCACGACGTCACGGCGCTGACGCTGCCCGGGCTCGAGTCGCCCGACGCCGATCGCTCCGCGATCACGCTCAGAGACCACGTCGACGCGATCTGCGACGCCGTCGAGGCCGCCGGAACGCCGGCCGTGCTCGTCGTGCACTCCGGCGCCGGGTTCGCGGGCTACGCGGCGAGCGACCGCGCCCCGGAGCGGGTCGCGGCCATGGTCTACGTCGACTCCGCCCCGGGGATCGGGCCGATGGATCCCGGCTTCGACGGCGTCGAGCTCCCCCTGCCGTCCGCCGAGACGCTCGCCGAGGAGGAGAACCTCGACGGCTTGAGCGAGGAGCAGCTCGACGTCTTCCGCCGTCGCGCGGTGCCGCAGCCGGGCGGCGTGCTCCGGGGGGCCGTCGAGCTGACCGACGAGGCACGGCGCGACGTGCCCACGACGATCGTGTGCACGGGCTTTCCGTCCGCCCAGGTGAAGGCCGCCGTCGACGAGGGCCACGCCTGGCTCGCGGGCGTGAAGGAGCTCCGCGACGTGATCTGGGTCGACCTGCCGACGAGCCACTGGCCCATGTGGTCGCGTCCCCGTGAGCTCGCCCGGATCATCGGCGACGTGGCGACGGCGCACGCTGCGCCTCGGTAGTGCCGGAGCTCACCCCCACCCGGCCGATCGAGGTCCGGACGCTCACCGACGGCGGCCAGCGCCCGGCAGACGTCGCACGGGAGATCGCTGCGTTCCTGCGCAAGGCCCACGAGACGCTCGACCTCGCGTTCTACGACGTCCGCTTCGAGACGGACGGGGGCGCGCTCGTCCTCGCCGCGCTGCTCGACGCCGTCCAGCGCGGCGTCGAGGTCCGGCTCCTGTACAACGTCGACCACCCGGGCCCGATCCCGGTCCCGCCCCCGCCGGAGGCGACGCCCGAGGCGATCGAGGCCCTCCCGATCACGACCCGCGGCGTGGCCGGGATCCCCGACCTCATGCACCACAAGTTCGTCGTGCGCGACGGGACGTCCGTGTGGACCGGCTCGACGAACTGGACGGACGACTCCTGGTCGCGGCAGGAGAACGTCA
The DNA here is from genome assembly GCA_964578545.1 of uncultured Gaiellales bacterium. Taxonomy (GTDB): domain Bacteria; phylum Actinomycetota; class Thermoleophilia; order Gaiellales; family Gaiellaceae; genus GMQP-bins7. The sequence continues at coordinate 8,262 of CAZODN010000102.1, forward strand.
TCGTGACGGTCGACTCGAACGAGATCGCGTACGCGTACGCGCTCGAGTTCAGACAGCTGTGGGAGACCGGTCGCGTCGAGACAACGGGCGCGGTCGACCCGCGGCCGGAGCTCGTCGACGGGATGCGCGTTCGCCCCTGGTTCTGCCCGGAGCACGGCGAGGCCCTCTCGCACCGGGTCGCGAAGCACATCGGCAAGGCGCGGGAGCGCGTCCGGATCGCCTCGCCCATCCTCACGTCCGGCCCGATCCTCGCGACGCTCGTGGAGGTGGTGACGGAGGGGCGGTGCGACGTCGCCGGCGTGGTCGACGACACGCAGGTCGACCAGGTCTTCTGGCAGTGGAAGACGAACGGCGTCAGCGAGTGGAAGATCCCGCTGCTGCGGCGGATCCTCGAAGGAGCGCCGTTCAGCGGCAAGGTGACGACGCCGTGGTCGCCGGGGTCCGTCCACGACTTCATGCACGCCAAGGTCGTCGTCGCCGACGACACGTCCTTCGTGGGGAGCTTCAACTTCTCGCGCTCGGGCGAGCGGAACGCCGAGAACGTGCTCGAGATCAGGGACGGCGAGATCGCCGACCGGCTGGCCGCGTTCGTGGACGAGATCCGCGGCCGCTACCCGCCGGCGACCCCGCC
>CAZODN010000102.1:8992-10206 GCA_964578545.1 uncultured Gaiellales bacterium
AGCGCCGGGCCGTGGAACACGGCTTCGACGGCGGCCGCATGGAGTGGTCGATGAGCCTGCCGAGGTGGAGCTCCCAGCCCGCACCCGTACAGAATGCTTACACCGCTCTCACACATCGCTCAGGGAACGCGAACTCCTCCGTGTCTGACTTCGGCGGGTAACGACGAGGGAGGGTGACGTGAAGGGACTCGTACTGGTCGTAGGCGGCGCGCTCGTGCTGGCGATCGCCGCGGTCGTCGGGCCGGCAGCGTGGGCCGGGAAGCCGAAGGACGGCGACGAGCGCGGCGAGGTCGCGCGCTCCAGCCTCGTCGGCGTGAACTTCATCGAGGACTGCCGCTACTCGCACCAGGCGCCCGACGACCCGATCGTGTTCCCCGGCAAGCCCGGCGCCTCGCACATGCACACCTTCGTCGGCAACCGCACGACCAATGCGTCTTCGACGTTCGGCTCGCTGCGCTCCGGCGGCACGACGTGCCGGCGACCGGACGACTCGGCCGCCTACTGGGTGCCGGCGCTCTACCAGGGCGCCTCGCAGGTCCTCCCGCTCGCTGCGACGATCTACTACCGACGCGGCACGACCGCCGAGGTCTCGCCCTTCCCCAACAACCTGCGCGTGATCGCCGGCGACGCCATGGCGCAGGCGCCGCAGGGCATGCGCGTGACGTTCTGGAGCTGCGGCGTCGCGAGCGGCGTCGAGCGCTCGGCATCGGTGCCGACGTGCCCGGACACACGGGGCTCGTTCCTCCGCCTCCACATCCGCTTCCCGGAGTGCTGGGACGGCCGCAGGCTCGACAGCCCCGACCACCGAAGTCACATGGCGTACGCGGTGCGCGGCGCCTGCCCGTCGTCGCACTCCGTCGAGGTGCCGCAGATCACACAGATCTACCGCTACCCGACGCGCGGCGGCGAGGGCTTCTCGCTCGCCTCGGGCGGCATCTACTCCGCGCATGCGGACTTCGTGAACGCATGGAAGCCGGGCGCGCTGCGGAAGCTCGTGGACGACTGCCTGAACGCGCTCGTCCACTGCGGGCGCGGCTAGGACGCCACGTCGGCGGAACAGGATCGCCCCGGGAGAGCATTCCGCTCTCCCGTGGGCGAGCGCTACCCCTCCTTCGGGTCGTGCGGCTGGTCGCGGGGTGTCTCGTCCGTCGGGATGAGCGCCTGCGCTCGGGCCAGCGCCGCCTTTCCGGGAAGCGAGCGGCCCCGGTCGAGGA
>CAZODN010000103.1:0-10169 GCA_964578545.1 uncultured Gaiellales bacterium
AACGAGACGTCGATCGCGCAGCTGAGGCGCTTCAAGGACGACGCCCGCGAGGTCGCCGAGGGCTTCGAGTGCGGCATCCTGCTCGACGGCTTCAACGACGTGAAGGAAGGCGACGTCCTGGAGGTCTACGAGACGCGCCAGGTCGAGCGTACCGACCTCTCCGAGGCGCCCACCGAGCCGACTCCGGCGTCCGACGACGAGTGACCTCACCGCCGTGGCCAGCGGCTACGTCGGCATCCTCACGGTCGAGCTCCACTTTCCGGAGAACGGCTCTCTCAAGGGCAAGCGGAGGTTCGTGAAGTCCGCGTGCGCTCAGCTCCGCGAGCGGTTCGGCGCGTCGGTCGCCGAGGTCGACCACCACGACCTCTGGCAGCGCTCGACGCTGGCCGTCGCGTGCGCGGCGCGCGGCCACCGCGAGCTCGACGAGCTCCTGGACGCCGTCGTCCGCTTCCTCGGCTCCCAGGAGTTCGAGCTCCTGCGCGCGGACCGGGAGGTGGTCGTCCCTGGCGAGCGCTGACAGGCGCCGCCGCGTCGAGATCGCGATCCGCGAGGTGCTCTCGGACGCGCTCGCGACGCTGAAGGACCCGCGGATCGGGTTCGCGACGATCACGGGCGTGCGCGCGACGAAGGACCTGTCCGAGGCGACGGTGTACGTCAGCGTCCTCGGGAGCGAGCGCGACCGGGAGCGGACGCTCGCCGGCCTGCGCGCGGCCCACGGCGTGCTCCAGGGCGCGGTCGCCCGTGCGCTCGGCCTCCGGAAGACTCCGATCCTGTCCTTCGAATACGATCCCGCGATCGAGAGGGGAATCCGGCTCACGAAGATGATCGACGAGCTCGCGCCCCGTGACCCCGATGCCGGAGAGTGACGACATCCACGAGGTCGTAGCTGCGCTCCGCGAGAACGAGCGCTTCGTCGTCACCTCGCACGAGGCGCCCGACGGCGACGCGCTCGGCTCGCTGCTCGGGACGGGCCTCGCCCTCCGGCAGCTCGGCAAGGACGTCGTCATGTTCCTCGGAGGCCCGGCGCCCCTCCCCGGCGAGTACCGGTTCCTCGAGCTCGAGGCGCGCCACGGCCTCCGGCGCTCGAGGCCTGCCGACCTCGGAGAGCGCGTGCTCGTGGCGGTGGACTGCGCGAGCCCGGGCCGCGTCGGCGCCGAGCCGGGCGTCGTCGACGCTGCGCCGTTCACCGTCAACATCGACCACCACCACGACAACCCGCGGTTCGGCGACGTCAACCTGATCGTCCCCGACGCCTCCTCCACGGGCGAGGTGCTCGCCGACGTCTTCCGGGAGCTCGGCGTGGAGCTCACGCCCGAGATCGCGGAGGCGCTCTACATCGCGCTCGTGACGGACACGGGCCGCTTCCAGTACGCGAACACGACGCCGAAGGCGCTCCGCCTCGCGGCCGACCTCGTCGAGGCCGGCGCGGACATCCACCGCGTGTTCAAGGGCGTCTACGAGAACGTCCAGTTCGCGAAGCTCAAGCTGCTCGCGCGCGCCCTCGACCGGGCGCGCGTGCTCGAGGGCGGCGAGATCGTCGTCTCGCACCTCCTCCGCGACGACTTCGAGGCGGTCGGCGCCACGGAGCCCTACTCGGAGGGGATCATCGACGTGCTGCGCTCGACCGAGGGGGCGATCGTGTCCGCGCTCATCCGCGAGCCTCCGCGTGACGGCGGGCCCGCGCGGAAGGTCTCGCTCCGCTCGTCCGTGGACGAGGTGGACGTGAGCGCGATCGCGCGGAAGGCGGGCGGCGGCGGCCATCGCGAGGCGGCGGGCTTCTCGAGCGACCTCTCCGTGGACGAGCTCACCGACTTCATCGTCCGTGAGGTGGCCGCGCAGGTCGGCAAGGTCGGCTCGGCCGCCGAGTGACCCTGCGATGCCGCCGCGAGGGCTGACACCGAGCGGGATCGTCCTCGTCGACAAGCCGGGGGGGCCGACGTCCTTCGACGTCGTCGCGGCCGTCCGGCGCCGAACGGGGGCCCGGACCGGCCACGCGGGGACGCTCGACCCGTTCGCGACGGGCCTCCTGCTCCTCCTCTCGGGCGCGGCGACCCGCCTGCAGGGACGGTTCGTCGGCCTGCCGAAGCGCTACGTGACGGAGATCGACCTGTCCGCGACGACGACGACGGGCGACCCGGAGGGCGAGGTCGTCGAGGAGCACGACGCGCCGGCTCCCGCAGCTCTCGGCCCGCTGCTCGACGCCCTGCGGGGCGAGGTCGAGCTCCCGATCCCCGCCGCCTCCGCCGTGAAGATCGACGGCGAGCGGGCGTACCGGCTCCACCGCAGGGGCGTCGTGGTGGAGATGCCCGTCCGCCGCATGGTCGTGCACGAGCTCGAGCTCCTCGGCTACGCCGACGGGGTCGCGCGACTCGAGCTCCTCGTCTCCTCGGGCACGTACGTGCGCGCGATCGCGGAGGCGCTCGGCGGCCACTGCACGACGCTGCGCAGGACCGAGATCGGGCCGTTCTCCGTCGAGGAGGCGGACGAGGAGCGCGTGATCCCGCCCGACGAGGCGCTGGCGAGGCTCGCGTGAGGATCGCGCATGCGCCGTCACAGGTCGTGCGCCAGCCGCGGGCGGTCGCGATCGGCGCCTTCGACGGCGTGCACCGCGGGCACGTCTCCGTGGTGGACGCGGTCGTCGCGACCGGCCTCGCACCGACGGTGATCACGTTCGATCCGCACCCGAGGATCGCGTTCGGGCACCGGGTCGACCTCCTGACGACGCTCGAGCGCCGCCTGGAGCTGCTCGCCGAAGCCGGCGTCGAGACGACCCTCGTCGCAGCCTTCGTGCCCGAGCTCCAGCGCCTGACGCCCGAGGAGTTCGCGGACGAGTACCTCCGCGGGATCGGGGCCGAGGCGGTGATCGCAGGCGAGGACTTCCGGTTCGGCGTCGGGCGCTCGGGCGACCTCGACCTCCTCGCGCGGCTCGGGTACGAGGTGCGCGTCGCTCCCGAGGTCGAGGGCGTGTCCTCGACCGCGATCCGCGCCGCCCTCGCGGACGGCGACGTCGTCGGCGCCGCCCGGATGCTCGGGCGGCCCTTCGAGCTCGACGGGCTCGTCGTGGCGGGCCACTCGCGCGGCGGGAGCCTCGGCTACCCGACGGCCAACCTCCGCCTCGAGCCCGACCTCGCGTGTCCCGCCTACGGGATCTACGCGGGGGCTGCGCTCGGGCACCGCGCCGCGATCTCCATCGGGACGAACCCGCACTACGGCGGGACCGAGCGGCGCATCGAGCCGCACCTCCTGGACTTCGAGGGCGACCTGTACGGTCGGCGTCTCGTGGTCGAGGTCTGGGAGCGCCTGCGCGACGAGGCGGTGTTCCCGTCCGAGGAGGCGCTCGTCGAGCAGATCGGGCGCGACGTCGAGGCCGCGCGCGCCGCCAGCCGTCCCGTCTGACCCGGCCGGTCCAGGCCGGGGGCGCACGAGTACTGTTCGCGCTCGTGGCGAGCGAGAGCGGCCAGGCGCTGATCCACGCGCGGAGCCTCGTGAAGCGCTTCGGCGACTTCGTGGCGGTGAACGCGATCGACTTCGACCTCCAGCGGGGCGAGGCGTTCGGCTTCCTCGGCCCCAACGGGGCAGGGAAGACCTCCACCATGCGCATGATCGGCTGCGTCTCGCCGGTGACGGAGGGGACGCTGCGCGTCTTCGGCCTCGACCCGGCGCGCGACGGCGCGACGATCCGCGCGCGCCTCGGCGTCGTCCCGCAGCAGGACACGCTCGACATGGAGCTGACGGTCCGTGAGAACGTCGTCATCTACGGCCGCTACTTCGGGCTATCGCGCCGGGAGCTCGGGCCTCGGGCCGACGAGCTGCTCGAGTTCGTCGAGCTCTCCGAGCGCGCGAACGACAAGGTCGAGCCGCTCTCCGGAGGCATGAAGCGGCGCCTCACGATCGCACGCTCGCTCGTGAACGACCCGGACGTCCTGCTCCTCGACGAGCCGACGACGGGGCTCGACCCGCAGGCCCGCCACGTCGTCTGGGACCGCCTCTACCGCCTGAAGCGGCAGGGCGTCACGGTCCTCCTCACCACGCACTACATGGACGAGGCCGAGCAGCTCTGCGACCGGCTCGTCGTCATGGACGGCGGGAAGATCGTGGCGGAGGGGTCGCCGCGCGAGCTGATCGAGCGCTACTCGACGCGCGAGGTGGTCGAGCTCCGGTTCGACGACGGCAGCCGGCCCGACGACCTCTCGTACTGGACCGACGGCCTCGTGAGCCGCATCGAGTCGCTCCCGGACCGCGTGCTCCTGTACACCGACGACGGCGACGCGGCCTCGCACGGGCTCCACGAGCGCGGGCTCGTCCCGGAGAGCGTCCTCGTCCGGCGCAGCACGCTGGAGGACGTCTTCCTCCACCTCACGGGTCGGAGCCTCGTCGAGTAGATGGGGTCGGTCGCCCTCGCACTCCGGCCGCTCGAGTTCTTCCTCGCCCAGTACCGGCGCGTCTGGCGGGGCTCGGCGGTCTCGAGCGTCGTCACGCCGGTCGTCTACCTGCTCGCGCTCGGAGTCGGGCTCGGGACCTTCGTTGACCGCTCCGCGAACCTGCCGGAGGACGTCTCGTACCTCGAGTTTGTCGCCCCGGGCCTCATGGCGGCGACCGCGATGCAGATCGCGGCGATCGAGTCGGCCTGGCCCGTGCTGTCTGCGATCAAGTGGGACCGCCAGTACCACGCGATGCTGGCAACGCCGCTCCGCGTGCGCGACGTCATGCTGGGCCACCAGGCGTTCTTCGCCTTCCGGCTGATCCTGACCGCGACGGTGTACTTCGTCGTGATCACGGCGTTCGGCGCGGTGAGCTCGCCGCTCGGCGTCCTCGCGATCCCGGTCACGGTGCTCGTCGGCCTGTCCTTCACGGGGCCGATCGCGGCGTGGGCGGCGCACGCGCAGAACGAGGCGTCGTTCGTCGCGATCTTCCGGTTCGTGATCCTGCCCATGTTCCTCTTCTCGGGCACGTTCTTCCCGATCTCGAGCCTCCCGCGGCCGCTCGAGGTGATCGCCTGGTTCACGCCGCTCTGGCACGGGGTCACGCTCTGCCGCGACCTCACGCTGGGTCACGTCGGGCCGGATGACCTCCTGCATCTCGCGTACCTGCTCGCGTGCGTCGCGGTCGGACTCGCCCTCGCTCGCTGGACGTACCGGCGGAGGCTCGTCGTATGACGGATCTCGCGGCCCCTGCTCGCCTGACGGCGCCCGCGCGGCCGGCTCTCGGGGGCCTCCTGGTCGTCGAGCGCAACGTCATGGTCTACCGCCGGACGTGGCTGATCCTCTTCTCCGGCTTCTTCGAGCCGCTCTTCTACCTCTTCTTCTTCGTCTACCCGCTGCAGCGCTTCATCGGCGACGTCTCCTGGGACGGCGAGACGATCGAGTACGCGGCGTTCGTCGCGCCCGCGCTCCTCGCGTCCTCCGCGATGAACGGCGCGTTCTACGACGCGACGAACGTGTTCTGGAAGCTCCGCTACGGCAAGGTCTACGAGTCGATCCTCGCGACTCCGATCGGGCCCAAGGACGTCGCGGTGGGGGAGACGATCTGGGCGATCGTGCGGGCGATGATCTACTCGGCGGCGTACCTGCTCGTCATCGTCGCGCTCGGGCTCGTCGAGTCGCCGTGGGCGATCCTCGCGCTCCCGGCCTGCTTCGTCATCGGCTTCGGGTTCGCCGGGGCAGGGATCGCGGCGGTGACCTGGATGCGGAGCTGGAAGGACTTCGACCTGCTCCAGCTGATCATGCTGCCGATGTTCATGTTCTCGGCGACCTTCTACCCCATCTCCGTGTACCCGGAGGTGATCGAGTGGATTGTGCGCTGCCTGCCGCTGTACCACGGGATCGAGCTCGTCCGCTCGCTCACGACGGGCACCGTCGGGCCCTTCCAGCTCGTCAACGTCGCCTACCTGACGACGATGGGGCTCGTCGGCCTCGTCCTCTCGTCGCGCCGCATCGACGGGCTGCTGCTGAAGTAGAGCCGGGGGCCGAACATGAGCCCGGCCCGTCTCCGCTCCGTCGTCAGAGGACGATCCCGGCGCCGTCGCGCCGCGGGTCGCCGGCCGCGCCGCCCCGGCCGACGCAGCTGACGCCGCCGAAGTAGTGGTGGATGCGCTCCCACCGGCGAACCGTCCGGCCCTGCTCCTCGAGGAGAGCGAGCGCGCGCTCGTCGACCCCTGGCTCGGCGTCGACGATGCCGGGGATCGGGTGGACGCGCGGTCGGGCGATCGCCGTCTCCGGGTCGAGCCCCTCGTCGAGCACGCCTGCGAGCACGGTCGCGAGCGCGGTGCGGAGACGGGTCGCGCCGGCGGAGCCGATCGCGAGCGCGAGGCCCTCGTCGTCGAAGGCGAGCGTCGGAGCCATCCGGCTCTCGAGCCGGTCGCCGGGCCGCGGGTCGCCGAAGGCGATGTCGGACTCCCCGAGGAGGTTGTTCAGCTGCGCGTCGAAGCCCGGGAGCCAGACGCCGGCGCCGACCCCGGTGGAGTGCGTGAGGACGCAGGCGCGGCCCTCCGCGTCGACGGCGACCATGTTCGTCGTGTGCTCGCCGCTAGCGGGCGTCTCGTCGTACGCCTCGACGAGCGCGAGAAGGCGGTCGGTGGGGGACACCCCGGCGAGGCGCGGCATGCGCGGGAGGAGCTCCGGAAGACCGGAGAGCCCACCCCGCGTGGCGACCCGGCAGGCGTGGAACGACGTCACCACGGGATCCCGCCAGCGCACGCGGTAGTCGCGGAGGTCGCTCGCGGTGATCACGACACCGTCGATCGAGAGGAGCGCGTCGGCGAGCGACCCGCTGTACATGCTCGCGGCCCCTTCCTCGCTCAGGGCCTCGAGCGCGTGCACGAGGCCGGGCTGCTCGAGGAGCTCACCGGCGGCGAGCACGCGCCCGTCCCGGGTGAAGAGGTCGGCCCCGCGCTCGAGCCCGTAGAGCTCGCCGAACATCTCGAGCGACCGCACGTGCATCCCGAGCATCGGGACGCCGGCGCGCGCGAGTCGGAGAGCGGGCTCGACGAGGCGCGGCCAGGGGAGGCGGCCGGTGCGCTCCCAGAGCTCGCCGAGCGCCGCAGGCAGCCCCGGGACGGCGCACGAGGCAGGCCCGATCGAGTACACGACGACTTCGTCGCCGAACGCGATCGGGAGCTCGACGAGGACGCCCGTGCCGGACGGCTGGGCACCGAACCCGTCGAGGTTCAGCACGCGGGATCCGTCGAAGACGACCGCGTGGCAGCCCGCGAGCAGGCTGCTCATCACCGTCTCGGCGACGCAGGAGGCCAGCGCCATGGCGACGACGGCATCTCCTGCCGTGCCGCCGTCCGCGAGGATCTCTGCACCCGCCTCGGCGGTGGCGGGGTGCCCGGCTGCGACGGCTGGTCTCATCGGGCAATCCTGCCAGCGCCGGGGGGCGACCCCGGGGCGTCAGCCGCAGGTGCCCGGCCCGGGCGGCGCGCCCGTCTGGCGGTCGCGGAGGAGCCCGATGTCACGGAGCGGCCAGACGACGAGGAGCGCCCGAGCGTAGATGGCGTCCCGCAAGATCGGGCCGAAGGTCCGGCTGTCGACGGCCGCGCTGCGGTTGTCGCCGAGCACGAAGTACTGGTCTCCGCCGAGCTTCACGGGCGGGAACGGCGCCGTGCGGATGTCGTCGAACTTCACGTCGTTCACGAACACGATCCCGTCGCGCCCGACGATCTCGTCGTCGGGGCCTGCGGCCACCCGCAGCACGAGGTCGAGATCGGTCGCGTCCTCGTCCGGGACGATCGAGCCGTCGGTGTTCCGGGCCGCGTGGATGACGACCACGTCGCCCGGGTCCGGGTCGAGGAGCTTGTACGTGAAGCCCTCGGCGACGACACGACCCTCGCACGACGGGATCGTGCTCGCCATCGCGGCACGGTGCTGCGCGGGCCACACGAGGAGCTCTGCGTAGCCGAGGACGACGAGGATCAGCGCTCCGATCACGCCGACGGTCGCGATTCGCAGCAGGAGCCGGATCACGCGCTGCTACCCTTCCCCGAGACCGCAGTCGCGGCCCCGGCGTGTCCTTCCTGCACGCGGAGCGGGGATTGCGGAGTCACCGTGAAGGAGGAGATACGTGAGCCTCACCAAGGAAGTCAAGCAGGAAGTCATCGAGAAGCACGGACGGGCGCCTACGGACACAGGTTCTGTGGAGGTACAGGTTGCCCTCCTCACCAGACGGATCAACGACCTGACGGAGCATCTCCGGACGCATCCGAAGGATCACTACTCGCGCCGCGGCCTGCTGAAGCTCGTCGGCCGGCGCCGGCGCTTCCTCAACTACATGCAACGCAAGGACATCGAGGGCTATCGCGCCCTCATCCAGGAGCTCGGCCTGCGCAGGTAGGCGGCTTCCCGCAAGGGGAGGTGGAAGTTTGAGCCAGTCCCGCTCGCCCGATCGGAGCGATGCGGGGTTGACTCAAACCTCCACCTTCCGCCCACGAACGAAAGGTGGAGGTATTCCCACATGAGCACTGTCACCGGGCGAATCGCCACGGTGTCCGTCGACGTCGGCGGTCAGGAGATCGTCTTCGAGACGGGCAAGCTCGCCAAGCAGGCTGACGGCGCGGTCGTCTGCCGCTCGGGCGAGACCATGATCCTCGCGACCGCGGTCGGTCGCTCCGAGTCGAGGCCCGACGCGGACTTCTTCCCGCTGACGATCGACGTCGAGGAGAAGATGTACGCCGCCGGGAAGATCCCGGGCGGCTTCTTCAAGCGCGAGGGCCGCGCGACCGAGCGGGCGACGCTCATCGCGCGGATGACCGACCGGCCCATCCGGCCGCTGTGGCCCAAGGGCTTCCGCAACGAGGTGCAGGTCATCTGCACCGTCCTCTCGGCGGACCTCGTCACGCCGCACGACATCCTCTGCATCAACGGCGCCTCGGCGGCGCTCCAGATCTCGCCGCTCCCGTTCCTCGGCCCGATCGGCGCCGTCCGCATCGGCCGGATCGAGGGTGAGCTCGTCGTCAACCCGACGCTCGAGCAGCTCGACTCCTCGACGCTCGACCTCGTCGTCGTCGGCACGAGCGACGGCCTCACGATGGTCGAGGCCGGAGGCGACCAGGTGCCGGAGGAGACGATCCTCGAGGCGCTCGAGCTCGCGCACGTCGAGATCAAGAAGATCTGCGAGACGCTCGAGGACCTGCGCGCGCAGGTCGGCAAGCCGAAGTGGATGGACCTCGAGCTCACCGCCGAGCTCGAGGCGGCGCACGGGGCGGCGATCCGGGCAGCGATCGCCGAGCACGGCCTCCGCGAGGCGGCGACCGTCGTCGACGCGCTCGTCGCCGAGGCCTCGCCGGCGGTCTCCATGGACTCGACCGAGGAGGACATGGTCCGTCGCACGCAGGTGCGGGCGGCCTTCGCCACGCTCCTCGAGAAGGCGCGCCTGGCGACCGTCGAGGGGCCGGTCCGCGAGCAGTTCGAGTCGGCGCTCCGGGAGCTCACGGACGCGGAGCAGGACTCGAAGGAGCTTCGTTCCGCGAAGCGCGACCTGCTCTACGACCGGATCATCGAGGAGGCGACGCTCCCGTTCCCGGTCGGCTCCGCGCCCGCCGAGGGGGAGGCGCCGGTGAAGGACGCGATGACGAAGCAGTACCTCAAGCGCGCCGCGGACGCGATCTACAAGGACCTCGTCCGCAAGAAGATCGCCGTCGAGAAGCGCCGGCCCGACGGGCGCTCCGAGGAGGAGATCCGCCACGTCGAGTGCGACGTCCGCGTCAGCCCGCGGACGCACGGCTCGGCGCTCTTCACCCGCGGGCAGACGCAGATCATGACGCTGCTCACGCTCGGGACGATGAAGGAGGGGCAGAAGATCGACGACCTCTCCCGCGAGCAGCAGCGCCGGTTCATGCACCACTACAACTTCCCGCCCTTCTCGGTCGGGGAGACGGGGTTCATGCGCGGCCCGAAGCGACGTGACATCGGCCACGGCGCGCTCGCACAGCGGGCGCTCGAGTCGGTGATCCCCTCCGTCGAGGAGTTCCCGTACACGATCCGGCTCGTCTCCGAGACGCTCGAGTCGAACGGCTCGTCGTCGATGGGCTCGGTGTGCGGGTCGACCCTCGCGCTCATGGACGCGGGCGTCCCGATCGCGGCGCCCGTCTCGGGCATCGCGATGGGCCTCGTGAAGGAGGGCGACGACTACGTCATCCTCACCGACATCCAGGGCGCCGAGGACCACCTCGG
>CAZODN010000104.1:0-1584 GCA_964578545.1 uncultured Gaiellales bacterium
CGCACCTGGATCGTGCGATCGGCGATGTCCCGGCTCGTGACGAGCCCGTGGGCTGGAAAGGCGGTGCCGGCAAGGGCGACGAAGAGAGCGAAGGCTGAGAGAATCAGCGCGGCAATCGGTCTCGCCATCAGGTCCCCCTCGGTGAGCGAATGATCAGAGTCCTCTTCGATGTCCCTCGGTTCCCGTCCTGGTCGCGCGCGTCGACGACTGCGACCGCACGCAGGACCTCCCCGCGGCGGATCGTGGCCGCGCTCGCTGCGGACAGCCGAATGACGAACGAGCGGGCTCGACCGCCAATCAGCTCGAAGCGGGTGCTTCCGAGGATGGTGTCGTCGCTCTTCGAGCGGACTCGCAGCACGCCCGAGCACGTGGACTCCGTTCTCGGGCAAGTCAAGCGCAGACGAACGACGTTTCCGGCGAGGAGCCGCACCGATCCCGGCGCGATCCCGACCCGTGGCGGCGTTCGGTCCGGAGGCTGGAACTCGTAGGCGCCGAGGTCGCGTCGTCCTCCTGCGATCCTCGGCTTGCCGTCCAGGTCGGTCGGGCTCTCGCCTGGCTCGAGGCCCCCTGGCTCGCCTGCATCGATCGCGGGCGAATCCGGTCGAAGCCGGTAGTTGCCGGGCCGTCTCGGTCGCCGGGGCGCGCGCCTTCCGGGGGCTCGCCGTCGGGATGCGCCTCGCAGCTGACCGGTCGGCTAGCGGCGGATGACGACGCGGAAGGTGGCGCGCGCACGAGCTCCTGCGTCGTCGACGGCGCCGACCGTGATCACGGCGCGACCCTGCCTACCTCCTCTGAGCAGGCCGGCGAGCCGCCGGCGCGCCGTGCTGGAGACGCTCAGCGCCAGGACCGCCGTCCCCGGAGCGGCCAGCTTCGCATGGGCTTTGTCGAGAGCGATCCTTGCGCCTGCAATCGCGATGCTGCCGGTGGCCGTCAGCATGCAGGGCTTCGAGCAGGTGGCCTTGGTCGCGACGCGCTTGCTGACGAGCGGGCGCTGCGGGGAGGCACCGCTGAGCGTCAGCCTCAGCGGCCGGGTCGCTGGCGGCGTCTGGGGGGTGGTGAAGGACCGGTCGGTGGCCGAGTTGTTGGCCGGGTTGGGGTCGGCCGTCGCGCTCGTCACGCTCGCCGTGTTCACGACGGTCGTCTTGCGCGCGACCACCTTGACGACGATCGTCACGTTGCCGGAAGCGCCCTTCGCGAGCATCCCCAGGCTGCAGACCACGGTGCCGACCGAGCCGACGGGCGGTGCGGAGCAGCTCCCCTGGCTCGGGCCGACGCTCGTGAAGCGGGTCTGCGCGGGCAGCGCGTCGGTGACGACGACGTCCTTCGCCGCCGTCGGGCCGGCGTTCGCCACGGTGATCGTGTACGTCAGCGACTTGCCGTTGCCGGTGAGCGTGCGCGGGCTCGCCGTCAGCCCCAGCGAGAGGTCGGCGGAGGGCAGCGGCTGCCAGTCCGGGTTGCGGCTTCCGCTCGCGCTCGTGGTCAGGCGGTCGACCGGCCCGGAGCCGTCGGCGTTCATCACGTACACGTCGAAGTCGCCGAGGTCGAGGCCGTCGCGGTCGCTCGTGAAGGCGAGCTTCTGTCCGT
>CAZODN010000104.1:1684-9979 GCA_964578545.1 uncultured Gaiellales bacterium
CCGGCGACCAGGCCGGCTCGGAGTCGGAGGCCGGGTTGTCCGTCAACTTCGTCACGCCGGAGCCGTCGGCGGCGTTCATCACGTACACCTCGTTGTCGCCGTCGCGGTCGCTCGTGAAGGCGAGCTTCTGTCCGTCCGGCGACCAGGCCGGCTCGGAGTCGGAGGCCGGGTTGTCCGTCAACTTCGTCACACCGGAGCCGTCGGCGTTCATGACGTACACGTCGACGTTGCCGTCGCGGTCGCTCGTGAAGGCGATCTTCTGTCCGTCCGGCGACCAGGCCAGAAGGTCGTCGTTGTGCAAGTTGTCCGTCAGCCGCGTCTGGCCGGAGCCGTCGGCGTTCATCACGTACACCTCGAAGTCGTTGCCGTCATAGTGTGCGAAGGAGAGCTTCTGCCCATCCGGCGACCAGACCGGCCTGAAGTTGAACGTGCCACTCGTCAGCGCCTTCTGACCGGAGCCGTTGGCGTCCATCACGTACACGTCGGGGCCAGGGCCCTGGAAGGCGATCTTGCCGTTCGCGCCCGGAAAAGCCGCCCCCGCGGGGCCGGCGCCGCCGAGCAGGAGCGCCGCCGCGCCGACGAGCGCGCCGAGCAGCGACCAGCGCAGGTACGACGTCTGCATCATCTCCTCCCCTTTCGAGCTCGACTGGCAGGGACGCGCACCGAGCCGACCGCGCGCTCGAAGGGGATCCCGGCCTCGCGCCCGAGCTCGCAGGCCGTCTCCTCCGAGTCGGCCTCGACCTCGAAGAAGACGACCTCGTCTCCGGGGACGAGCTGCGAGCCCAGGTAGCGGACGGCACGGCCGGAGGCCGCCAGCTCGCGGGCCGCCCGGCGGGCGCGCCGGGCAGCGGCCGCGATCGCCTCCTCGCTCACTCCCGGCCAGAAGCACTCGAGCAGGTACACCTGGCTCGCGCGGGGCTGGTGCGCTTCCCCCATCGCCGCGACGCTACGAGCGGCAGCGGGCGTCTCGCATCGGTCGTTTCCACACGAATTGGCGCTCGGCGCGCCGCGAGCCGGTCTACGCGCGCTCGCGGACCGCCATCTGCGCCCCCAGCTCGGCCCGCGAGCGGATGCCGAGCTTGCGGTAGGCGCGGGCGAGGTTCGCCTCCACCGTGCGCCGGCTCAGGAAGAGCTTGGCCGCGATCTCGCGGTTGGTGAGACCCGCCGCTGCGAGCTCCGCGACTCGCTGCTCGTTCACGGTCAGCTCCTCCGGAGCCCGGCGGACGCCGATGCGGGCGATCTCGGCACGCGTCCGCTCGGCCCACAGAGGTGCCGGCAGGCGCTCGAAGAGCTCGAGGGCGTCCGCGAGCGCCTCTCGAGCCGCCCGGCGGCGATTGCGCCGGCGCTGCACCTGCCCCAGACAGAGGAGGGTGCGGGCGAGCTCGAAGGGCATGTCCAGCCGCTCGTGCCAGGTGAGTGCGCCTTGCAGCGACGCGACGGCGTCCTCGCGCTCCCCGCGCCCAGCCTGGAGCAGGCCGCGGCAGCGAGACGCGACCGCAAGCGTCCACGGCCGCGGCAGCGTCCGCGCTCGCTCCTCGAGCCGTCCGAGCAGGGCCTCGGCCCGCTCCAGCTCGCCGAGGGCAAGGACGGCTTCGATGTGGTCTGCGTGGAAGCGGTGGTCGGCCGGCTCGCGCATGCCGGTCGCGCCCAGGAGCTCGTCGGCGCGGGTGAAGTGGAGATCGGCCTCCCGGGCGTCCCCCAGCGACAGGGCGAGGAAGCCGAGCGTCTGGCGCGGGCGCGCCTCGCTCAGTGGGTAGCTCCCGACGTGGGCGAGGAGATGCTCGGCCCGCGCTCGCGCCTCCTCGACCAGGCCAAGGTGTGCCTCCACGTGCGCCAGCCAAGCCTGGGCGCTCCTCTCGAAGATGACGTCCCCGCCTCGCTCGGCGAGCGCGAGCGCCTCCGCCAGGAGGGTCGCGGCGCGCCCAGGATCGCCGGTGAGGAAGGCGAGCACGCCCAGGTGCATGAGCTCGTGGCAGACAACCGGATCGTCCTGCTCGGCCCGCCCGCGCTCGAGCCAGGCCTCGTGGCGGGCGCGGGCGGTAGCGAAGTCGTCGGTGAGCCGGGCCCAGTACGCCGGCACGTGGCTTCGCTGCCAGCCCTCGGCCTGTTGCTGGAGGGCGAGGGCGTGAGCGACCGCCTCCTCGGTCGCGCCGCGGCCGGCCTTGAGCTCCCATTCGGCCAGGCTGAGGAGGGCTGCCGAGTAGAGGCCAGGCTCGCGCGCCTCGTCGAGCAGCTCGAGCGCCGCTCGGGCGTGCGCGGCGCCGCGGGCGACGTCCCAGTCGCAGACGCAGGAGATGCGGAAGTGGATCTGGGCGCGCACCGCAGGGTCGTCCACTCCCTGGAGCGCGTCCTCGGCCAGGCGGATCCCCTCGTCCCACGCGCCCTCGAACCAGCGCACCATCCCGAGCAGGGCGAGGGCGGTGCTATGGACTTCCCCGGCGCACGTCCGCTCGACGACGGCCTGCAGGGCCGCGCGGGCTCCGGAGGTGTCTCCGGCGGCGAAGAGGAGTTCGCCGAGGCTCACGCCGCGATGCGCAGCGGCGTCGCTGCGGGCGGGCGGAGTGAGGCGGAGCGCCTGCTGCTCGAGCTCGACGGCGGCGTCGATCGCGCCCCGCGCGCGGGCCTGTCGGGCCGCTTCGTCGAGGGCCCGCGCGACGACCTCGTCCGGACCGGACGCCGCGAGCGCAAGATGACGAGCCCGCTCCTCGGGATCGCCGACCCGCCCGGCAAGCCTGGCATGCAGGTCGCGGCGTCGGCTCGGGGTCGCTGTCTCGTAGACCGCGGAAGCGAAGAGCGGGTGGCTGAAGCGGATGCGGCCACTCGGCTCGACGCGGATCACGTCACCGGCGAGCGCAGGCCCCAGGCTCGCCTCGTCGATGTCGTCCGTCCCGGGGTCGGCGAGGGCGGAGATGGTGAGGAGCGCGTCGCGCGTCGCAGACGGGAGCTTGCGGATGTGCGCCAGGACGAGGCGCCGGAGATCGTCGGGGATGGGAAGGCTCCCGACGACTCCGGAGTCACCGTGGTCGGCCAGCTCGCGCGCGATCTCGAGCGCGTAGAAGGGGTTTCCGCCCGAGACCTGCTCGATGCGGACGAGCGTCGGTCGCGGGAACGAGCACCCGACTCGCTCCTTGATGATCGCCTGCAGCGCAGCGAGGCTCAGCGGGCCGATGCGCAGCACGGAGCGTCGCTGCTCGGCGAAGGCGCTGTCGAAGCTCGGACGTCGCCCGTCCTGGGCACGCACGGAGACCAGGAAGCCGATCTGCTCCCGCTCGAGCCGGCGGGCAGCAAAGGCCAGCGCGGCTGCCGTCGGCCGATCGAGCCATTGGGCGTCGTCCACGGCCACGACGAGCGGCTCGTCGATCGCCACCAGCGTCGAGAACAGGGCGACCGCGACCGCGCGTGGCTCGCGAGGGGGGCCGGTCGGCGCGCGGCGCAGGAGCGCGATCTCGAGCGCATGTCGCTGGGGCACGGGGATGCGGTCGAGCGCGGCCTCGGGAACACCGGCGAGGAGGTCTCCGAGGCCCGCGAACGAGAGGCTTGCCTCCGCCTGTGCCGGCCGCGCGGTGACGACGCGGTACCCGCGCTCGCCTGCTCGGCGCGCCGTCTCGCGCCAGATGGTCGTCTTGCCGATCCCGGGCTCGCCCTCGAGCACGAGCGCATGCGTCGAGTCGAGGATTGCGTCGAGGAACCGCTCCCCGGCTGCGATCTCCGCATCACGACCGACGACGATGTCCGTGCCCAGCAACCTGCAAACGATGGCACTCGGAGCAGCGTCCGAAAAGGGGACGAGCCGCATGCAACGGTCGCGTCTGATCGTCGACCGCGACCACATCCGACGGAAGGCCTGCCCGGTCGCGCGCTGCGACGGCGGCGGCTGCCGGAGGGCGCAACGGCCGCCGAGGCGCATCTACACTCGCGCGCGTGATCGTGAATCGCGATCACCGCGTCCGCGGGCCGTACACCGCCTTCGCGGAGGTCGCGGACGCCTACGAGCGCGCCCGGCCCGGCTACCCGGAGGCGGCCGTCCGCTGGCTGGCCGGCGACGAGCCTCGCGACGTCGTCGACCTCGGCGCCGGAACGGGGAAGCTGACCCGGTCGCTCGTCGCGCTCGGGCACCGGGTCACGGCGATCGAGCCGCTCGCCGAGATGCTGGAACTGCTCCCGGCCGCCGCGCCGGGCGCGTTCGCGCTCCTCGGCAACGCGGAGGTGATCCCGCTCCCGGACGACTATGCGGACGTCGTCACCTGCGCGCAGTCCTTCCACTGGTTCGACCCCGCTCTCGCGCTGCCCGAGATCGTGCGCGTGCTCCGGCCCGGCGGGCGCCTCGCCCTGGTCTGGAACTCGCGCGACGACCGCGATCCTTGGACGGCGCGGCTCAGCGAGCTCATCGGCAACGAGACCGTGCAGGAGACCGACGTGTTCCCGGTGCTCGAGGAGAGCGGCCTCTTCGGGCCCGTGGAGACGGCGCGGTTCTCGCTCGAGCAGATGGTCGATCGGACGACGCTGCTCGACCTCGTGCTCTCCCGCAGCTACTGCGCGAAGCTGCCGCCCGCGGAGCGGGAGCCGGTCCTGCAGGCGGTGGGCGCCTTGTACGACGAGACTGCGGGTCCCGAGGGCGTCCGGGTCGCGTACGTGACCGAGTGCTTCCGCGCGTCCACGACGAAAGGAGCGACGTGATGCTCGAGCGGCTTCCCGCGCGACTGCTCCGGCTGGAGGGGCTCGCCGTCCTCGCCGGGGCGCTCGCGGTCTACTTCGAGAGCGGGTACGGCTGGGTGCTCCTCGTCGTGCTCTTCCTCACGCCCGACCTCTCCCTTCTCGGGTACCTCGCCGGCAGGGGCGCGGGCGCGGCGGCGTACGACGCCGCCCACACATACGTGCTGCCCGTCGCGCTCGGCGTCGCCGGCGTGGTCGCGGAGTGGGGGACGGCGACCCAGCTGGCCCTGGTCTGGCTCGCGCACCTCGGGCTCGACCGCATGCTCGGCTACGGGCTCAAGTACCCGACCGCGTTCAGGGACACGCACCTGCAGCGCGTCTAATAGGTTTCGGCGCGGCTCCAGAGCGCGCCGAGCGAGCGCGCGAGCCGCTCCGGCTCGGCCGGTGGGGCGGGTCGAAGTGGTGCCGCTCCTCGAACACTTCGAGCTCGAAGTCGGGGAACACGCGGCCGAGGCGCTTGGCGAGCTCCGCGTACTCGTCGGGATTGCTGAGTCCGCCGAGCGCGAAGTAGACGGGCTGCGCGAAGCGGCGGAGCGCGTCGCGCTCGAGGTCGTAGCTCCGGAAGGTGAGCATGAGCGCGCGCAGGCCGCCCGGGCGCTTCGCCATCCACGGGGGCGGCTCCCCCTCAGGCGGCGCGGACGGCCCGCTGACGGAGGTACCGACGCGGAAGAACCCGTCCATGAACTCCTCGGGCGGGAGGTCGAGGAGCGCCTCGTACGCCTGTGACACCGCGAGCTCGGCGGGGCTGCGGTCCCAGCTCCCGGCCCAGGCGGGCTCGATCAGCGCGAGGCTTCCGAGCCGGTCGGGGTGGCGTGCTGCGAACGCGAGGGCGGCGGCGCCTCCGCCCGAGTAGCCGACGAGGTGGAAGCGCCCCCACCCACGTGCATCCGCCTCGCGCAGGACGCCCTCGATCTCGTGGTCGAGCGTGTACCCGACGGGAGGCTCGTCTGCGGCGTAGACCTCGAGGTCCTTGGCGACCGCCTCCACGTCGGGGTCGAGGGCGGCGAGCAGGGCGCCGCAGGCGAGCTCTGCGGGCAGCACGCCTCCCGGCAGCAGGAGCGCCCGAGGGGACATGCCGCATTACACCATCCAGCGGAGGCGCCTGCGGACGACGATCCGGCGGCCGGCCTCGCGGACGGTCTCGAAGCCGGCGTCGACGAACATCGGCACGTAGCCCGTGTACGCGTCGATGTTCATGTGGCCGACGCGGACGGGGTAGGCCTCGAGCGCAGGGGCGCCGGCTGCGGAGGCGCGCGCGATCGCCGCGTCGAGGAGAGCGGTGGCCACGCCCTTCCGTTTCGCGAGCGGGTGGACGTAGAAGCAGACGACAGACCAGGCGGGGAGGTCGTCGGCGGGCGCGAGCTTCGGGGAGTGCCGGATCCGCTCGAAGGAGCTGCGCGGCCCGACGCGGCACCAGCCGACCGCGACGCCGTCGAGGTCGGCGAGCAGCCCGGGCTCCTCGCCGGCGCACACCTCCGCCTCGAGCGCGGCGCGGTTCCCGCCGCCGACGCCGTCCCAGTACGCCCTCCCGCGCAGGCGCCAGAACTGGCACCAGCACTGCGCGGTCTGGGGAGCGCCGCCGCGCGGCCCGGGGCGCTCGAAGAGCTTGGCGAGATCCGGCCAGCGCTCGGGCGTGACGGGATGGACCTCGATCACGCCCGCAAGCGTAGGGCGCTCCTCAGGCCGACGCTGGCACGAGCAGGACCTCCTCGCCCGGCGCCAGGCACGGGACGCTGCGCATGTCGTGCGGGTGCCGGACGACCATCGTGCGGCCGTCGGCGAGCAGGAGCTCGTTCCGGCAGCGCGAGATCATCCGCTCGTCGGGAGCGCACTCCGTGTCCGTCAGCACCTGGGCCACCGTCCGCCCGGCGGGCATGGAGCCTCTCTCGAGCATCGCCGAGAGCCGGCGCGCGTGGGCCGAGGGCGAGGGCATGGTCGTGGAGATCGTCACCGTTCGGGCATTCTCGGGGACGGCCACGGGATGCTCGGAGACGAGCATCGGCCCGCCGACCCGGCCGAGCAGGATCACCGCGCCGCCGGCCGCAACGAGCGCCGGGGTGGTCGCGAGGAGCAGGAGCGTACGCAGGCGCAAGGTTCCTCCTTCCGAGGTCGACGGCTTGGAGTGTCGTGTCGCCGACCGCCGCGCGGCGTCGGCAGAGATCCCACATCTGGCTGCGGGTCGTTACGGATCCCACCTTGACGGGGAACGTACGTTCGTATAGAACATGTGTTCCCATGATCGCGTGCCTCCTCGTTCCCGGGTTCGAGCTCAGAGCGGCGCTGCGGGAGCGGCCGCGGCTCGCCGCCGAGCCGGCGGCGCTCGCGCCGGAGCCGGGAGCGGAGCCGCTCCTCGGCCCGGTGACCGCGGCTGCCGAGGCGGCCGGAGTGAAGCCGGGGATGCGCCTGGGCGAGGCGCTCGCCACGTGCCCCGAGCTCGTCCTCGTCGAGCGCGACCCGGCCGCGGTCGAGCGGGAGTGGGAGGGCGCGCTGCGCCGCCTCGAGGACGCGGGCTTCGCCGTCGACCCGGTCGAGCAGGGCGCCGTCGTCTTCGAGACGAGGGGGGTCGAGCGGCTGTACGGGGGCGTGCGGCCGGCGCTCGAGCGGGCGCTCGCCGCCGTCGGCGCCGTGTGGGATCCCCGCGTCGGCGCCGCCTCCCGCCGCTTCACCGCCCTGGCTGCGGCAAGCGTGGCCCGGCCGGGCCAGATCCTGCTCGTCGCCGAGCGGGAGGAGGAGTCGTTCCTCGAGCCGCTGCCGCTCTCGCTGCTCCCACTGCCGCCCGCCCGCTACGCGGAGCTCGAGGGGCTCGGCCTGCGCTCGCTCGGCGAGCTCGCCCGGCTTCCCGACGGGGCGGTCGCGGAGCGGCTGGGGGTGGAGGGGAGGAAGGCGTGGCGGCTCGCGCGCGGGGGTCGCAGGGCGCGGGTGCGCGGGCGCAAGCCCGCGTCTGAGCTCGCCGAGGCACTCGCGTTCCCGGACGCGGTCGCGAACGAGCTCACCCTGCGGCGGGCGCTCGGCTCCCTCCTCGAGCGCCTGCACGCGCGCCCCGAACGGGCCGGGCGGCCCTTCCGCAAGCTCGCGCTGGCCGCCCGGCTCGTCGACGGCGGCTCCTGGCGGCGGGCGGTGACGCTCCGCGACGCCACCGCCGAGCCGGGGCGCCTGCGCGCGGCGCTGGGGCCGAAGCTCGTCGAGCTGCCCGCGCCGGTCGTCGAGCTCCGCCTGGAAGCGGTCGAGCTCGCCGAGCACGCGGGGCAGCAGCTCGCCCTCGTCGAGCCGGCGGGGGAGGAGGCGGCCGCGCGCCTGCGCGAGGGCCTGCGCCAGGTGCGCGCGAGCACGGGGACAGGATCGGTGTGCGCCGTGGTGGAGGTGGCGCCGTGGTCTCGGATTCCCGAGGCGCGAGCCTTGGTCGTCCCGCGCGACGACTAGCCGGGCGGCTGAACGCGCCGCGGCCGGCGCTCGTGGAGGCAGGCCCGGGCGGGGTGCCGCGGGTCGTGAACCGCGAGCTGGTGACGCTCGTGCGCGAGGAGTGGCGAGTCGTCGACCGCTGGTGGACGGAGGAGCCGGTCGACCGGCGCTACTTCGAGGTCG
>CAZODN010000105.1:0-9397 GCA_964578545.1 uncultured Gaiellales bacterium
CGGCTGGAGCGGCGCGACGGCGAGATCCGGGACGGCGCGCACAATCCCGACGGTGCGCGCTACCTCCTCGACCGCCTGCCGGCGGGCGACTACACGGTCGTCGTCTCGATCCTCGCCGACAAGGACGCCGACGGGATGCTCGGGACCCTGCGGCGTGCGGGCTCGCGGCTCGTCGCGACGCGCTCGTCCTCCGCTCGCGCCCTTCCCGCGCACGACCTCGCGGAGCTCGCGCGCCCGCACTTCGACCACGTGGAGGCCGTCGACGACCCCGTCGCAGCGGTCGCGCGCGCGCACGAGCTCGGGGAGCCGGTGCTCGTGACCGGCTCGCTCTACCTCGTCGGCGACCTCGCGCAGGAGGAGCAGCGTGCCCCATGGCGCGCCTGACGGAGCGGATCGCGGTGCTCGCCTTCGCCGCGCTCCTCGTCGCGGGGATCGTCGGGCTCGCGTTCGCGCTCGGGTACGGGATCGGCAAGCTTCTGCTATGACCCTCGCCGTGCCGCCTCTCGCCCAGGTCTCTCTCGACGACCCGAACTGGGAGCTCTTCGGACGCCTCGGGGTCGGGCTCATCATCGTGCTCTGGCTCGCGACCGCGTACTGGACGTTCAAGGACGCCCGCCGGCGGATCGAGGACCCGTGGCTCGTCGCGCTCGCGACGCTCGTCGGGCTCTTCCCGCCCTTCCTCGGCCCGATCATCTACATGTTCTTCCGGCCTCCGGAGTACCTCCAGGACGCCCGCGAGCGCGAGCTCGAGATCAAGGCGATGGAGGAGCGGCTCGCCCAGCTCGACCAGCGCTGCCCGGTCTGCCGCGCGCGCGTCGAGCCCTCGTACATCGTCTGCCCCGTCTGCACGACGCGCCTCCGGAACGCGTGCCCCGGCTGTGGGCAGCCACTCGAGTCGCTCTGGCAGGTGTGCCCGTACTGCGCGACGGAGATCCCGACGACGCTGCCCGCGCTCGAGGACGTGACGACGGGGAAGCGCCGGTCGCCGAGACGCGCCCAGGCAGCCGACGAGTAGACTCCGCCGCCGCATGGCCCGTGAGACGACACTCGTCCTCATCAAGCCCGACGGCATGCGCCGCGGGCTCGCCGGCGAGATCATCGCCCGCTTCGAGCGTCGCGGCCTCGAGCTCCGGGGCGCGCGCCTCCTGAAGATCCCGAAGCCGACGGCGCGCCAGCACTACGGCGAGCACAAGGGGAAGCCGTTCTTCGCTCCCCTCGTCGACTTCATCACCTCGGGCCCGGTGCTCGCGCTCGCCGTCAGCGGCGAGTCGGCGATCTCGGTCGTCAGGGCGATGATGGGCGCCACGAACCCGCTCGACTCGGCACCCGGGACGATTCGCGGGGACTTCGCGCTCGGGCTCTCCGAGAACATCGTCCACGGCTCGGACTCGAAGGCGAGCGCGAAGCGGGAGCTCGCGCTCTTCTTCCCCGACGGCCTCGTCTAGGCGGCCGGGCGTGTCGGGCCCGGACTACGTCGCAGCGAACCGGGACCTCTGGACCGAGACGAACCGGGAGTACACGGACGGGGAGGCGAGTCGCGCCTGGCTCGCCGACGAGATCACCTGGGGGATGTTCCGCCATCCCGAGCGCGACGTCGGTGTGCTCGGTGACGTGGAGGGCCTCGACGTCATCGAGCTCGGCTGCGGGACGGCGTACTTCTCGGCTTGGCTCGCGCGACGGGGAGCGCGGCCCGTCGGAGTCGACGTCGCTCCCGCCCAGCTCGACACGGCGCGCCGCCTGCAGGCGGAGACGGGCCTCGTGTTCCCGCTGGTCGAGGCGAACGCGGAGACCGTGCCGCTCCCGGACGCGAGCTTCGACCTCGCGGTCTCCGAGTACGGCGCGAGCATCTGGTGTGACCCCTACCGCTGGATTCCCGAGGCGCACCGCCTGCTTCGTCCGGGAGGGCGCCTGGTGTTCCTCCGCGAGGGGACACTCGTGATCCTCTGCGCGGTCGAAGACCCAGACTCCACGTCCGAGACGCTCCAGCGCCCGCAACGGGGGATGCACCGGATCGACTGGTCGGACGGAGGGGTGCAGTTCCACCTCGCCCACGGCGACCTGCTCCGGCTGTTGCGGCAGTCGGGGTTCGAGGTGGAGGATCTCATCGAGCTCTTCGCGTCCGACGAGGCCGAGACGCACGAGTACTACTCCCACGTGACGGCCGAGTGGGCACGGCAGTGGCCCGCGGAGGAGCTATGGGTGGCTCGCAAGCCGACCGCCTGACGCTCGCCTCCACCTCGCCGCAGCGGCGGGCGATCCTCGAGCAGCTCGCGATCCCGTTCGAGGTGGTCGCACCCAGCTACGTCGAGGACGACCCGCCGGACGCCGACGCCGCAGAGCTCGTGCGGCGGCACGCCGAGGGGAAGGCGCGCTCCGTCCACGCGGAGGGCGGGATCACGCTCGGCGTCGACACGACCGTGCTCCTGGACGACCGTGTCTACGCCAAGCCGGCCGACCGCGCGGACGCGGCGCGGATGCTCCACGAGCTGTCCGGTCGCACGCACACCGTGCTCTCCGGCCTCTGCCTCCTCGGCGCCGGCGAGGACGTGCTCCTGCACGAGGTCACCGAGGTGACGTTCCGCGTGCTCGCGCACGACACCGTCGAGGCGTACCTCGCGAGCGGCGAGTGGGAGGGCCGCGCGGGCGCGTACGCGATCCAGGGGCTCGGCGGACGCCTCGTCGAGCGGATCGAGGGCGACTACTCGAACGTCGTGGGGCTCCCGGCGGCCCTGCTCGTGTCGCTCCTCGAGCACCACGCCCCAAAGCTCCTGCAAACGCGCAGCTAGACTCCGCGTTCCCGATGGCCTGGTTCAAGACCCTCACCGGCTTCGGCGGCCGCGACATGGCCGTCGACCTCGGCACCGCCAACACGCTCGTCTACGTGCGGGGGCGCGGCATCGTGCTCTCGGAGCCGTCCGTCGTCGCGATCGACCAGCGGACCGGCGAGGTGCACGCGGTCGGCGTCGAGGCGAAGCGGATGCTCGGGCGCACGCCGGGGACGATCTCCGCCATCCGCCCGCTCAAGGACGGCGTCATCGCCGACTTCGACGTGACCGAGCAGATGCTCCGGCACTTCATCCAGAAGGTCCACCAGCACCGCTTCGCCCACCCGCGCGTCGTCGTCTGCGTTCCCTCCGGGGTGACCGGGGTCGAGAAGCGCGCCGTCGAGGAGGCGACGCTGTCGGCGGGCGCGCGCCAGGCCTACCTCATCGAGGAGCCCATGGCCGCGGCGATCGGCGCGGGGCTCCCCGTCGCCGAGCCGACCGGGAACATGATCGTGGACATCGGCGGCGGCACGACCGAGGTCGCCGTCATCTCCCTCGGCGGCATCGTCGTCTCGCAGTCCATGCGCGTCGGGGGCGACGAGATGGACGAGGCGATCGTCAACCACATCAAGAAGGAGTACAAGCTCCTCGTCGGCCAGCAGACCGCGGAGGAGATCAAGCTCGAGATCGGGTCCGCGTACCGCTTGAGCGAGGAGCTGCAGGCCGAGGTGCGCGGCCGCGACATGCTGACCGGGCTCCCGAAGACCGTGATCATCTCCTCGGAGGAGGTCCGGCGGGCGCTCGACGAGCCGGTGAGCCAGATCATCGACGCGATCAAGTCGACGCTCGACAAGACGCCTCCCGAGCTCGCGGCGGACATCATGGACCGCGGGATCGTGCTGGCCGGCGGCGGCGCGCTCCTGCAGGGCCTCGACGAGCGCGTGCGCCACGAGACGCAGATGCCGGTGCACCTCGCGGAGAGCCCGCTCACGTGCGTCGCGGTCGGGTCCGGGCGCTCGCTCGAGGAGTTCGACGTCATTCATCGGAGCTCCCGGAGCCGCGCGGCTCGCCGCAACGGGCTCCTCCGTTAGCGCCAAGACCCTGGAGGCGGCCGCGCTCGCGTGTCTCCGCATGCGCGGCCCCCGAGGTCGACTGTTGAATCGGCGCTAACGAGCCCGCGAGGAGCGGGGAAGGCCAGGAGGCAAGCTACACTGGCCCGTCGTGCCCCGGCATCGCAGCGCACGATCGGCGGCGCTGGGCGTTCCCGTCCGGCGCGTTCAGCCGAGAGCCCTCACTTCACGCGGCGGAGGCCCGCTCCGGCGTCGACTCGTCGTGGGGATCCTCGTGCTCGGCTCGCTCGTGCTCGTCTCCCTGTCGTTTCGCGCCGAGGGCGACGGACCGCTCGACGGCGCCCAGTCCGCAGCGGCGACCGTCCTGCGCCCGTTCGCGATCGGGTTCGAGCGGGTCGCGCAGCCGTTCCGGGACGCGTACGGCTGGGGCGACAGCCTCCTGACCGCCCGCTCGGACGCCGAGACCCTCCGGCGCGAGGTGCAGGACCTGCGCCAGCGGGCGATCCAGAGCGAGTTCGCGCTCCAGGAGAACGAGTCCCTGCGGCGCCTGCTCCGCTACATCGACAGCGCGCGCTTCCCGGACGACTTCGACCCGGTGGCGGCGGAGGTCATCGGGAGGCCCGCAGAGGCGTTCACGCAAGCGATCGTCGTCGCCGCCGGCACGAAGGACGGCGTCCGCCTGAACGACCCCGTGGTCACCGGGGACGGGCTCGTCGGCCTCGTGACCCGCGTCACCTCGGACACCGCCCGGATCCAGCTCCTGACGGACGAGCAGGCGGCCGTCTCCGCGGTCGACCTGCGCACGAGGGCCGCGGGCATCGTGCTGCACGCGCGGGGGACGCGCGAGACCCTCGTCCTCGACCGCGTACGGAAGGAGGACGTCGTCCGCGTCGGCGACGAGGTGGTCACGGCCGGCTGGCGGGCGGGCGCCTTGAGCTCCCTCTACCCGAAGGGGATCCCCATCGGGAGGATCGCCAGCGTCGGCCAGACCGACACCGACCTCTTCCAGCAGGTGCAGGTCGACCCGTACGTCGACTTCGGCGCGCTCGACGCGGTCCTCGTCCTCGTCCCGGCGGACCGTCGCCGATGACGCCGGGGGCGCTCCTGCGGGCGACCGCGGTCGTCTTTGTGGCCGCGATGCTCCAGTTCGTGGTCGTGTCGTCGCTCGTGATCGGAGGGGGGGCGCCGGACCTGCTCCTCGTCGTCGTGGTCATCCTCGGGATGCTCCGCGGGTCGGTGCCGGGCGCCTTCCTCGGGTTCCTCGGCGGCCTGGTGCTCGACGTCGTCACGCTCGGGACGCTCGGCATCTCGTCCCTCGTGCTCACCCTCGCCGGCTTCTGGGCCGGGCGGTACGCGGAGACGACGGTCCGCGACCGTCGCGTGGCACCGCTCGTCGCGGTCGGGGTGATCACCGTGCTCGCGGGGGTGTTCGGCTTCGTCCTCCACTACCTCCTCGGCGAGGCCGTGGTCGCGCGCCACTCGCTCGTGACCGCGCTCGTCCCGGCGGTCGCCCTGAACCTCCTGCTCACGCTGCCCGTCTACCGCCTCCTCCGCGCGATCGTGGGCGAGGGCGAGGCCGTGGAGGCGGCAGCCGACGTCGAGGTGGTGGTCTAGGTGACGACCGGCCCGTACGGCGAGCGGCGGACGCCCTCCGGGCGCTTCCTGCCCCCCGACCCGAGGGTGCGCGAGCCGTACCGGCTGACGCCCCAGCTCGCGCTCCGCGTCGGGATTCTCGGGGTCGTGGCGCTCCTCGCGTTCGGCGTCCTCTTCTTCCGGCTCTGGTCGCTCCAGGTGCTGAGCGGGGAGGAGCACCTGAACGCGGCGCAGAACAACGAGCTCCGCCTCGTCCGGGTCGAGGCCCCGCGCGGCCCGATCCTCGACCGGCACGGACGGGTCGTCGTCTCCAACGTGGCCGGCACGGCCGTCCTGCTCCGGGTCGGCGACCTTCCCGAGAAGGGGAGGTACGAGGTCGTGAAGCGCCTCGCGGAGGTCCTGGACGTGTCCCCGAGGGCGCTCGCCCGCGAGGTGCAGGCGCGGCGGAACGACCCGCTGACGCCGATCACGGTCAAGACGGCGGTCGCCGAGGAGAAGGCGTACTACCTCTACGAGCACCAGGCCGAGTTCCCCGGGGTCGAGATCGCCAAGGTCTACCTCCGGAGCTACCCGTACTCGGCACTCGCCGCCCAAATCCTCGGGTACACGGGGGAGATCTCGCCGGAGGAGCTCAAGCGGCTCCGGCGGGACGGGTACCGCGCCGGCGACCGCATCGGGAAGAGCGGCATCGAGGCCGCCTACGACGCGTACCTGCGCGGCAACGTGGGGCTCGCCCAGATCAGCGTCGACTCGCTCGGCCGCCCGGTGTCCGCCGTCGAGCTGCGCCAGGAGCCCCGTCCCGGCTACGCCCTCCGGCTCACGCTCGACGTGCGTCTCCAGCGCGCGGCCGAGCAGGCGCTCCGGTACGGCATCGACCTCGCCCATCAGAACGACAACTGGGCCGCGGACGGCGGCGCGATCGTCGCGCTCGACCCGCGGGACGGCGCCGTCCTCGCGATGGCGTCGGCGCCGAGCTACAAGCCGTCGGTCTACGTCGGCAAGACCGACCCGAAGAAGCTCGCCCCTCTCCTCGACGAGGAGGCGGCCCGGGCCGCGAACTACCCGGGCCTGAATCGCGCCACGGCGGGCCTGTACCCGCCCGGCTCGACCTGGAAGCCGATCACGGCGATCGCGGGGATGCAGGAGCACGTGTTCTCGGCGTACGAGTCGATCCGCTGCACGCCCTTCGCCACCTACGGCCTCGACCGGCAGCGGTTCCGGAACTGGAACCCGTACGTCGATCGGCCCATGACGCTGCCGGAGGCGCTCGCGGAGTCCTGCGACACCTACTTCTACGAGATCGGGAACCGCTTCTACGAGGGTGGGAGCGACAGCCGCGTCCGCATGCAGCAGTGGGCCAAGCGGCTCGGCTTCGGCGCTCCGACCGGGCTCGACATCGGCGGCGAGGCGGACGGCCTCGTGCCGACGCCGGAGTGGCGGAAGAAGACGTTCGAGAGCGACTGGGACCGGGCCTGGAACCCGGGCGACTCCATCCAGCTCGCGATCGGGCAGAAGGACCTGCTCGTGACGCCGCTCCAGATGGCCGCGTTCTACGCGATGCTCGCGAACGGGGGCCGCATCGTCACGCCGCACGTCGTCTCCGACGTGGAGCAGCCGGGCGGGAAGGGCTCGCCACGCGTCGTCCTGCGCCGCTTCGCCCCGCCGGCGCCGCGCTCGAGCGGGATCGACCCGGGCGCCCTCTCGGCGATCCGGGACGGGCTCTACCTCGCGACGCACTCCTCCCGCGGCACGGCGTCAGGCGTCTTCGGGAGCTACGCCGTGCCGATCTCCGGCAAGACGGGGACGGCGGAGAAGGTCGTCTCGCTGCCGGGCTACCCGGCTGGGCACCTCGAGGACCAGTCGTGGTTCTGCGGGTGGGGGCCGTCCGACTCGGCCCGCATCGTCGTCTGCGCGCTCATCGAGAACGGCGGCCACGGCTCCGCGGCCGCGGCGCCGGCGGCGCTCGAGGTCTTCGAGCGCTTCTTCGGCGTCGAGGCGCCCCCGACCGTCGTCGTGGACACCGACTGAGGTGGAAGCCGCGTGATCGCCACCGAGCACACGAGGCCCAGGGGGCTCGCGGCGCCTCGCGGCGCGCTCCCGCTCGCCTTCCTGCGCCGGCTCGACTGGGTGCTCCTGTTCGCCGCCGGCGGTCTCGTCGCCTACGGGCTCTGGCTCGTCTCCGGCATCACCCGGTTCGACGTGCCGGGGGACGAGAGCTACTTCGTCTTCCGCCAGGGAGTCGCCGTGGCCGTCGGGGTCGTCGGGCTCGTCGTCGCGACCCTCGTCCCAATGGACCTCGCGAGCCGCTACTGGAAGGCGCTCTACGTCGCCACGCTCGTGCTCATGGTCGTGGTCTTCCTCCTCGCCGAGGCGATCCGGGGGTCCAAGCGCTGGATCGACCTCGGCTTCATCCAGTTCCAGCCCTCGGAGCTCGGAAAGGTGCTCTTCGTCCTCGCCGTCGCGGGCTTCCTCGTCGGGCGCGCGGGCTCGGTGAGCCGGTGGCGGACGATCGTCGCGGCGCTCGGGCTCGGCGTCGCGCCGATCCTGCTCGTCTTCCTGCAGCCCGACCTCGGGACGGCACTCGTGTACTCGGCGTCGCTCTTCGCGCTGCTCTTCTTCGCCGGCGTTCGCTGGCGCCAGCTCGCCGTGCTGGCCCTCCTCGGCGCCCTCCTGGTCGTGTCCGTCCTCTGGATCCTCCCGTCTGCTGGCGTGCAGGTGCTCAAGCCGTACCAGACCGCGCGGCTCACGCTGAACCCGGACGCCGATCCCGGCGGCCTGACGTACAACCTGAACCAGTCGATCACGGCGGTGGGCTCGGGCGGGCTCACCGGGCGCGGCGTCGTCGAGGCCACGCAGACGCGGCTCGACTACCTGCCGGAGCACGCGACCGACTTCGCGTTCGCCTCGGTCGCCGAGCAGCGCGGGTTCGTCGGCGCCGCGATCCTCCTGCTCCTCTACCTCCTCGTCGTCTGGAGGGGCTTGCGCGTGATCACGGGCGCGGGCGACCTGTACGGCGCGGTGGTCGCCGGCGGTCTCGTGTTCGGCTTCGTCTTCCAGGTCTTCGTGAACGTCGGCATGACGATGGGCGTCGCGCCGGTCACGGGCATCCCGCTCCCGTTCGTCACCGTGGGAGGATCCTCGATGGTGACGAACCTCCTCCTCATCGGCGTGCTGCAGAGCATCCACGCTCGTGGCGAGCTCGCCCGCTGGCAGGCGCCGTGAACGTTGCTGCCGTCGCCGCCCTGGCTCGCGAGGCGCGCTCGGCAGCCAGCGCGCTCCGGCGGGAGTCGGCGGGCGGCTCGGCCGGGTTCGTGTCCGTGAGCGGCGTGCTCGCGGACCAGCTGGCCCGCGAGCTCGGCGCCGGGGCCGAGCCTGGCGCGGTCCGCGTCGGCGGCGACTCCCCCCAACCGGGCGCCGAGGCCCTCGTGCGCGTCATCGCCGGTGACCCGACCGAGGCCGACCTCGCCTTCGTGCGCGAGGCCGACCGCCGCGGCACCCCCGTGGTCCTCGTGCAGCTCTGGCCGCAGGCCGACTGGGCCCGCCCCTTCGTGCTCTCCCCGTTCGTCGTCGAGTGCCGAGCGGGAGAGGGCTTCCCCGTGCGGGAGATCGCGGACCGGCTCGTGGACGCCTCGGATCAGAGCCCGCAGCTCGCGGCCGCCGTCGCGCGCCTCCGTGACTCCGTCCGCTAGAAGGTCTTCCTGGTCTCTGTCGTGCGCGCCGCCGCTCTCGGGGGGTTCGTCGGCGGGCGCCTGGCCCCCGAGCTGCTCGAGGGCAGGATCGGGACCGAGTGGATCCCGGTGGCGGCCTTGGCCGGCGCGGTGCTCGGGGCGGTCCTCGTGCAGGGCGCGCTGCTCCGGCTCGCCCGGCCGCTGGTCGTCGCGGCGCGGCGCGGCCCCGTCGCGCCGCTCGACCGGGGCGCGGGCGCGCTGGTCGGCCTGGCCCTCGGGCTCGCGCTCGCCTGGCTGGTGG
>CAZODN010000106.1:0-9284 GCA_964578545.1 uncultured Gaiellales bacterium
GTCGTCGACCGCTGGTGGACGGAGGAGCCGGTCGACCGGCGCTACTTCGAGGTCGTCCTCGAGAGCGGCCGCAACGTCTGCGTGTACCGCGACGCGGAAGCGCGGTGCTGGTTCACGCAACGGGCCTGATCGAATGGTCCTGCATGACCGCCTCGTACGCGAGGCTCTCCCACTCGTCCGCTGCGGAGGAGGGGACGACGACCCACTGCCGGAAGCGCTCGCCGCGTCCGGACGGGTCGAAGAGGTGCGCCCCGGGGAGCGAGAGCGCACGGGCATGCGCCTCGGGATCGGTCAGCTTGAAGACCATCGCCTCCTCCGGCCGGGTGAAGCCGGCGACGACACGTCCCGAGCGCTTCAGGCAGGGCATGCCGAACACGACCGAGCGCCTGACGTCCGGGCGCCAGGAGGTGAGCGCGTCGCAGATGCCGTCGTACCGGGCCCGGGCGGTGCTCACGACTCAGGGGTCGAAGACGTCGTGCCGCTCGAAGAACTCGCGGTCGGGCGTCGTGCCTTCCGCATGGAGCGCGGCCAGTTCGCGCCGGTACTCGGCGAAGCCGCCGGGCACGTGCAGGTTGAGGAGCCGCGCCGGCTTCTCGCCCGGGTTTCGGAGGGAGTGAACGACACCGGCGGGCGAGAGGACGAACGCCCCTGGCGTCGCGGTCACGACTCGGTCTCCGACGTGGAACTCGACCTCGCCTTCGAGGACGTAGAAGGAGTCGCTCTGCCCTCGGTGGAGGTGGGGAGCGATCTCCCCGCCGGGCCTGAGCTCGAACTCGAGCAGCGAGAGCTCGGGGCCGGCCGCCTTGACGACGCTGCCTCCGACGCGCTCGCCCTCGCCGGGGCCGAGGACGATCGGCTCGTCTGCGTGGGCCATGCCGGCAACCTACCCCGAGAGGCGCACCGCGACCAACGATGCAGGGTCGACGCCGCCGTCCGCGGGCGGGTCGTGCTGGTCGAAGTCGGGGTTCCGCCCGCGCAGGTAGTCGGCGAAGCCGCTCGCGGGCAGGTGGAGGTTGTAGAAGCGGGATGCCGAAGGGCCGTTGTCGAAGCCGTGGACGACCCCGGGCGGGAGGACGACGAGCGTCCCGGCAGGGGCGGCCAAGTCTCCGTCGCGATGGTGAAGCACGAGCTCGCCCTCGACCACGAGGAACGCGTCGGCGTGCTCGCGGTGGACGTGGAGCTCGGCGCCGGGCATCCCCGGGCCGTAGGCGAACTCCGTGACCGTGAGGTCCGTGGCGTCCACGAGCAGCGTCGCGCGGCGATCCGGCGTCCGGCCGCCGATCGTCTCGCCCTCGACGCCGCCGGCTCGACGCACGACGATGTCGGCATCGCATCCGGAGCTCGGGACGCGGACGTGGAGGAATCGGGCCTCCTGTCCGCCGGTCGCTTCGAGCCCGTACGGTACACCGGCCGGGACGAAGACCCAGGACTCCGCTCCGGCGCGACGCTCGTCGCTCCCGAATCGGAACGCGAGCTCGCCTTCGCGGACGAGGAACGCCTCGGAGTCGTGCGGACGGTCGGACAGCAGGAGGACGCGGGCGCCGGGCTCGGCGCGAACCTCGGCGGCGCGGAGCTGCTCGATGTCGACGAGCACGGAGCGCACCCTAGTTGAGCTACGTCGAGCTGCACTGCCACTCGGCGTACTCGTTCCTCGACGGCGCGTCGCAGCCGGAGGAGCTCGCTGTCCGGGCGGCCGAGCTCGGCTACCGGGCGCTCGCGCTCACGGACCACGACGGCGTCTACGGCTCGCTCGAGTTCGCGCACGCGGCGAAGGCGCTCGGCGTGCGGCCCATCACGGGCGCGGAGGTCACGCTCGACGGCGGCGCGCACGTCACGCTGCTCGTCGAGTCGAGGCAGGGGTACGCGAACCTCTGCCGCCTGCTCACGGCGGCTCACGCGGGAACGCGCCGTGCCGGCCGGGAGGACCGGGAGCCGTTGCCGCCCTCGGTGCCGCCCGAGCTCGTCGCCGAGCTGAGCGAAGGCCTCGTCTGCCTCTCCGGATGCGCGCGGCGCGGCCTCGGGCTCGTCGACCCGAACGCCGCGGCGCGCCTTGCACAGGCATTCGGGCGCGGGCGCTTCTACGTCGAGCTCCAGCGGCCGTTCGAGCGAGGTGACATGCGCCGGATCGGGCTCCTCCGCGACCTCGCGGTGCACCTCGGCGTCGAGACGGTCGCGACCGGCGACGTCCACGCGCACCATCCCCGGCGCACGCTGCTGCAGGACGTCCTCGTCGCGATCCGCTGCCGCACCTCCCTCGAGGGCTGCGAGCCGGAGCGGCGCGGCAACCGGGAGAGCTACCTGCGCCCGCCGGAGGAGATGCTCGAACGTTTCTCATTCGACCGAGCCTCCGCCGAACGGAGCGGCGTGCTCGCAGACCGGCTCGAGTTCGACCTCACGGAGGAGCTCGGGTACCGCTACCCGGACTTCTCGGATGGACGCGAGCCGGCGATCCGGCAGCTGGCCGCGATCTGCGCTGCCGCCCTCGGAGAGCGCTACGGCCCCGGTGGCGCTGTGTCACGAGACCGGGCGCGCGCTCGGCTGGAGAGCGAGCTCGCGCTCATCGACGAGCTCGGGCTCGCGGGCTTCTTCCTCCTCCACCACGAGGTGCTCGAGCTCGCGCGCGAGTGCGCGCGGGAGGTGCGCGGCACGGGCTCGCCGCGCGCCTTCCTCCCGCCGGGACGCGGCCGGGGGAGCTCCGTCGGCTCGATCGTCTGCTACCTCACCGGCCTCTCGCACGTCGACCCGGTCTCGAACGAGCTCTCGCTCGGGCGCTTCCTGAACCGCGAGCTCGCGGCGGTGCCGGACATCGACCTCGACTTCCCGCGCGACATCCGCGAGAAGCTCATCGTCCGCGTCACCGAGCGCTACGGACGAGAGCACGCGGCGCTCGTCGCGAGCTTCGCGACGTACCGCTCCCGGGGCGCGATCCGGGACGTCGGGAAGGCGCTCGGGCTTCCGTTCGCCGAGCTCGAGCGGCTCGCGCGCCTCTCCGACGGCTGGGACGCGCGACGGGTGGGGGAGGAGATCGCGCGGCTGCCCGACGGCGAGCGGAAGCTCCGGTCGAGGCGCTGGCGCGCCGCCGCCTGGCTGACCGGCGAGATCGCGCGCCTCCCGCGCCACGTCTCCCAGCACCCGGGCGGGATGATCGTCTCGACCCGCCCTCTCGTCGAGCTCGTCCCGGTGCAGCCGGCGGCGATGGCCGGCCGCCAGCTCTGCCAGTGGGACAAGGACTCGTGCGCGGACGCGGGCTTCCTCAAGATCGACCTGCTCGGCCTCGGGATGCTCTCGGCGGTCGAGGACTGCGTCGAGCAGATCGCGAACGTCCACGGCGAGGTGGTCGACCTCTCGCGCATCCCCTTCGACGACCCCGCGGTCTACGACGACATCCGGCGCGCGGACACGATCGGCGCGTTCCAGATCGAGAGCCGGGCGCAGATGCAGAGCCTCCTGCGCACGAAGCCCGAGAACCTCGACGACATCACGGTCCAGGTCGCGCTCGTGCGGCCCGGCCCGATCCAGGGGAAGGCCGTGCACCCGTACATCGACGCGAGGGAGCGGCTGCGGAGGGACCCGGGCTACGTGTGGCCGGTCGATCACGAGCTCCTGCGCGAGCCGCTCCGCTCGACGTTCGGCGTCGTCGTCTTCCAGGACCAGGTGCTGGAGGTCGCCATCGCGCTCGCCGGCTTCACGGTCGGGGAGGCGGAGGGGTTGCGGCGGGCGATGAGCCGGAAGCGCAGTCACGACGCGCTCGAGGCCTACCGTGGCCGCTTCGTCGCGGGCGCCGCGGAGAAGGGCGTGGACGCGGAGACCGCGGACAAGGTCTTCGACAAGCTCGTGGGCTTCTCCGGCTTCGGCTTCCCGAAGGCGCACGCGGCCGCGTTCGGCCTCCTCGCCTACCAGTCGTCGTGGCTCCGCCGCCACTACCCCGCGGAGTTCCTGTGCGCGCTCCTGAACGCGCAGCCGATGGGCTTCTACCCGCCCGCCACGCTCGTCCGCGACGCGCAGCGGCGGGGGGTGGAGGTGCGCCCAGTGGACGTGAACCTGAGTGCCGTACGCTGCGTCGTCGAGGGGGGTCAGGTCTTGCATTCCGACATGGACTGTCGGAATGCAAGACCTGACCCCATGGTCCGCATCGGCCTGAACTACATCGCGTCGATCGGCACCGACGACGCCGAGGCGCTCGTCGCCGAGCGGGAGGCGCGCGGGCCGTTCCGGGACGTCGCCCACCTCGCCCGCAGGACGCGGCTCTCCCGCGACGGGCTCGAGGCGCTTGTGAAGGGCGGCGCCTGCGACTGCTTCGGACGGCCGCGGCGCGAGCTCCTCTGGGAGGTCGGCCTCGCCTTCCGCGAGCGGTCGGTCCCGGGCACCGGAGGCGAGGTGAAGCAGCTCCCGCTCGCGCTCGAGCCGACGACGCAGACGCCGGCGCTCCGCGCCCAGACCCGCTGGGAGCGGATGCTCGCGGACTATCGGCACACGGGGATGTCGATCGAGGCGCATCCGCTCGCCCTGCTGCGCCCGCACCTCCCGCCGGGGACGCTCTCGAGCGCGGAGCTCGCGGAGGAGCGGCACGGCCGCCGTGTCGCGATCGCCGGGATGACCGTTGCCCGCCAGCGTCCCTCGACCGCGAACGGCATCGTCTTCATGCTCCTCGAGGACGAGCACGGGCAGGTGAACCTCGTCGTCCCGCCCGACGTCTACGACCGGCACCGGGCGACGGTGCGCGCGGAGCCGCTCGTCCTCGCGCGGGGACGCTACGAGCGGATCGGGGACAACCGCAACGTCCTCGTCTCGGAGCTCGAGTCGCTCGGGCCGCTCGCTCGGAAGACGGCGGAGAGCGATGCAGTCTGGGAGTCGCTTCCGCGACCGCACTCCTTCGGCCGGCGGTAGTCAGCCCTCGTCGAGGAAGGCCGCGAGCCGGCCGAAGCGTTTGCGCGCGGCCTTGTCGAAGGTGCGTCGATAGTCGTCGGCCACCTCCTCCTCGAGTGTCGCCGCGTAGGTCTCGCGCAGCTCGTACAGCCGCTCGCCGATCGCGTCCACCACGAGCTGGTAGTCGCCGTAGCGCTCCTCGGACGCCTCCGCCGAGGCGTTCGTCCACGCCGCGTCGGCGTCGGCGGCCTCCTCGAGCGCCGCCGCCTCGTCGACTGCGAAGAGATCGAGCTGGCGCCGAGCGAGCTCGTCGAAGCGGCCGCGGCGGAACATCATGCGAGCGCGCGATAGAGCTCCAGGTGCGCCGCGGCGGACGCGTCCCAAGTGAGCTCGTCACGCGCCCGTTCCGCGCCGTGGCGGGCTTCGGTGAGCGCGTCGGCGTCGTGCAGGAGCCGATCCAACGCGGAGGCCATTGCCTCGACGTCCCCTGGGGGCACGACCGCGCCGGCACCGAAACGCTCGACCAGCTCGCCGAGCCCTCCGATGTCGTAGACGATCGCGGGGACACCCGCCCCCAGGGTCTGGAGGAGGGCGCCGGAGAGGTCGATCTCGGCGCGATACGGGAAGAGCCCGATGGTCGCCTCGGAGAGCGCGCGCCGGAGCTCGGAGTCGGGGAGGTAGCCGAGCCGCCACTCGGCACGGTCGCCGGCCGTCTCCTGGAGACCCTCGAGCGGCACCCTCGGGTCGCCGACGACGAGGAGCCGTGCGTCCTCGACCTGGAGCACGGCCTCCACGGCGTCCTCGGTGCCCTTGTACGGGCGGATGAGCCCGAGACAGAGGGCGGTGCGGCCGTCGTCCTCGCGGATCACGTCCGAGCGGAACGCGGGATGCGGGATGACGCGCAGGCGCTCCGCGGGAACGCCGAAGGCCTCGAGCTGCCCACGCCCGCGCTCCGAGTGGACGACGATCGCGTCGAAGCCGTCGAAGACCGCCCGCCAGAGTCGTGTCTTCGAAGCCGTGCGACGCGGGATGATGTCGTGGGCGGTGAGCACCGCGGGGCTCCGGGGGCGGAAGAGCCAGCGGTCCGCCTCCACCGCGCCCAGCCACTGCACGTGCAGGACGTCCGGCTTGAGCATCGCGAGCCGGGCCATGCCGAAGGGGTGCTCGAGCGCCTTCACCGCGAGGCGGAGCCGCGAGGACCCCATGCGCGACGAGACGGGGTAGAACCACTCGCGCGCGACGTACCCCTCGGGCGCCGCGACCGAACCGAAGCGGAAGCGGGACGTGACGAGCTCGACGTCCGCGCCCGCGCGGGCGAGCGCAGCCGCGAGCGAGCGGTCGTAGGGTGGGGTGTATGCAGGAGGGTCGACGATGGCGACACGCACGACCGCAACGTTACGGTGTCAGACACCAACGATCGTCGAGATGGACACGTCGTACGCGGACGAGGCCAGCCGGGCCGCGGCCGTTCGCCGACATCCAGCTTCGTTCCGAGCGTTCCTTGTGGAGCCATTGCGACGGAATTGGCACGTCTACCCCTTGACACGAATCGGTGTCTGACACCGGTTGCGGTCGGTGGGCAGAATCACGCCCGTGACGCACGAGGAGGCACGCGCGCAGTTCCCCGTGCTCGACCGCTACGCGTACCTCCAGGCGGGGAGCGTCGGCCCGCTCGCACGGGCGACGGTGGAGGCGATCCGCGCCGAGGAGAACCGTGCGCTCGTCGACGGGCGCGGGAGCACCGCGCAGTTCGAGCGGATCCTCGAGCAGCGGGAGTTCCTCCGAGCCGACCTCGCTGCGCTCGTCGGCGTCTCCGCCGATCAGGTCGCGCTGACGGCATCCACGACGGACGGCTGCAACATCGTCCTCGCCGGGCTCGACCTTCAACCCGGGGACGAGGTGATCACGACGACGGACGAGCACTTCGGCCTGCTCGGCCCGCTGCACGCGTCCGGCGCGCGCATCGTCGTGGTTCCGCCCGACGCCGACCGCATCGTCGACGCCGTGACGTCGCGGACGCGGCTCCTCGCGCTGTCGCACGTCCTGTGGACGACGGGGAAGCTCCTGCCGATCGACGAGCTGAAGGCAACGACGGGCCTGCCGATCCTCGTGGACGGAGCGCAGTCAGTCGGGGCCTGGCCGGTGGACGCGTTCGGCCTCGACTACTACACGATCTCCGGCCAGAAGTGGCTCTGCGGCCCCGAGGGGACGGGCGCGCTCGTCGTCGCCGATCCCGAGAGCCTGCGCGTCACACGCCCGAGCTACTTCTCGCAGCAGCGCTACGAGCCGGACGGGACGTTCGAGCCGACGCCGGGCGCCAGGCGCTTCGACCCGAACCTCACTCCGACTGCGCATGTCGCCGGGCTCCGCGCTGCGCTCGCAGCCAGGCCCGAGTGGGCGTACGACCGTGCCGCCGAGATGGCCGAGCGCTTCCGGGAGGGCCTGTCGGACGCGGGCGCCGACGTCGTGACGCCGGAGGAGCGCGCCACGCTCGTCTCGTGGTGCGTGCCCGTCGAGGAGTCCGCACACGTCGTTGCGCGCCTGGGGCAGCGCGGCGTGATCGTGCGCGACCTGCCGGGCCGCGGCCTGGTACGCGCGTCCGTCGGCTGGTGGTCGAACGAGGACGACCTCGACCGGCTGCTCGCCGCCCTCGAGGGCGTCTAGCCTCCGGCCATGTGCTTCGACCCCGATTCGAGCCCTCCGATCCCGCCGCTCTCCGGGGCCGCCGTCTCGCACGACGACCTCGTGCTCGAGGCCGCTGACGGGAACCGGCTCGCCGCCTTCCTCGCGACGCCCGAGGAGCCAGCGCGCGTCGGCGTCGTGATCCTCCCGGACGTCCGCGGCCTGTACCGCTTCTACGAGGAGCTCGCGCTACGCTTCGCCGAGCGGGGCTACGCAGCGCTCGCGCTCGACTACTTCGGACGCACGGCGGGCGTCGAGAAGCGCGGCGACGACTTCGAGTACTGGCCGCACGTCGAGCGGACGACCCAGGAGGGGATCCAGGCGGACGTCGCCGCGGCGGTAGCACGCCTCCGCGAGGAGGGCTGCTCGTCGATCTTCACCGTCGGCTTCTGCTTCGGCGGCCGCCACTCGTGGCTCGCCGCCGCCTCCGGCCACGGGCTCTCCGGGGCGATCGGGTTCTACGGACGGACAGTCGAGGGCATGGACGGCGCTCCCGGCCCGACGCAGCGCGCGGGCGACATCGCGGCCCCGATCCTCGCGCTCATGGCCGGCGACGACCCGGGGATCCCGATCGAGACCGTCACGGCCTTCGACGAGGCGCTCGACGCAACGGGCGTCGAGCACGAGGTCGTGATCTACCCGGGCGCCCCGCACTCGTTCTTCGACCGCAAGCACGAGCAGTTCGCGGCCGAGTCCGAGGACGCCTGGAACCGCGTGCTCGCGTTCGTCGAGCGCTACTCCTGAGGCGCGTCGTCCGCCGTGCGCAGGCCGAGCTCCTTCGCGATCGGCTGCAGCGCCGCGACCACGTTCGCGATGTGCTCGTCGAGGTCGAGCCCGAGCAGCTCGGCGCCCGCGTACACCTCGTCCCGGTGCACTCCCGCGGCGAAGGAGGGCTGCTTGAGCTTCTTGCGCACCGACTTCGGCTCGAGGCCGTCGAGACCCGTCGGCCGCACGAGCCCGCAGGCGTGTACGAATCCAGAGAGCTCGTCGCAGGCGAACAGCGTCTTCTTCAACAGCGTGTCACGCGGCATGGCCAGGTGCTCCGCGTGCGAGAGCACCGCCTCGATCAGCTCCTCGGGGTAGCCCTCCTCGCGGAGGATCGGCGCGCCGTCCTGGGGATGCTCGTCGAGCGTGGGGTGAATCTCGTAGTCGAAGTCATGGAGGAGCGCCGTCGCGCGCCAGAACTCCTCGTCCTCGCCCCAGAGCCGCGCGTAGTAGCCGACGGAGGCCTCGACGGCCAGCGCGTGGCGCAGGAGCGCCTCGCTCGTGGTGTACGTCGTGAGCGTCTGCCACGCCTTCTCCCTCGTCGGCCGCACGGGTCAGTACGATAGCCGCCGCCGTTGGAGACCCAGCTGACCCAGAAGACCGTCGCGCCCTACGGGACGTGGCCGTCGCCCGTGACGTCCGAGATGGTCGCCCGGGCCGGCGTGCGCCTGTCGATGCCGTGGCTCGAGGGAGGCGTGGTGTGGTGGCTCGAAGGACGCGCCCCCGAAGCCGGCCGGGTGGTGCTCGTGCGGGCCGAGCCCGGAGCTGCTCCCACGGACGTCGTCCCCGCCGGGTTCAACGTGCGCACCTCGGTGCACGAGTACGGCGGCGGTGCGTGCTGCGTCCATCGCGGCACGGCCTTCTTCTCCAACTTCGACGACCAGCGCCTGTACCGCGTCGAGCCGGGGTCCGAACCGGTGCCGATCACGCCGGACGTGTGGGCCGATCTTGAGCGCGAGGCCGCGCGCGCC
>CAZODN010000107.1:0-9104 GCA_964578545.1 uncultured Gaiellales bacterium
GGTGGTACGGGATCGGGATCGCCTCCGGGTCGAAGTCGAGCTTCCGCGGGCAGAAGGAGCAGATGACGAAGTTCGGCCCGGCGAAGGTCTGGTGCGAGGGCGGCGGCTGGTGGATGCGGCCCGTGATCGGCTCGAAGTCGTGGATCGAGAAGGTCCAGGGGTAGAGGTAGCCGTCCCAGCCGACGACGTCGAACGGGTGGTAGTCGAGGACGTACTCCTGGATCCCGCCGCGCACGCGCACCTTCACGAGGTGCTCGCTGCGATCGCGATACGTGCGGAGCTCGGTCGGGGGGTGGATGTCGCGGTGGTAGAACGGCGCGCCTTCCATGATCTGCCCGTACTCGTTCCGGTAGCGCCTCGGGATCTCGATCAGGCCGGGAGTCTCGAACACGAGGTGGCGCTGCTCGCCCTCCGGCCGGAACCGGTACGTCGTCCCGCGCGGGATGACGACGTAGTCGCCCTCCTTGTAGGGGAGGTCGCCGAAGATCGTCTCGAGCGTGCCCGTGCCCTCGTGGACGAAGACGACCTCGTCGCCCTCGCCGTTGCGGAAGAAGTAGTCCATCGAGGACGACGGCCGGCAGAGCGAGATCTCGACGTCGTCGTTCCACATGAGCGTCCGGCGGCCGGAGATCTCGTCGCCCTCGGGGGCGACGTCGTACGTGTTCTGGAGCCGGTGGGCGTGCGTCTCGGGGATCCACTCCTCGCGCTCGATGGGCGTGAAGGCACCAACCTCCTTGACCCGGCACGGGGAGACGAGGTGGTAGAGGATCGACTCGTTCCCGGAGAACCCCTCGAGGCCCATGACCTCCTCGGTCAGGAGCGTCCCGTTCTCGCGGAAGACGATGTGGCGCTTGCGCGGAAGCTCGCCGCGGCGCTGGTAGAAGGGCATGGCAGTCCCTTTCGGAGAAGTCCGTTTCCCACGTTCTACCGCACCTGGGGCGGGGGCGAGGCAGAGCCCCGCCCCCGCGCCCCACTCACGCCTCGGGCATCGCCGCGCTCGGGTCCGTCTGCCAGAGCCCGAACTCGTTGCCCTCCGTGTCGGTGCAGGTCGCGAACCAGCCCATCGACGGGACCGGCATCGGATCTCCGGCCTCGCCTCCGAGCTCGCGCACGCGCGCTGTCCCGGCGTGGATGTCGTCGACGTCGAAGTACGTGCGCGTGCCTCGCCTGCCGCCCTCGGCGGGGTAGACCGCGCCGCCTGAGGTGTCCGTGAAGCGGGCCGTGTGGTACTCCATCGGGCTGCCTTCCATCGCCTGGAACTCCCAGCCGAAGAGCCCGCCCCAGAACGCGCGTGCCCGAGCCGTGTCGCCCGCCGGGATCTCGAGGTGCACCATCTCGCCTGCCATCGCTCTCCTTCCGTCGTCTCGCGGCGGCGCACCGTGCGCCCGCCGTCTGGAGTACGACGAACGGAGGGGGGAAATGTCGACGGTCAGTAGTTCAGGCCGGCGACGAGCTTCTGGAACGCGTCCGCGTCCCACCCGTTCATGAAGTCCGCATGGGTCGCGAAGCGCCCGGAGGAGAGGAGCGCCGTCTTCGGGACGGGCGGGTAGAGGAGCACGACGATCAAGGTCGGGACGGCGACGGGATGCGTCGAGGGGCAGCGTCCCGAGACCGCGTAGGCCATGTGGCTCTTGTGGTTCGCGCTGTCCGACGCGCGCCCGTTCCAGCAGTCGGGGAAGCGGACGCGGAGCTCGAGCGTGTCGTCACGCCTGCACGCGAGCACGGTCGGGGACCGCGTGCTCGTCCCGATGCCGCCGCACCCCCACGAGGCGATGCTCGTCGG
This sequence comes from uncultured Gaiellales bacterium, assembly GCA_964578545.1. GTDB lineage: Bacteria > Actinomycetota > Thermoleophilia > Gaiellales > Gaiellaceae > GMQP-bins7. Next base: position 1,784 of record CAZODN010000107.1, read on the forward strand.
CTGCGCGCGTCGGGCAGTGGGGTTCCCCGCCACCATCTTCAGGTCCGCCGGGAACGCGGAGACGCGCTGCGGGGTCAGCCGCACGTAGTAGACGACGCCTGCGTACGGCACGACCGCGCGCGTGCCGACGTAGAGCGTCGGGACCCAGTACGTGGAGCGGTCGTCCTCGACCTCGCAGGTGCTCTCGCCGCGCTGCCGGAGCGTCGCCGGCGTCGTGAAGGCGTGGACGGTGCGGTTGCCGATGTAGGTGTGGTTGTGGGAGCGGCCGGGCTGCTCCGGGAAGCGGATGGGGTCGTCGTTGTTCTGGTGGCTGAACCCGCACGCGAGGTTGAAGTACGCGCCGCCCGGGAAGACGGTGCCTCCGCGCTGCGTCGTCGAGCCGGGGAGATCGGGCGTGAACGCGAGCGCGCAGGCGGCCGTCGTCGTCCCGGCGGCGGCGCCGACCCAGACACGGCGCGCGGAGACCCGACACCGCCGGAGGAGCGGCGAGGCCGAGCGCCGTATCCGAACGGTCACCCCGCGCCCATCGATGGAGCCAGCCGGGCTCGAACCGGCGACCTCTTGCATGCCATGCAAGCGCTCTCCCAGCTGAGCTATGGCCCCAGGAGAGCCGTCAGTCTAGCGACGGCGTCCAGGCGCTCGGCAGGACGACGTCAGCCGGCTGCGACCTCGGCGACCTCGACCGACGGGACGTCGCTCCAGAGCTCCTCGAGGCGGTAGAACGCGCGCGTGTCCGGCGTGAAGAGGTGGAGGACGACGTCGAGGTAGTCGGCGAGGATCCAGGTCGCCTCGGCGAGCCCGGCCGTCGACCGGGGCAGGAGCCGGTGCTCCTTCTTCAGGACGCCGGCGACCTCGTCGTAGATCGCCTTGGTCTGCCGGGGGTTCCGCCCCGTCGCGATGACGAAGAAGTCGGTGAAGTCGCAGACGCCCCGCATGTCCAGGATCGCGACGTCGGTCGCCAGCTTCTCCTGGCAGAGAGCGGCGGTTCGGCGTGCTTGCTCGAGCGGGGTCAGATCGGTCTCTCTCGTCCTTTCGACTCCACCTAGTCTACTCAGGCGCCAGGTACAGGCCGCGCCGCGCGATCTCGTCCGCGACGGGCGGCGGGACGAGGCCGGCGATCGACTCTCCCCGGCCGACCCGCTCGCGGATCTCGCTGGACGACACCTCCACCGGAGCCATCTCGAAGCACGTCACGCAGCCGGGCGGGAACCGCGCCAGGGCCCGTTGCAGCTCCGCCTCCGCAACGCCCGGGCGCACGGCCGCTGCCAGGCGCACGAGCTCCAGGATGCGCTCGGGCCGCTTCCAGCTCCAGAAGTCGGCCAGCTCGTCCGCGCCGAGCACGAAGTAGGCGTCCTCCGGTCTCCGCGCCTCGAGGGAGTCCACGGTGCGCTCGTACGGATCGAGCTCGACGACCGCCTTCGGGATGGGCTCGAATGCGAGCCGCGCGAGGGCCAGACGGTCGTCGGCGGGCGTTGCGACCGTCTTGTGCCCGGGGTCCTCGACGACGAGGACGAGGATCCGCTCCAGCCGCAGACCCTCGAGGGCAGCCTCGGCGAGGCGGACGTGCCCGAGGTGGGGCGGGTCGAACGCCCCTCCGAGGAGGCCTACTGCCACTCGAGCTCCTCGCCTCCCACTTCCACCTCCGCCCCGCGCTTGATCCCGACACGCCGCAGCGCCTCCTCCAGCTCGTCCGGTGGAGGCGGCGTCCCCACGACCCGGTACCCACGGTCGGTGCGGAGGATCCGGAACGCCGGGCCGCGCCGGGGCCGCGGCCGGTACTCGAGGAACTCGGGCAGCGACTCGTCGGCGTCGTCCGTGGGCCGTCCGTCGTCCGCCGGGCAGAGCTCGAAGAGCGCGCGCACGAGCCGGTCGATCCCTTCGCCGGTGGCGCAGGAGGTTCCGAGGACGCGGACGATGCGTGGGTCGGCGAGCCCCAGCTCCGGGGGCTCTCGCAGGAGGTCGACCTTGTTGAGGACGACGATCTGCGGCTTCTCGACGAGACCCGCGCCGTACGCCGCGAGCTCGTGGTCGACGACGCGGAACCGCTCCTCGAGATCCTGCTGGGAGGCGTCGAGCACGTGGACGAGCACCCGCGCGCGCTCGAGGTGCGCGAGGAACTGATCGCCGAGCCCGGCGCCTTCCGCGGCGCCCTCGATCAGGCCCGGCACGTCCGCGACCGTGAGCTGGCGCTCGTCGGGCCCGTCCACGACCCCGAGCACGGGCTCGAGCGTCGTGAACGGGTAGTCGGCGACCTTCGGCTTCGCGTTCGAGATGCGACGGAGGAGCGACGACTTGCCGGCGTTCGGCAGGCCTGCGAGCGCGGCGTCGACGACGAGCTTCAGCCGGAGGACGAGGTCGAGCTCCTCGCCCGGGAGCCCGGTCTCGGCGAACCGCGGAGTCTGCCTCGTCGGCGTCGCGAAGCGGGCGTTCCCGCGTCCGCCCTGGCCTCCGCGGGCGACGACGAAGCGCGCGCCGGCGCGCGCGAGGTCGGCGACGAGCCGGCCGTCGCCGTCGAGCAGCTGCGTCCCGACCGGGACGCGCAGCTCCTTCGTCTCGCCGTCGGCTCCGTGCTTCTTGCTCCCGCGCCCGTTCCCGCCGCGCCCGGCGGTCACGCGCCGGATCCGGCGGAAGGCAGAGAGGTCGCGCAAGACCGGGTCCGCGACGACCACGACATCGCCGCCACGACCCCCGTCGCCACCGTCCGGGCCGCCCTTCGGCACGTACTTCTCCCGCCGGAAGCTCAGGCCACCGTCGCCGCCGCGACCCGCCTCGACGTGGAGCTCGGCCCGGTCGTGGAACATGGCCCCCGCCGGAGCCGCGATCCGCGCTACTCGGCCGCGGCCGCGACCGAGACGAAGCGCTTGTCGCCCGACCGCCGGAACTCGACGGTCCCGTCGCGCAGGGCGAAGATCGTGTCGTCGCGACCGAGGCCGGCGCCCGGGCCAGGGCGGAACCTCGTGCCGCGCTGCCGCACGATGATCATCCCGGTCTTGACCCGCTGCCCGGCGAAGATCTTCACGCCGAGCCGCTTCGACTCCGAGTCGCGCCCGTTCCGCGAGGAGCCGAGTCCCTTCTTGTGAGCCACTAGCCCTCACCTCCCTGAGCCGCCTGCGCCGACTCGAGCGCAGCGAGCGCGCCCTTGCGTCGGCCGTGCTCCTGCTCGTAGGCGAGCGCCGCGGCGACCTCCTCGGGGCTCCACGAGCCCGATGCGGCCTTGATCGCGGCGACGGTCATCTCCGCGTACCCCTCCGGAAGCCCGGCGGGAGCGGCCTCCGCCTGCTCCACGGCCGGCTTCTCGGCCTCGGCGGGCTTCGCGGCCTTCTCGGGCTTCGGCTTCGCAGCCGCGCGCCCCTTCCCGCCGATCGACTCGATCTCGATCTGGGAGAGCGACGCCCGGAAGCCCGTGTGCCGGCGGTACCCGGTGCGCTTCTTGTACTTGCCGATCCTGATCTTCGGCCCCTTCACGGAGCCGACGACCCTCGCCGTCACCTCGACACCGGCCGTGTCGAGCACCGGGTCGCCGTCTCCTCCGACGAGGAGGACGGCAGGAGCGAACGAGGATCCCTCCTCGTACGAGAGCCGGTCCACGAGCAGGCGCTCGCCCTCACGGACGCGGTACTGCTTCCCGGCAACCTGGATGATCGCGTAGGTCATGAGGATCTCCGAAGGTGGACGCGGGCAGGGAGCCCGCGAAGCCGCTGCATGATAGCGATCGCGCGCTAGGAGCGGGGGCCCGACTCGAAGTCGTCGATCCACTCGTCCATCGGGACGTAGCCGGGCGCGTCCGCCTGGCCGTTCGGCGTCTCCGCCTCCTCCACGGCCACCACGACGGCGTCCGCGGCCACCGCGGCCGCTGTCTTCTTGCGCCCGCGGCCCCCACGCGATCCGCGCCGGGAGCGCTTCCGCTTCGGCTGACCGTCGGTCGCGAGCTCGACGAGCTCCTCCGCCTCTACGGGCTCTGCCTCCACCGGAGCGACGTCGGCGCTCGCGGTGGGCTCGGCGTCCACCGCCGCTGCCGCGGGGCGCTTGCGCTCCCTCGGCTTCGCGGGCGCCTCCGCCTTGCCGAGATCCGGTGCGGGGACGTGGATGCGCGGGGTAGCGCGCCCGTCGCTGGCGACGAAAGCCTCGTCGGCGCTCGCGGTCTCCCCGGCGCTCGCGGCTTCCTCGCCGGTCGCGGCGGCGCCGGCGGCCTTCTTGCGTCCGCGCCCGCCGCGCGAGCCGCGCCGCGTCCGCTTCTTCTTCGGGGCGCCCTCGACCGGGGGCTCCCCGCCCTCGGCGAGGGCTTCGGGCGCGACCTCCGCCACTTCGGGCTCCTCGACCTCCTCGGCCTCGGGCGCCTCCGCGGCGAGGGCGGGCCCGACCGCCTCGACCGCCTCCTCGGTCTCCCCAGGCACCTCCTCCTTCTTGCTCCTGCTCGCCCGCACGGGCTTCTCGGCCTCCGCCTCGAACGTGATCGGCGACGGCGGCGCCTCCGCGACCGGAATGGCCGCAAAGGCGACCCCCTCGAGGGCGCGGCCGATCGTGACCGTCACCTTCTTGCCGACGAGCTTCGCCGCGCCGGCGACGACGACCTCGTAGTCGCCGATCTTCCCCACGCCCGCCGTGGCGTCGTGGAGGCCCACCTCGACGAGCTTGACATCGACCGTCGCCCCCTCTTCCACGGGGGTCGCAGGGCGGATCGCGTCGAGCTTGCCGTGCGCCAGGACCTCGACGTGATCGAGGTGGAGGTGGCCGTTGCCGCTGACGGGCTCGAGGAAGAAGCGCCGTCTCGACGCGGCCTCGACCGCCGCGAGGCGCTCGCCGCCCGGCCCGGCGAGGAGCCAGAGGATCCGCGGGTGGACGGCGACGCGGAACGCCTGCGCCCGAGCGCCCTTCGCGAACGCCCGGAGCTTGCGCTCGACCTCGAGGGCGAACGTCGCGTCGGAGACGACGAACCCGTCGCCGGAGCAGACGGCGCAGCGGTTCGTGAGGATCTCGCGCGGGCCGTCGGTGACGTTCTGCCGCGTCATCTCGACGAGGCCGAGCGGCGAGATCTCGACGACGTACGTCTTCGTGCGGTCGCGCTCGAGCTCCGACCGGAGGGCCTCCTCGACCGTCTCCCGGTTCTTCGGGTTCGCCATGTCGATGAAGTCGATGACGATGATCCCGCCGATGTCCCGGAGCCGGAGCTGGCGGACGACCTCGGTCACGGCCTCGAGGTTGTTCTTGACGATGGTGTCCTCGAGCCGGCCCTGCGCGCTCTTGCCGCGCTGGCCGACGAACCGGCCCGTGTTCACGTCGATGACGGTGAACGCCTCCGCGTAGTCGAAGACGAGGTAGCCGCCCGACGGCAGGTCGACCCTCCGGTCGAGGGTCGAGCGGATCGCGGCGTCCACGCCGAACGCCTCGAAGAGGGGCTCGTCGCCCCGGTAGCGGTGGACGCGCTCGACCATGTGCGGGGACGTCTTCTTGAGGTAGTTGACGATGCGGCGGTACGCGCGGTCGTCGTCGATCTGCGCGCTCGCGAAGTCGCCTGCGAAGAGGTCGCGAACGATCCGGAGCGGGAGCTCGGCCTCCTCGTAGACGAGCGCCGGCGCCTGCGCGGTCTTCGCTCTCGCCTGGATGTTCTTCCACAGCCGCTGGAGGAACACGAGATCGCGCTCGATGTCCTCCGCGGACGCGCCCTCGGCGGCGGTCCTAACGATGATGCCGCCGCCCTTCGGGTCGAGGGTCTTGAGGATGTCCTTGAGGCGGGTGCGCTCGGCGTCGTCGAGCCTGCGCGAGACCCCGTTGCCCTCGCCGTTGGGCACGTACACGAGGAAGCGCCCCGGCAGCGAGATCTCCGTGGTGAGCCGCGCTCCCTTCGTCTTCATCGGGTCCTTGACGGCCTGGACCATGATCGTCTGCCCGCGCTTGATGAGGTCCTGGATCTTGCGGGCGCCCTTCCGCCCCTCGAGCTCGGGGCCGACGATCTCGTCCACGTACAGGAACCCGTTCTTCTCGAGCCCGATCTCGACGAAGGCGGCCTCCATCCCGGGCAGGACGTTGTCGACGACGCCCAGGTAGATGTTCCCGGCGATCGACCGGCGCTCCGGGCGCTCGAGGTAGACCTCCGCGACGCGGTCGTCCTCGAGGATCGCGACGCGCTGCTCGCCGACGTCGACGGTGATCAGCAGGTCGCGCTTCGCGGCGGGCAGCGGGGCCCGCTTCGTCGGCGCGCGCCGTCTCCCGCCCCTCGCGGCCCGGCGGTCCTGCTTCCGCTCGGGCTTCCGCTCCGACGCACGCTCGCTCGCGCGCTCGGGCTTCACTTCCTCGGCGGCCTCCTCGGCGGAGCCCCCCTCGGCGCCCTCCGCCGCGGGCGTCTTCTTCTTCCGGCCTCGGCCGCCTCGGCTTCCGCGGCGGCGCTTCCTCTTCGGCGTCTCCCCGGGGACGCCCTCGGCCTCCGCGACGACCTCTTCCTCAGTCGGCTCCTGCGACTCCGTGACCACGGCCTCCTCGGCCGCGGCTTCCTGCACGTTCTCCTGCTTCCCGAAGCGAAACCAGCGTAGTGGCAAAGTGGAATTCCTCTCGTTGGATCGCGCGCGAGCCCCGAAGGGCAACCTGCCGCTCCGGCTTCGCGCTGCGTGATGTCAAGACAGTGGTCGACACGACCTGACCGCAGGGTAGCAGCGACGGCCTCCGTGCCTGCGCGCGGGCGCGGAGGCTCGAGACCCGGCAGAGGTCATGCGGCAGCCGGGCGGAGCCGGGCGCGGCGCGCGCGAACGGCGCGCAGGCGCTGGGAGAGACGTGCCCACGCCCAGGGCTCGACCTCCGCGTAGCGCGTCTCGGTCTGGCCTCGCGTCGACTCCAGGTACTCGAACCACGCGTCGGCCTCCTCGAGCTGCAAGAGCTCTTCGGCCAGCTCGGTGTTCGGCATCGTCCCTCCCATGGCTCGGTCCGGGCGCCATCCTAGGTCCCGGTCCGGACGGACCCCCGGGTCGTGCTCAGACGGCGTCGCGCGCCGAGTGCGCGCGGGCGGCCCGGCCCAGCGCCCAGGTCCCTGCGGCCGCGACCGTGACGTTCGCGATCGGCGCCGGGAGGACGAGGCGAGCGGCCCGCGCGACGCTCCGGAGCGCGAACCCCGTGGCGATGACGGCCCCGAGCGTGCCCGCGAGCGCGGCCGGCTCGCCGCCGAGCGCCGACCCGGCCCGGCCGCCCACCGCATCGAGGCGCGCGACCATGCGCGCCTGCTCGAGGGTGAGCAACGGCCGCGCGGGACGCCCGCCGACGAACGCGCCGAGCGCGGCGGCGCGCACGACCGAGCGCAGGACGACCTTCGCGCGGACGGAGTCACGGAGGACCG
>CAZODN010000108.1:0-8733 GCA_964578545.1 uncultured Gaiellales bacterium
GGCGGCGACGTCGTCCTGCGTCGAGAGCGGGTTCGACGCGCAAAGGACGACGTCTGCGCCTCCCGCCTTGAGCGTCCTGACGAGGTTCGCGGTCTCGGTCGTCACGTGCAGGCAGGCGGACACCCGGTGCCCGGCGAGCGGCTGCTCGCGCTCGAAGCGCTCGCGGATCGCGGCGAGGACGGGCATCTGCCTGTCCGCCCATGCGATCCTGCGCACGCCTTCGGAGGCGAGCGCGAGGTCCTTCACGTCGTGTCGCAGTGTCTGAGCCATCGTTCCTCTCTTCGTCGGTTAGGCGGCCTCGGTCGAGGTGAGGAGCCGCTCGTGCTTTCGCTGCTCCCACTCGACCCAGGCCGGCGCAGCATGATCCGCCTCGGGCACGTCCGTGCCGGCGAGCCAGGTCTGCACGGCGGCTCGGAGCTCCGGCTCGCGCCGCAGCCGCACGGCGAACGCGAGCTCGTCGAGGCCGACGCCGAAGCGAGCACGGAGCTCGCCGAGGGCGTTCAGCTGGTTCAGCTCCCGGATCCCGTACGAGCGGTACCCGGAGGCAGTGCGGCCCGGGACGACGAGCCCCTCGGCCTCGAGGTAGCGGAGCATGCGTGGCGACCAGCCGGAGCGGCTGCTCGCCTCGCCGATCGTCAGCCCGCGCACGGCCACAACCTTACCACAGCCGTGTTAAGGTCTAGGGAGCCGAGGTTCCCTCCCGTCCGTACCGATCCTCGAGGCGGACAACGTCGTCGAGGTGCGGCGTCGAGACCTCGATCACGAGCGTGTCCTCGATCGCCGTCACGCGGTGAACCGTTCCGGGACGGAACCGGAAGGCGTCGCCGGGCGCGATCTCGACCGCCTCGAGCCCGCCGCCGACCTCCCCCAGCTCGAGCCGCGCGCGACCCTCCTGCACGAGCCAGGACTCGTCCTTCACCTCGTGGTACTGGAGGCTCAGGGACTCGCCGGCGCGGACGAAGAGGAGCTTCCCGACGTACGCCTCCGCCTCGGCCCAGACGAGCTCCCACCCCCACGGCTTGGAGACCTTCCGCGGGGACACGCCGTACCGGATGCGGGCGTCGCCGCTCACGAGAAGCGGAGCGCCCCGTCCGGGATCCGCTGGCCGGCGCCGACGCGCAACCCGTGGTCGAGCACGTTGCCCGCGCCCACCGACGCGCCCGGCCCGACGACCGCGAGGTTGCGGAGCTCGCAGCCGGCGCCGATCTCGGCCTCGTCGCCGACGATCGAGCCGACGACCGTCGCGCCGTCTCCGATCCTCGTCCTCGCCCCCACGACGGCGTTCTCGACCATCCCACCCTCCTCGAGCCTCGAGTCCGCGCCGAGCACGGCGAGGCTCCCGAGGCGAGCGCCCTCGGCGACGACGGCCCGCGGCCCGACGTACACGGGCGGGACGAGCCGTGCCCGCGGGTGGACGTCCGCGGACGGGTCCACGAGCATGAAGTCGGGCCCGAGCGCCTCGCCGACCTCGGTCTGGAAGAGCCGCTCGAGCACGTCGCGGTGCGCCTGGAGGTAGGAGTCCGGGGTCCCGACGTCGAGCCAGTAGCCGCCGAGGGCGATCCCGAAGACGGAGCCCTCCGCGGCGAGCCTCGGGAAGACCTCGCGCTCGATGGACACCGGGCCGCCCGGCGGGACGAGGTCGAGCACCTCGGGCTCGAGGACGTACAGGCCCGCGTTGATGAGGTCCGTGTCGATCTCCTCGGGCCGCGGCTTCTCGAGGAAGCTCTCCACCCGGCCGTCGGCTGCGAGGCGCACGAGGCCGTAGCGGCTCGGGTCCGCGACCGGAGTGAGGAGGATGGTCGCCTTCGCGCCCGTCTCCCGGTGGAACTCGACCATCCGACCGAGGTCGGCCTCACGGAGCGAGTCGCCGTTGAGCGCGAAGAAGCTCCCCTCGAGGCCGCGGGCGGCGAACCCGATCGCCCCTCCCGTCCCGAGCGGCTCGTCCTCGACGACGTACTCGAGCTCGAGGCCGCCGTAGCGGCTGCCGAACGTCGCCTGGATCTGATCCGGAAGGTGGCCGCACGAGACGATTCCCCGCTCCACGCCGTGCCGCGCGAGGTGCTCGAAGGTGTACGCGAGAAGCGGGCGGTCGACGAGCGTGAGCATGTCCTTCCGCGTCCGGTCGGTGAGCGGCCGCAGCCTCGTCCCCTGCCCGCCGACGAGGATGACGGCAGGGAGGGTCATGCCGCGGGTCGGCCGATGGCCTCGTACTCGAAGCCGAGGGCGCGCATGGCGCCGGGGTCGAGCACGTTGCGCCCGTCGACGACGAGGCGTGTCCGCATCCGCCCCGCCGCCTCGGCCCAGTCGAGGTCGCGGATCTCCGGCCACTCGGTGACGACGACCGCAGCGTCGGCGCCCTCGAGCGCCTCCAGCGCGGAGCCGGCGATGTCGGCGCCGTGGAGATGGGAGCGGCCGTCGGCGACGGGATCCCAGGCGCTGACCTCGGCGCCCTCGGCGAGCAGCCGGCCCGCGAGCACGAGGCTCGGGGCCTCGCGCATGTCGTCGGTGCCGGGCTTGAAGGCGAGCCCGAGGAGCGCGACCTTCTTGCCCCGGAGCGAGCCGAGGCGGCGCTCGAGCTTGCCGACGACGCGCCGCTTCTGGAGCTCGTTGACCTCGATGACCGCGTTCAGGAGCTGGAAGTTGTAGCCCGAGTTCGCCGCGAGCTGCTTGAGCGCGAGCGAGTCCTTGGGGAAGCACGAGCCGCCGAAGCCGATCCCCGCCCGCAGGAACTGCGGGCCGATGCGCCGGTCGAGGCCGATCCCCTTCGCGACGGTGACGACGTCGGCGCCGGTCGCCTCGCAGACGTTCGCGATCTCGTTGATGAAGGAGATGCGCGTGACGAGCGCGGCGTTCGCGGCCAGCTTGACCATCTCCGCCGAGGCGACGTCGCAGCGCACGACGGGGGCGTCGATGCCCTCGTGCAGGCGCTCGACGAGGTCGCCGTCGGCCTCCTCGAACGCGCCGATGACGACGCGGTCGGGGTGCAGGAAGTCCTTGACGGCGGTCCCTTCCGCCGTGAACTCGGGGTTCGAGACGTAGCCGACGTTCGTGAGGCGGCGGTCGTCGAGCCGGTGCCGGACGGCGCGGCCCGTGCCGACCGGGACGGTGCTCTTCATGACGACGACGATCCGGTGATCGACCTTCGGGAGCTCGTCCACGACCGTCCAGACGGCGGAGAGGTCGGCGTCGCCGGAGTAGGTCGGGGGCGTCCCGACCGCGACGTAGACCACCTCCACGCCCTCGACGGCCTCCGCGACGTCCGTCGTGAAGCTCAAGCGATCGCGGTTGCGCTCGATGAGCTCGTCGAGCCCCTCCTCGTAGATCGGCACCTCACCGCGACGCAGCGCGGCGACCCGGTCCTCGACGACGTCGCGCACGACGACGTCGTGGCCGAGGTCGGCGAAGCAGGCTCCCGTGACGAGACCGACGTACCCGGCGCCGAAAACCGCGACCCGCACCCGGCTAGCGCTCCTTCACGGTGCCGATCGGCCGCAGGCCCTTGGCGATCGCGAGCATCGTCTCGTTCGACATGCGGTCGAGCAGCGTGTTGACGACCCAGTAGCTCGCCTTCGGCGTCCGGAGGACGACCATGTGGAGCTTCGGTCCGTTGTAGTAGAGGTCGTACGTGCGGCCCTTGATGCGCCGCGTGAGGCTCCTGTCCGAGAGCACGGGTGCGCCGTCCCAGTTCGTCATCTGCACGCCCCAGTACTCGTTCGAGCCCATCCGGTAGACGAGGCGGACGGCCCGGTCGTCGCCCTCGATCTTGTACTGACGGACGGGGGCTGTCGAGTCGATCCAGGAGCTCCGCTCGATGACCGTCGGCACCATGACCGGGAAGCCCAGGCGCTGCTGGCGCCCGCGCAGGTGCTCGAGCGACGCGCTCGGCGCGAAGACGACGTTCGGCTTCTCCTTGCGCGGCGTCTGGTCCACCGGCGCCGAGGCGAGGCTCCCGTGGAAGGTCTGCCCGACGACCACGGTCAGCATCGCCCCGTTCGCGAGCGGCGCGACCTCCTTCGGGAGCCGCGCGACCTCCGCCGACCCGAACAGGTTCGCGACCTTCTGCGCCGCAGCCGCCGCCTTCTTCTTCGCCGGGTCGAAGTAGACCTGCGTCCGGAAGTAGTCGAACCGGGGCGCGTTCGCGGGCAGCCCGTTCGGCTGCGTGACGACGTCGTAGGAGCGCTGCCCGAGCAGGTAGCCGGCCGTCGAGGCCGACCCGGTAACGCCGTTCCCGTTCAGGACGGTGACGCTCGTCTGGTGCGGGGGCGGTACGCGCTGCCGCAGCTTCTCGCCGAGCGCGACCGCGGTCGCCTTCTCGGACGAGTCGACGTCGGGGTGCGTGAAGCTCTCGATCGCGCGCTGCACGTTCTCCGGCGCGGTCGTGAGGTCCGTGAACCCCTCGAAGCCCTCGATCCGGTCCTGGAACAGGTGGCCCCGCGGCAGGCCGTACGCGAACAGTGCGTACGAGAGGACCGTGCGGCCGTCCACCTCCTTGCCACCGCCCTGTGCGACCTCGACGTTGTTCGTGATCGCGTTGACGACCTTCGGGAGCGCGAGCGGGGCGAACGTCTCCCGGACCTGGTTCTTGAAGCTCTTGACGAACTGCTGCTGCCGGGCGACGCGGTAGAGGTCGGAGTCGGTGTGCCGGAAGCGGACGTAGTCGAGCGCCTGCCGCCCCGAGAGACGGCGGTAGCCCGGCTGGAGGTCGATGTCCTCGTAGCCCCCCGGCCCGCGGACGTCGTTGAAGTACCGGCGGTCGACGTCGATCCACACGCCGTCGAGGCGGTCGACGATGTCCCGGAAGCCCCGGAAGTCCACTGTGATGAGGTAGTTGACCTGCACCCCGGTGAGCCCCTTGACGGTCTCGAGCGACCCCTGCGGCCCGCAATACGAGTAGGCGTGCGCGAGCTTGTCGTAGAACGGCGTCTTCCCGGGGCAGCGGATCTCGACGCGCATGTCGCGCGGGAACGAGAGGAGCGAGATCGAGTCCGTCACCGGGTCTGCCCGGACGAGCATGAGCGTGTCGGAGCGGCTCGGCGTGCCGTTCGCCTCGCTCGAGCGGTGGTCGTAGCCGATCACCAGCGCGACCGCGGGCTGTCCCGGGAGCGGCACGGCGAGCTTCTTCGCCGCCCGCTTCACCTCGGGCGTGTCGGCGGCGACGGCGGCGACGGACTGGTGGAAGTAGAGGTACGCGCCGCCGGCGGCGCCGGACACGAAGACGAGCGCGACAACCCCGAGCCACATGGCGACGCGTCCGATCAGGCCGGCGCGAGAGCGCCCTGCGGGGTCGGGCTGCCGGTAGACGCTGATCGCCGACTGCGCTCCCGGCGGGTAGACGGGCTCGCCGCCCGGCGAGCCTCCGCGCGCGATTCCTCTCTTCAGGGTCGTTCGCATAACGGGACGAGCGCCTGACGGCGCCCGTCAGGGGAGGATAGCCGAGGCACCAGCGGTGATTCCCGCTCTACCGGCGGGATCCCTACCTCCTGTGCGGACGCTTAACGCAGCTCGCGCGCGGCCGCTCCGACGGGAACCGCGATCTCGTCGAGCGCGTCCGCGAGGAACGCGATCTCGTCAGGCGTCCCGGCGGTGATCCGGAGGGCGTCCGGCGCGCCGAACGGACCCATGGGCCGCACGATCACGCCGCGCCGGAGCAGCGCGTCGTTCAGCGCCTCGGCGTCGCCCACGCGGACGAACACGAAGTTCGCCGCCGCAGGCCCAACCGGATCGAGACCGTGGTCGCGCAACGTCCGCTCGAGCAGCGCCATCGACTCGCGGTTGACGCTCCGCCTGCGCGCGATCTCGCTCTCGTCCCCGAGGCTCGCGAGCGCAGCCTCCTGACCCGCCGAGGTGACGTCGAAGGCCCGGCGGACCTTCCCAATCGCGGTGACGACGTCGGCCGGCCCGACGCCGTACCCCACGCGGAGCCCGGCGAGGCCGAAGATCTTCGAGAACGTCCGAAGCACGAGGACGCGGTGCCCCGCCTTCAGGTACTCCTCGACGGCGTCGGGGTAGTCCGGGTCGACCACGTACTCGAAGTAGGCCTGGTCGACCACGGTGAGTACGTGGGGCGGAACCGCGGCGAAGTACGCGTCGAGCTCGGCTCTCGTCGTCGCCGTGCCGGTGGGGTTGTTCGGAGCGGCGACGAAGACCAGCCTCGTGCGGGCGGTGATCGCGTCGAGGATGGCCTCGAGGTCGAAGCGGTCGTCGCGCAGCGGCACCCGCACGGGGACGGCGGCGAGCTTCAGTGGGTCGAGGACGTAGCTCGGGAACGACGGCCAGCCCGTGACGACCTCGTCACCGGGATCCAGGCACGCGAGCGAGAGGAAGCCGATGACCGCATCCGCGCCCGCACACACCGTCACCTCCTCGAACCGCACTCCGTGGCGCTCCGCGAGCGCCCCCCGGAGGCGCCACGCCCCTCCGTCGGGATACCGGTTGAGCTCGGGCATCGCTCGAGCGATGGCCTCTCGCGCCGCCGGGAACGGCCCGAACGGCCCCTCGTTCGAGGCGAGCTTGACGACCCGCTCGAGGCCGAGCTCGCGCTGCACCTCCTCCACGGGCTTGCCCGGCTCGTAGGGCACGAGCCCGTCGAGGGCGGGGCGAATCGGCGACCGGGCGCTCTCGGCCGACCCCGGGCTCACGTCGCTGGGACCGGCTCCGTTTCGGTGGGCGCGCTCTCCGCGGGCGCCTCGGGCGCCTCCTCGCTGACGGCGACCTCGGGCTGCGCGGCCGTCGCCCTCCACCTCCGCTTGCCCGCGAAGCCCGCCGCGGCCGCGAGGACCCCGAGCGAGACGATCCCGAGCAGCACGTAGAGCGAGACCTTGAGCGCGCGCCGGTTGCGGCGCCGCGCGCGGGTGTGCTCCATGCCCTGCGCGGCGAGGTACCCGACCGTGGCGTTGTGCCGCGCCCGCTTCAGCGCCTGCAACGCGAGGTAGCCGATGACGGCGTTGCGCCTGTTCACGATGTTCATAGCCGCAGCGTAACCGACCCGCGGCGTCGGGGGCTCAGCGCCGCCGCGGCGGGAGGTGGATGGGCCGGCCGAGCGCGACGAGCCCTGCCTCCTTCAGCCCTTCCGAGAACGTCGGGTGCGGCGCCATCCCGTCGGCGATCGTCTCGACGGTCGCCTCAGCGTCGAGCGCGACCACGGCGGCCTCGATGAGGTCGGTGGCGTGCGGCCCGACGATGACCATGCCGAGGAGCTCGCCGTACGTCGTCTCGTGGATCGACTTCACCCAGCCCCCCACCTCGCCGGACATGACGGCCCGCGCGTTCGCGACCCACGGGAACCGGCCGACGGCGACGTTCTCGTCTCCGTAGCGCTCGCGCGCCTCCGCCTCCGTGAGCCCGACGCCCGCGATCTCGGGGTCGGTGTAGATCGGCCGCGGAACGGCCGCGTCGGGCATCTCGGCATCGTGCCCGGTCGCGTTCTCCGCCCCGATCTCGCCCTCGCGGAACCCCGTGTGCGCGAGCTGCCAGTAGCCGGCGACGTCACCGGCGGCGTAGATGTGCGGGACGGTGGTGCGGCGGCGGGAGTCGGTCTCGATGCCCCTCCTCGCGTCGAACGCGACGCCTGCCGCCTCGAGCCCGAGACCGTCGACGAGGGGCGCCCGGCCGACCGACACGAGCATGAGGTCGCACTCGACCGTCTCGCCCTCGCCGAAGTGGACGACGAGCCCGGAGCCGGTGTCCTCCACCCTCGTGCACTGCTTGCCGAGGTGGACGACGATCCCGCGCCTCGCGAACGCCTTCCGCAGCTCGCTCGTCGCGTCGGCGTCCTCCTGCGGGATGAGCGCCTCGAGCATCTCGACGATCGTCACCTCGCTGCCGAAGCGCTCGAAGATCGAGGCGAACTCGCAGCCGATGATGCCTCCGCCGAGGACGACGAGCCGCCGGGGCACCTCCGTCTGCGCGAGCAGGCCGGTCGAGTCGACGCAGCGCGGCGAGTCGAGGCCGGGAATCGGCGGGCGCATCGGGTAGGAGCCCGTCGCGACGATCGCGCTGCGGAACGTCACTCCGATGTCTCCCTTGTCCATCGCGATGGTCGTGGGGCTCTCGAACGTCCCCGTCCCTTGCAGCCACGTGACGCCGTTCGCCTTGAAGAGCGAGGCGACGCCGCCCGTCATCTGCTTGACGACGGCATCCTTCCACTCGTTCGCGCGCGCGAAGTCGAGGGCCGGCTCGCCGGACGGCGCGCCGAGCTTCGGGTGGATCTCGCGCGCCGCGTGGAGGGCGTGCGCGGTCTGCACCCACGCCTTCGTCGGGATGCACCCGACGCGCAGGCACGTCCCGCCGAGCTCAGGCTCCTTCTCGATGCAGGCCACGTTCGCGCCGAGCTGCGCCGCGCGGATCGCAGCGGTGTACCCGGCGGGGCCCCCGCCGAGGACGGCTACGTCGAATTCCATGGGGAGAGTCCTTTCGTCAGGGTCCGGCCGATCCTAGCGACCGGCCGCCGGCCCTCCGTCGCCCTCCAGGGGCTTCAGGAGCGTGACCGTGTCGCCGTGGTGCTCGGCGACCTTCTCGAACCCGTGCTTCTCGTAGAAGGCGACGAGCGCCTCGTTGTCGCGCTCGACGCTGAGGCTGATCGCGCGGTGGCCCTCCGCGCGCGCCCGCTCGCAGAGCGCCCGCAGGAGCGCGTCCCCGATGCCCCGGTTCCGCCGGCTCGGCACGACCGCGATGGTCAGTTCCGGCGTCTCCTCGTCGACGAACCCGTACCCCGGCTGGTCGCGCCGGAAGAGG
>CAZODN010000109.1:0-8684 GCA_964578545.1 uncultured Gaiellales bacterium
CAGAACGAGCCCTTCCAGAGCGAGCAAGTCCGCGCGTCGTTTCACGCGCTTCTCGGCGACACGTGGCCGCTCCGCGCGACCACGCTCCTCGCGGAGGAGCCGCGTGCGCGGGAGGAGCTCTTCGGGGCCCTGGGCGAACTGGACGCCGGCGGGGCCGCGAGCCCCGCCGCCGTGGACGCGGCGCGGCGGGCCGTGGTCGCCGTGCTCCGCGCTGGAGACAGGGCCGAGCTCGTCCACGACCTCGACCGCGAGCTCCTCGGCCTGCACCGCCCGCCCGTGCCGCGCGCGATCGCCGTCTGACACGAACCCGGCTCGAAGGCGTTACCCCCTCGTGACGAGGGCGCGGCTACCGTCGGCGTGTGGACGAGTCGCGGGCAGTCCTCGAGCGGCTGGCGAGGATCGAGGCCCTGGACCGCTCCGGCGCCCCACCGGGGACGGTGATCGACGAGCTGCGCGCACTGCTCGTCGAGGCCGAGGCGTGGTCGCGGAGAGAGGGAGGTGAGGCCGGTGCGAGGGCGGCCGCGGAGCTCCGCGACGCCCTGGCGCGTGACATGATCGACGTGTGATCGCACCGGGAGGGACCAGCGTCGTCCACTCGTTCCGCGCAGCGGGCGAGGGCCTGACGCTACTCATGGACGGGACCCGTGACCCCCGCGACGTCTGCTACTACCCTCGGTCGGGAACGGTCTTCGTCGTCGGGCTCGGGCTCATCGCGCGGCTCGGCGAGCCGCTCGACGACCGGGAAGGCGAGGATTGACCGCACGACGTGCTTGAAGGAATCTCCATCGAGCTCGTGAAGGTGTCGCCGTCATGGCCCTCTCACGCCTCCTCCCGCGGTCGCAGTCGCGTCCCGAGCCCGTCCCCGAGCCCGTCCCCGAGCCCGTCGAGGGCTCTCTTCCGCAGCCGGCCGAGGATGCTCCGCGCCTGCACGCCGTCCCCTCGTTCGCCCCGCTGCCCGCGCCCGCCGCGGAGGGCGGCGTGATGGCGAACGTCATCGCGCTCGCGAACCAGAAGGGCGGCGTCGCGAAGACGACGACGACCCTGAACCTCGGCGTCGCGCTCCGGGAGGCCGGGCACCGCGTCCTCGTGATCGACCTCGACCCGCAGGGCAACCTGACCATGAGCCAGGGCATGAACCCGGACGCGATCGAGCGCTCGATGTTCGACGTGCTCGTGCACCGGATCCCGATCTCGGACGTCATCCACCCGGTCGAGGTGGACATCGCCGTCGCCTCCATCGACCTCGCCGGTGCGGAGCTGGCACTCTCCGCCCTCATCGGGCGCGAGCGGGCCCTCGAGAAGGCGCTCGTCGAGGTGCGCGACCGCTACGACTACATCCTCATCGACACGCCGCCCTCGCTCGGCCTGCTGACGATCAACGCGTTCGTCGCGGCCAACGGGGTGATCGTCCCCGTGCAGTGCGAGTACCTCTCGCTCCGCGGGCTCGTCCAGCTCGAGAACACGCTCGCGATGGTCCGCGAGAACCTCAACCCCAGCGTGCGCGTCCAGGGGATCGTGCCCACGATGTACGACGGGCGCACGCTCCATGCGCGGGAGGCGATCGAGATCCTCGAGGAGCACTTCGGCGACCTCGTCTACCAGACCCGGATCCGCAAGACCGTCCGCTACGCGGAGGCGCCCGTCAAGGGGAGCTCCGTCCTCCGCTACGACCCGAGCGGGCCTGCCGCCCAGGCCTACCGCGACCTCGCGAAGGAGGTGCTCGATGGCGCGCAAGCGCGCGACGATGCGTGAAGGGCCGCTCGCCGAGCTCTTCCGCAAGACCGAGGCCGCGCAGCGTGCGCAGGACGCCGGCGCGCCCGAGGCCGCCCCGTCCGAGCCGCCGACGACGGACGAGGACGAGCGGCGCGCCCACGTCGCGTTCGAGGAGACCGTCGAGCACGTGCCCGACTTCGTCGCCGAGGCCGTCCCCGAGCCCGCGCCCGAGCCGGAGCCCGCGCCCGAGCCGGCTGCGGCCGAGGCGGCGGCCGCGCGCTCGGCCGCGCGGTACTTCCAGACGATGCTCGAGCCGGCGCCTCGCCTGCACCGCGTTCCTCCGCCCAAGGGCGCCGCGTACATCGCGGTCATCCGCGTCGTGGGCGTCGGCGGCGCGGGCCTGAACGCGCTCCACCGGATGATGGACGCGGGGATCTCTCAGGTCGACTTCGTCGCCGTGAACACCGACCTGCAGGCGCTCGCGGTCTCCGACGCGCCGACGAAGATCGCGATCGGGGAGGGCATCACGCAAGGCCTCGGCTCCGGCGCCGACCCGTCGGTCGGACGGGCCGCGGCCGAGGAGGAGCTCGACCAGCTGAAGGCTGCGCTCCGGGGCTCGGACATGGTCTTCGTCACCGCCGGCGAGGGCGGAGGAACGGGCACGGGCGCCGCTCCCGTCGTCGCCCGCGCGGCCCGGGAGCTCGGCGCGCTCACGGTCGGCATCGTGACGACGCCGTTCCGCTTCGAGGGCACGCGCCGTCGTGCCGCGGCGGAGCGCGGGGTGGAGGAGCTGCGCGCGGCGTGCGACACCGTCATCGTCATCCCGAACGACCGGCTCCTCGAGGTCCTCGACCGCTCGACGTCCATGGTGGACGCCTTCAAGATCGCCGACGACGTCCTCCGCCAGGGCGTGCAGGGGATCTGCGACCTCATCACGACACCGGGGCTCATCAATCTCGACTTCGCCGACGTCCGCACGGTCATGCAGGACGCCGGCTCCGCGCTCATGGGGATCGGCTACGCGACCGGCCCGAATCGAGCGCGCGAGGCCGCGGAGCGCGCCCTCGGCTCGCCCCTCATCGACGCGGAGATCGTGAGCGCGCGCGGGATCCTGCTCTCGATCGCCGGCGGCGACGACCTCTCGCTCGTCGAGGTGAACGAGGCCGCCGAGGTCGTGCGCCAGACGGCGACCGACGAGACGAACATCATCTTCGGCGCGACGGTCGACGCGCGGCTCACGGGTCAGGTGTGGGTGACGGTCGTCGCGACGGGGCTCGGAGGGACGCGCCGCCGCTCGTCGCGCGTCGAGTTCGACTCGTCGTCCTCGGGGGGCCGCTCGGGCGACCCGGAGCTGCCCTCGTTCCTGACCTCCGGGTAGCCGCCGCTCGGGCGAGTGCGGCCGGGAGCGCAGTACGCTCCCGCGCATGCGCGGCGCGATCGCAGCCGGTCACCCGCTGACGGCGGAGGCCGGCGCCCGCGTGCTCCGCGAGGGCGGGAACGCGGTCGATGCGCTCCTCGCCGCGGCGTTCACCGCGTTCGTCACGGAGGGGCCGCTCACAGGCCCCGCGGGGGGCGGGTTCGCGCTCGTCCACACGCCCCGGGGCGAGACGGTCGTCCTCGACTGCTTCTTCGCCGTCCCCACGAGGCGGCTCGGCGAGATGGAGGAGCTGGTCGTCGACTTCGGCGACTCCGGGACGCAGCTCTTCCACGTCGGTCCTGGCTCGGTCGCGGTCCCGGGCCTCCTCGCCGGGCTCGAGGAGGTGCACCGCCGCTTCGCGACCCGGGAGTGGGCCGAGCTCGTCGCGCCGGCGATCGAGCTGGCGAGGGTGGGGTTCGAGCGGGACGAGGCCCGTGACGTCCTCTACCGGATCCTCGCGCCGATCCTCCTCGCCGAGGAGGGGGGGCGGCGGATCTACGGGCACCCCGGCCGTGTCGTCACCGAGGACGCCTGCGCGACGCTCGAGCGGGTGCGGGACGAAGGCTCCGTCGCCGTCGCGGAGCTCCTGCCCGAGCTCGCGGACGACATCCGGGCCTACCGCGTGGGCTCGCCGGCGCCGCTGGAGACGTCCGCGCTCGGCTACGAGATCGAGTCCACGCCCGCCCCTTCCCTCGGCGGCGCCGTGGTCGAGCGCATCCTCGAGCGGCTCGACGAGGCCGGCGACGCCACGGTCGCGGACCTCGCGCGCGCGGTCGCCGACGCCTACGGCGCGCTCGGGGCGGGGCCGCTGCCGGGTACGACGCACGTCTCCGTCGTCGACGGCGACGGCACGGCCGCGGCGCTCTCCTCGACCCTCGGCTCGGGCTCCGGGATGTTCCGGGGCGGCACCCAGCTGAACAACATGCTCGGCGAGCTCGACGTCATCGGGCCGGGCGAGAAGCGCCCGGGCGAGCGGCTCGCGAGCATGATGACCCCGACGCTCGTCCTCGAGCGCGGGCGCCCGAGGCTCGTCATCGGAAGCGCGGGGTCGGTGCGGCTCGCGGGGGCGATCGCCCAGGTCGCGTGGCGGATCCTGCGCGGCGAGCACGTCGAGCACGCGATCCGAGCGCCGAGGCTCCACGTCGACGGCGGCACTGTTCACCTCGAGGGCGGGTGGCCCGACGCCGACGCCGCCTCGCTCCCCCGGGCGTGGCAGGTCGTCCGCTGGGAGGGGATCAACCTCTTCTTCGGCGGCGTCCAGGCCGTCCTCTGCGCCCCTGACGGGACGCTCGAGGCGGCCGGCGACCCCAGGCGCGGGGGCGCCGGGATCGTCGTCCGATGATCCGCGTCCGCCGAGCAGTTCCGGGGGACGCGGACGCCCTCGTCGCGCTCGCGGAGGAGGTCGGCGCCGAGGACGGGCGCTGGATCCTGGGGAGCGGCGGCTGGCGCTCGGCGTCGGACGAGCGTCGCTACCTGCGCACCGTGCAGCGCCACGCCGACGCGGCGGTGTTCGTCGCCGAGGACGACGGCCGCGTGGTCGCGCGGCTCTCCCTCTCGCGCGACCCCCATCCGGCGAGCCGCCACGTCGCCGACCTGGGGCTCATGGTCGCCGCGGGCCACCGGCGCCGCGGTATCGGCCGGGCGCTCCTCGAGGAGGCGGTCGCCTGGGCGCGGGGGGCGGGCGTCCGCAAGCTCGAGCTGCACGTGTTCCCGTGGAACGAGCCGGCGATCGCGCTCTACGAGGCCTTCGGCTTCGAGCGCGAGGGCCTGCGCCGCCGCCACTACGTTCGCGACGGCGAGGAGGTTGACGCGCTGCTCATGGCGTACTTCGTCGACCGGGGCTAGGAGCCTCGCGAGCGCGCCGCGGGCGCGCGCCGCGTGTCGGCGAGCGCTGCGAGGATTGCGTACGCCTGCCGGCTCCGGGCGCGCTGGCCGCGTCGGAGGAGCGCGAGGAGGATCCGCTCTGCAGCTCGCACTCGAGCCCGCTTACGCGTCGGCGCGGAACGGGACGACCTCGGCCCCGCTCGCGACAGGCTCCGGGGAGCCCGCGGGCGGGCCTGCGAGACGGTCGAGGCGCTCGAGCAGGAGCCCGCGCTCCTCGTGCGCCGCCGCGTCGGCACGACGCATGCGCTCCTCGAGCGCGCGAAGCGCGTGGAGGACGTCGGCGCTCCCGTGCCCGGCCCCGTCGCTCGGCTCACGAGCGCCGGCGAGCTCGTCCACCCTGCTCTCGAGGGCGCGCAGCGCGGCCGGCCAGAGCGAGGTCGCCCGCCCCAGCTCGGCCGAGACGGCGGCTGCGCGCTCCTCGGCCGCGTCGAGGCGGTCGGCGAGCTCGACGAGCATGCGCTCCAGCTCCCTCCAGCGTGCGGCGGCGGCATCCGCGACGGAGGCTGCGAGCGTGACGCGATCCCGCTCGGCCGCCTCGATCTTCTCCGCGAGCCCGGACAGGCGCGTTTCGAGGCTGTCGATCCGGTCGCCCAACGCGTCGATCTCGTCGCCGTGCGACTCGAGGTATAGGGAGGCGGAGGCCGACGCCGCGGCGACGTCCTCCACGCGGCGCAGGAGCGCCTCGTCGACGGCCGCGGGACGCGAGCCCTCGTCGAGCATGCGGCGCAGGGCGGCGACCTCGCCCTCGCGCCCCGCGACGCTCGCGGCCGCGGCGGCGACCGTCGCGCCCAGCGTGTCGACGCGCTCCGCGAGCACCGAGACCTTCGAGCCGAGATCGTCGAGCCGCTTGCTCTCCGAGGTCCTGCCGTGCTCGAAGGCGAGCGCGCCGACCTTCTTCTCGAGCTCGCGCACGTCGCTCGCGCGGGCGCGGGAGCGCATCTCCGCGACGAGCTCCTCGATGCGCGCGAGCCCGTTCCCGAGCTCGCGACGCAGGCCTGCGATCTCGCCGTCCGTCCTCGCGAGCGCCGCCGCCGTGGAGGAGACCGTCGAGGCCAGCACGTCGACGCGCTCGGCGAGGGCTTCGCCCGAGCTCGGCAGGAGCTCGGCCCCGCTCTTCTCGCGCTTGCTCGCGAACATCTCGGACGATCCCCTCCCTCGCTGCGTGGCTTGCCAGAGGGATATCGGAGCGCGCTGGCGGGCTCTCGCTCACTCGTGGGAGGGAGTCGGCCGGCTCAGCGGCCGGGCGCCCACCCGAGCACGACGAGGCGCTGCTCCAGCGTCTGCGGGCAGCCGACGCCCCGCGTCTCGGCGATCCGGGCGAGCGCGTCGTTCGGCGCGACCCCGTGACGAACGAGCCACGACCCGACGACGACGCCGGTCCGGCCACAGCCCGCCCAGCAGTGCACGTACACGAGCCCGCCGACGGCGAGCTCGGCGTCGATCTCGTCCAGCGTCTCGACGAGCTGCTCGGGGCTGGGCGTGGAGAAGTCGCGGACGGGCATCCGCAGGTAGCGCGCCGGGGGCTCGACGAGGTGCGCGTACGGCTCGAGCTCTCCTTCCTGCGTCAGGTCGAGGAAGAGCGTCACGCCCGCGCTCGTGAGGCCGTGCACCTCCGCCGGGGCGTTCTCGGGCCCCCACGCGCACGGGTGCCGGCCCGCGATGATCCTCCCGGGCTCGATGACGGTGGGCGGGCGCACGACGCGACAGTCTGCCCGCGCGGGCAGCTACCCCGTCCGGGGAGACGGCCTCAATCGCGCTCGCCGGCCTGCCGATAGCCGTGTCATGGCCCGTCTGGAGACACCTGCGAGCACCCTTCGCGACCGCGCGCTCGCGCTGGCGGGCGAGCACGGGATCGACCCGTCCGCGTGGTACGTGCGGGTGCTCGAGGAGGGGCGTGCGGCGGCCGAAGAGCCCGACCTCGGGGCCCTCGTTCGCGCCTACTGGGAGCTCCAGCGCGTCACGGGGCGAGCCGACCTGCGCGACGAGTGGCGTCGCCTCGCAGACGTTCTCTGGTCCGGCAACAGCAGCTAGAAGCTCGTCCACGCAGGCCTCGGACCCCGTCGGGTGGCGGCAGTACGATGGCCCTCCCGTGAGTCGTGCCGCTCCGCCCTTCGTCCACCTCCACGTCCACTCGGAGTACTCGATCCTCGACGGGGCGTGCCGGATCCCGGCGCTCGTGGAGAAGGCCGCGCGGCTCGAGATGCCCGCCGTCTCGCTCACCGACCACGGCTCGCTCGCAGGCGTCGTCGAGCTCTACCGGGAGGCGCGCAAAGCCGGCGTGAAGCCGATCGTGGGCTGCGAGGTGTACGTCGCCGACGACCGCCGCGCGCAGACGAAGGGCTACGCGCACCTCACGCTCCTCGCCGAGTCGAACGAGGGCTACGCGAACCTCATCAAGCTCTCCTCGCTCGGCTACCTCGAGGGCTACTACTACAAGCCCCGCGTGGACTGGGAGCTCCTCGAGCGGCACGCGAGAGGACTGGTCGCGCTCTCCGGCTGCCTCTCGGGGCGCGTCTCGCGGGCGCTGTCCGAGGGCCGCGGCAAGGACGCGCGCGAGGACCTCGACCGGCTCGCGCAGATCTTCGGGCGCGAGGCGACCTACGTCGAGATCCAGAACGCCGGGCTCGCCGAGCAGCAGGAGGTCAACCCGCGCCTGATCGCGCTCGCGGAGGAGACGGGGCTCCCGCTCGTCGCGACGGGAGACGTCCACTACCTCGACGCGGAGGACGCGTTCGCCCACGAGGCGCTCCTCTGCATCCAGTCGGGCGACACGCTGAAGAACCCGGCGCACTGGCGGTTCGACACGAACGAGTTCTTCTTCAAGACCCCGGAGGAGATGGCGGGCGACTTCCCCGGGCTCGAGGATGCGATGGCGCGCACGCTCGAGGTCGCGGAGCGCTGCACCGTGGAGATCGAGCTCGGGCGCATCCTGCTGCCGAAGTTCCCCGTCCCGGAGGGCCGCGACGCGTTCGACTACCTCGTCGAGCTGTGCGAGAAGGGCCTCGAGCGCCGCTACGGAAAGGCGACGCCGGAGCTCACCGAGCGTCTCCGCTTCGAGCTCAAGACGATCAAGGAGATGGGCTTCGCGGACTACTTCCTCATCGTCTGGGACTTCATCCGCTTCTCGAAGCAGAACGGGGTCAGCGTCGGCCCCGGCCGTGGCTCGGCGGCGGGGTCGCTCGCCGCCTACTGCCTCGAGATCACGGACGTCGACCCGATGCGGTACGGCCTCCTCTTCGAGCGCTTCCTCAACCCGGCCCGCAAGGACCTGCCGGACATGGACATCGACTTCTCCGTCGCCGGGCGCGAGCGCGTCATCAACTACGTCGCGGAGAAGTACGGCCGCGACCGCGTCGCGCAGATCATCACCTTCTCGACGATGGCCGCCCGTGCGGCGATCCGCGACGCGGGCCGCGTCCTCGACATCCCGTACGGCGTCGTCGACCGCATCGCGAAGCTCGTGCCCGAGGGGCCCGGGCAGACGCTCGAGGCCGCCCTCAAGCCGGGCGCCGAGCTCCGCCAGGCGGTCGACTCGGACCCCGTCGCGAAGGAGATCGTCGACCTCGCGCGGCCGCTCGAGGGGCTCACGCGGGCCGACTCGATCCACGCCGCCGGCGTCGTGATCGGCGCGCAGCCGCTGATCGAGGTCGTCCCGCTCCAGCAGAAGGGC
>CAZODN010000110.1:0-8668 GCA_964578545.1 uncultured Gaiellales bacterium
CATCGCGGAGAGCACCCTGTTCGCGAAGTCGTCGAGGTCGCGCGAGGCGAAGCGCGAGTAGAGCGCGGTCGTGAGAACAGGGGTCGGGACGCCTTCCTCGATCGCGGCGATCGACGTCCAGCGGCCCTCGCCCGAGTCGGAGACTCGCCCGCCGAGCTCCTCGAGCGCGGGTGAGTCGTGGAGTGCGCGGGCCGTGAGGTCGAGGAGCCAGGAGCCGACGACGCTTCCTCGTCGCCACAGCTCCGCGACCTCCGCCGTGTCGATCTCGTACGAGTAGTGCTCGGGGTGGGAGAGCGGCGCGGTCTCCGCGTCCGCTGAGCGCTCCCGGAGACCGCTGTCGGCGTTCGCGAGGACGTTGAGGCCCTCGGCGTAGGCAGCCATGAGGCCGTACTCGATCCCGTTGTGCACCATCTTCACGAAGTGGCCGGCGCCGTTCGGACCGCAGTGGAGGTAGCCGTGCTCGGCCATCGTCGGCTCGCCGGTGCGGCCGGGCGTGCGTTCGGCGGCCTCGACACCGGGCGCGAGCGAGCGGAAGATCGGCTCCAGGCGCTCGACGACGGTCGTCTCGCCGCCGATCATGAGGCAGAACCCACGCTCGAGGCCCCAGACGCCTCCGCTCGTGCCGACGTCGACGTAGTGGATACCGGCTTCGCGAAGTTCGGCGGCGCGGCGGAGATCGTCCACGTAGTGCGTGTTGCCCCCGTCGATGACGACGTCCCCGGGCTCGAGGATCCGGCCGAGGTCCGACACGACGCGCTCGGTCGCCTCCCCGGCCGGAACCATCGCCCAGACGGCACGGGGCGCAGTCAGCTTCCCGGCGAGGTCCTCGAGCGAGGACGCGCCCACCATCCCGTCTTCGACGAGAGCTGCGACGGTGTCCGGACTGCGGGTGTAGCCGACACAGCGGTGGCCGTCCCGGAGGAGCCGGCGCACGATGCCCGAGCCCATCCGTCCGAGCCCGACCACTCCCAGCTCCATGGGTGTGTCAGTCGCCACGGACGCTCACCGTAGCGCGCGGTACCGCCGGATCAGCGCGTTCGTGGAGGAGTCGTGGGCGAGCTCCGGCTCCTCGGCGGCGACGAGCTCCGGGACGATGCGCTGGGCGAGCGCCTTGCCGAGCTCGACGCCCCACTGGTCGAAGGAGTCGATGCTCCAGACCGTGCCCTGGGTGAAGACGCTGTGCTCGTAGAGCGCGACGAGAGAGCCCAGCGTGCGTGGCGTGAGCCTCTCGGCGAGGATCACGTTCGTCGGCCGGTTCCCCTCGAACACGCGGTGCGGGACGACGGCCTCGGGCGTTCCCTCGGCGCGCACCTCCTCCTCCGTCTTCCCGAACGCGAGCGCTTCGGCCTGGGCGAAGACGTTCGCCATGAGCAGGTCGTGGTGGTCGCTGATGGGGTCGAGGGACTGCGCGAAGCCGATGAGGTCGACGGGGACCAGGCGCGTCCCCTGGTGGAGCAGCTGGTAGAAGCTGTGCTGGCCGTTCGTCCCCGGCTCGCCCCAGTAGACGGCGCCCGTGTCGTAGTCCACGCGGCGCCCGTCCAGCGTGATGCTCTTGCCGTTCGACTCCATCGTCAGCTGCTGGAGGTAGGAGGGGAACCGCTTCAGGTGCTGGGAGTACGGCATCACCCCGTAGCTCTGCGCGCCGAAGAAGTCCGCGTACCAGATCGCGAGGAGCCCCATGAGCGCCGGAAGGTTCCCGTCGAGCCGCGTCTCGCGGAAGTGCTCGTCCAGGTCATGGAGCCCCGCCAGGAGCTCGGTGAACGCCTCCGGCCCGATCGCGAGCATCGTGGAGAGCCCGATGGCGGAGCCCAGCGAGTAGCGGCCGCCGACCCAGTCCCAGAAGCCGAACATGTTCTCCGCGTCGATGCCGAACGCCGCCACCTCCTCGGCATTCGTCGACACGGCCACGAAGTGCCGCGCGATCGCCGCCTCGTCCTCCAGTGAGGAGAGCGCCCACTCCCGAGCGGTGCGCGCGTTCGTCATCGTCTCGGGCGTCGTGAACGTCTTCGAGGAGACGACGAAGAGCGTCTCCTCGGGGGAGAGATCGCGGGTGGCCTCGGCGAAGTCCGCGGGGTCGACGTTCGAGACGAAGCGGAACGTGAGGTCGCGGCGCGCGTAGTGGCGGAGAGCCTCGTACGCCATGACCGGGCCGAGGTCGGAGCCGCCGATCCCGATGTTGACCACGTTGCGGATCGGCTTGCCGGTATGGCCCTTCCACTCGCCCGACCGGACGCGCTCGCAGAACGCCGTCATGCGGTCGAGCTCCTCGTGCACCTGCTGGACGACGTCGACGCCGTCGACGACGAGCGAGCGGCTCCTCGGCATGCGTAGCGCCACGTGCAAGACCGCGCGGTCCTCGGTGACGTTGATCCGGTCGCCGCGGAACATCGCCTCGGTGCGCTCGGGGAGCCCGGACTCCTCCGCGAGCCGGCGGAGCAGCGCGAGCGTCTCGTCGGTGACCCGGTTCTTCGAGTAGTCGAGGTAGAGGCCGGCGCCCTCGGCAGTCAGCCGCTCGCCTCGTCCGGGATCGCGCGCGAAGAGGTCGCGCAGGTGCGTGTCGCGGAGCTCGCCATGGTGCCGCTCGAGCGCCGTCCAGGCAGGCCTCTGTCGGAGCGTCGTGCTCACGGTCGGCAGAGCATCTCAGCTCGAGGTGTGGGCCGGGAGGCGCGGAGTGAACGAGCCCAGCTCGTCCTTGCCCTCCTGGATGACCCCGTAGCTCGACTCCGGAACCTCGTTCCAGGCTCCCTCGAGGTTGCCGAGCGGCTCGGAGACGATGAGCTTCGTCTCGTCGGACACGGCCAGAAGGATGCGGTTGTCCGGGTACTGCGCTCGAAGAGTGGCGACGTCGGTGGAGTAGAAGAGCGAGCGCGACTTCCCCTCGCTCGAGTACCGGAACGCCCAGATCCTCGCGCCGTCGGTCGTCGCGACCGTCATCTGAACGGGGTGCTCGATCCGGTTGGCGCGGCCGATGTGCTCGATGTAGCCCACGGCTCGCTCGACGGCGCCGACCGGATCGTCCTGCAGGCCCATCGTGAGCGCGAGGAAGAAGAACGTCTCCGAATCCGTGGACCCCTCGATGTCGACGTACAGCGAGGGGTCGACCGCCAGGACGAGCTCGCGCTTCACGTCGTGGAACCGCGCGATCGAGCCGTTGTGCATCCAGAGCCAGCGGCCATAGCGGAACGGATGGCAGTTCGTCTGCTGCACCGGCGTTCCGGTCGACGCGCGGATGTGCGCGAAGACGAGCCCGGATCGGACGTGGGCCGCGATCTCGCGCAGGTTGCGGTCGTTCCACGCCGGCTCGATGCTCTTGAAGACCGCGGGTGTCGAGCCCTCGTCGTACCAGCCGACGCCGAATCCGTCGCCATTCGTCGTCTCGACCCCGAGTCGCGAGTGGAGGCTCTGATCGATGAGAGAGTGGGCCGGCTTGTACAGCATCTCTTCGAGGTGAACTGGAGTTCCCGAGTATGCGAGCCAACGGCACATGGCGATCCTTTCGTCGCGTTGCGCCGATCATCGCTCGCATTTCGTGCCCGTGCGCGAGAGAATGCATCCCGTGAGCCCGAGCTTCCTCGATCGACTGCGCGGGGAGAAGCCCGGCGCCGGCGCCGAGCCGGAGCCTCAGCGCACCGTCGTCGAGATCGACGCGACGTCGCTCTCGCGCGTCTTCTCCGCGCCCATGTGGCTCCGCGACCTCGGCCTCCTCGCGTGGTTCCTCGTGGGCGTCGCGATCCTCCTCGTCGGCATGACGTGGCTCGTCGCGCTCACGTCGACGATCACGATCCCGGTCGCGCTCGGTGCCATCCTGGCGACGGTCGCGGGCCCGCTGGTGACGAAGCTGCAGCGCCACCGGATCCCGCGCGCGGCCGGCGCGGCGATCGTCCTCCTCGGACTCGTCGCTATCGCCGCCGTCATCACGCTCATGGTCTTCGGCGGCCTCTACGAGCAGTCGGATCAGATCAAGGCGTCCGCCTCGGAGGCGGTCGACAAGGTCGAGGGGTGGATGAACGACGTGGGGGCGGGCGGTACCTCGAGCACGTCCGATCAGGTCAAGAGCTCGACCACGGAGACGGGGAAGACCCTGCTCCAAGGGGTGGCCAACGGGATCGCCGGGCTCACCTCGCTCGTCTTCTTCATCACGTTCACCGCCTTCTCCACGTTCTTCCTGCTCAAGGACGGGCCGACCATTCGCCGGTTCATCGACCGCCACCTGGGCGTTCCCTACGAGGTCGCGAGCGTGATCACGTCGAACGTCATGCAGTCACTCCGGCGTTACTTCCTCGGCGTCACGTACGTCGCGACGTTCAACGCGATCGTCGTCGGGCTCGCGGCGGTCCTCCTCGACGTGCCGTTGGCAGGGACGATCGCCGTCGTCGTGTTCGTGACCGCGTACGTCCCCTTCATCGGAGCCTTCGTCTCCGGGGCGTTCGCCGTGATCCTCACCCTCTCCTCGCAGGGCACGACGGCCGCCCTGATCATGCTCGTCGTCGTCATCCTCGCCAACGGCCTGCTCCAGAACATCGTGCAGCCGATCGCGTTCGGCGCCACGCTCAACCTGAACCCGCTCGTCGTCCTCATCGTCACCATCGGGTTCGGGAGCCTCTTCGGGATGCTCGGGATGGTGCTCGCCGCGCCCCTCACCTCGGCCGCGCTCCACATCAGCCGGGAGCTCGCCGCTGCGAAGGCAGCGGAAGCTGCGGAGATCGCCGCGGCCGAAGCGCCTGCAGCGGCTGCGCCGTGACCTCGTGGGCTATACCGCGACGCTGACCGGGGACGTCGCGACCCAGATCACGGTTCCGGCGAAGACCACCCAGCCGAGCCCGAGCATGACTCTCCGAAGTCGGGGATCGGCGAGCTTCGTGCTCATGCCCGCGAAGAAGAGGGAGACCGCGAAGAGCACGACGGCCAGAACGTAGTTGGACGCACGCTGGATGTTCTGTCGCACGGTCGCGGACGAGAGCTCCGCCTCGGCGTCCAGGCGCTGAGCCTCCTCCTCCGCCGCGACCCTGTACTCCGGCATCGCGAATGGTGTGAGCGGCGCGTCGGGGTTCTCGAGCGGCCTCGTGGCGATCCACGCGTCGACGGCCACCTTGAACTCCGGGCGGAACCGCTCGAAGTAGAAGTCGGCGAGATCGGTCTCGCCACGTGCGTAGGCATCGACCCACTGCGTGAACGTCGCGACGTCGACCTGCTTCTGAGCCTCCGAAAGGCCCTGCGCCCGCGCTGCGTCGATCCTGATGGCGTTCGTGCGGCTCGACGCCTTCGCCTGCTCTCCGTTCCAGCGTGTCGCCTGGTAGCTGCTCCACGCGGTCGCGACCGCTGCGACCGCCAGCAGTATCGTCGAGAGGAGCTCGACGCGATCCCTCACCGCGGCGCTCCCGTCTCGTCGCACGGAACCGGCGTCTCGTGTCCGACGATGTCCCGTCCCTCGTCGAGGAGGACGAGCGTGCGCTCCATCGCGACCGGCTGCAGGCTCCCGACTCCAGGGCGGTAGGGATTGTCGAGGGCGACGATGGCGAGCATCGTCACGACGACGACGGTCGTCGCCGACCCCATGAGCATCGCCTGCGAGCGCGCGCGCTCGCCGCTGTCCGCGAAGAAGAGCATGTACGCGAAGACGACACCGGCCGTCAGGAAGAGCACGAGCCAGATCGAGTCCGGGATGATCCCCGCCGCGCCGTGGAGCCGATCGCGCCGCGCCTCTTCGCGGGTCGAGGTCTGCTCGTGCCAGCGGTCGTACGCCGACTGCTCTGCCGAGGTCCGGGCGTCCGTGCTCCTCAGGGTCCGGAACATCGCGACCCCCCAGGGGTTGGTCGTGTTGCCGATGCTTCCGTCCTGCATCCTCGGCCACTCCTGGCTGACGACGTGCCTCGCGTAGCAGACAAGCTCGCCGCTCAGCGTCTCCCGTGCGCCTTCGGGCAGGAACTGCGCGGTCTCGAACTGCTGGAGGACGGCGAGCGCCTCGGCCTCGGCGCCGCTGCGCGAGTTGTCGTACTGCGTGAACGCGAGGAAGATGACGAAGCCCGCGAAGATCGCGAAGCCGGTCGCGAGGACGCCGAACACGCCGGACGCTCGGTCGCCGTCCTCGAAGAAGCTGCCGGCGGGAGCGCGGCGCCTGACGAAGAGCATCGCCCCGATGGTCAGGGCGTTCGCCAGGACGAGGATCCCGAGCGCCCAGGCGTTCCCGGGGAACCAGTTCCGCGGGGAGATCGCGCCGGCGCTCGGAGACCTCGTCGACGAGGGGATCATCAGGATCATCGACGCCACCTTCGTCATCAAGGACGAGGCCGGCAATATCGGTGCGTTCGAGCTCGGTGAGCTCGCACCGGACGTGCAGGAGGCCCTTGCCAAGCTCGACATCGAGGTTGGCGGGCTCTTCAACGAGGACGACCTCGCGGACGCCGCGGATGCGCTCCCGCCGAACACGTCGGCTGCGCTCCTCGTCTGGGAGAACGTCTGGGCACGGAAGGTCGCGCAGGCAATGCGGGACGCGGGGGGCGAGCTGATCGAGTTCCAGCGGATCCCGCACGAGATCGTCCAATCGGCCCGCGAATACGTGCTCGCCGCAGCACGGGAAGAGGGTGAGTGAGATGTTGGGACGCAGAGGCCCAGGGCTCGTCCGGGTCGCAGCGACGACCGCCGTCGTGGCCGGGACGGCAGGAGCTGTCTCACACCATCAGCAACAGAAGTACGCCGCGAAGGATCAGGCGGCGTACGACCAGCAGATGGCCGCTCAGCAGGCTGCCGCGGCGGCGGCGGCGGCTCCTGCCGCTCCGGCGGAGCCCGACTACACCGCCGAGCTCGAGCAGCTGGCACAGCTGAAGGCGCAGGGGATCCTCACCGAGGAGGAGTTCCAGGCGAAGAAGAAGCAGATCCTCGGGATCTGACGCGGCGACGCGTCGCAGGCCCGGAGGCTCGTAGCGGTCGGTGAGGCTTCACCGGCCCGCTGCGAGCTCCGGGCTCGTGTGCTTCAGGGGCGGCGTCCAGCGCCTCGAGCTCGACCCGCGAGCGCTCGGGAAGCCGCGAGAGCGCCGCCAGGGAGACGGCCGCCGAGAGCGCGAGGTAGGTCGCGACGGCGTACGGGCCGTACTCGTGGAGGAGCCACGTCGCGACGAGCGGCGCGGGACCCCCGGCGACGAGCG
Organism: uncultured Gaiellales bacterium; assembly: GCA_964578545.1. Taxonomy (GTDB): domain Bacteria; phylum Actinomycetota; class Thermoleophilia; order Gaiellales; family Gaiellaceae; genus GMQP-bins7. The sequence continues at coordinate 7,143 of CAZODN010000110.1, forward strand.
AGGCGAGCTGGTAGCCGAGCCCGGCGCCGCTGTAGCGGATCTGCGTCGGGAAGGCCTCGGCGATCAGCGCAGCCTGCGGCCCGTACTGCATGTCGTGCGGGATCAGCGAGATCGCGATCGCTCCGAACGCGAGCAGCGCGACCGAGGTCTGCAGCAGGGCGAAGTAGGGGAAGACCCACACGAGCGTGAGGAGCGCGCCGAGCATGTAGATCCGCTTGCGGCCGTAGCGGTCGGACGCGTGGCCGAAGAGGGGGATCGTGACGAGCGCGAGCGCGGCGGCGGTGAGGACGCCGGCGAGCAGGAGCTCCTCCGAGTACCCGAGCTCGTCGGTGCCGTAGGCGAGCACGAACGCCGTGAAGACGTAGAAGGGCGTCTGCTCCGAGAGCCTGATCAGCGCGGTGAGCGCGACCTCGCGGTAGCTCCGCCGGAACGCAGCGGAGACAGGCCTGCGGGCTGTTGTTCGTGAGCGGCGAAGCTCTTCGAAGATCGGAGTCTCGCGGATCGACAGCCGGATCCAGAGGCCGACCAGGATGAGCACGAACGAGAGCAGGAACGGGATCCGCCAGCCCCAGCGCTCCCAGGCGTCGCCCGAGGCGCGGTGGCAGACGAACACCGCCGCGTTCGCCAGCAACAGCCCGATCGGAACCCCGAGCTGGGGAACGCTACCGACGAGGCCACGCCGCCCCGTGCCCGCCCGCTCGAGCGCGATGAGGACGGAACCGCCCCACTCGCCCCCGACGCCGATGCCCTGGAGGATGCGGAGCGCGACCAGAAGAGCGGGCGCCCAGATGCCGATCGCCGCGTACGTCGGCAGCACGCCGATCGCGAAGCTCGCCGTGCCCATGAGGACGAGCGTCGCGATGAGCGCGTTCTTGCGGCCGAGGCGGTCGCCGACGTGCCCGAAGATCGCCGCTCCGAGCGGCCTGGCGGCGAAGCCGACCGCGTAGGTTCCGAAGGCAGCCAGTGTCCCCGCGTACCGGCTCACCTCCGGGAAGAAGAGATCCGGGAAGACGAGAGCTGCCATCGTCCCGTAGAGGAAGAAGTCGTACCACTCGATGGACGTCCCGATCGCGCTGGCGGCGAGCGCTGTGCGAATCTGCCCTTGCTCGGCCTCCGGCGTGATCGTGCTCGCTGCGTCCACGGCGAACGAGCCGACGGGATCCCTCGCGGGCTACTCCCCCTGAGGCGTCAGCGCGAACTCGCGCTCGGCGACGACCCTGGGCACGAGCGGGCGGCCTTCGCTCTCGAGCCAGACGGCGAGTGCGTTCCACACGTCGACGTCCAGGTGCTCCCGAGAGCGCTCGAGACTCGTGACCTCCAGCGCGAGCGCGTCCTCGGCCTCCACACGCGTTGCCGTGAAGCCGCAGGAGCCCAGGTAGCGCCCGACGTCGAGGAGATCGCACTCGCGCGCCAGGTCGACGCGAATCGGCTCGGTCATCCGCACCTCCTCTCGATTCGACGATCGCCCCCGCGTCGCGCATGCGCATCCGCGTCCTCCCGCTCGCGTCCACGGAAAAACCCGGACT
>CAZODN010000111.1:0-8389 GCA_964578545.1 uncultured Gaiellales bacterium
CGGCCACGCCGGGCGAGCGACGAGGCGACACGCGGGCCGTGCCGGCGCGCGGCGAGGAGGAGGCGCCGGCGCTGCTCGGGAGGCAGGCGGCGCCACGCCTCGATCGCGGCGACGGCGATGCTCACCGGTCGGACGCGGGGCGCAGGCACCGCGCAATCCTCGCATACGGGACTCGCGGGTCGCGGTGGGCGCAGGGCGGCGCCTGGGATCAGCTAGACTCGGCGCGCTCAAGGGGCCCTTACGGTGGAACAGGAAGACGTCGCTGCAGTCGAGAGTGATTCGGCCTTCGCGGAAGCGATTCGCGAGCACCTCGCGCTGAAGAGCCGCAACGCGCGCCTCGACTCCGACATGCCGCTCGAGCGCTACCTCGAGGAGGACCCGCTCGAGAACCACCCGCTCTTCAAGAGCGAGGAGCAGGCCCGCATCGAGGAGACCATGGGTGGTGAGCCCGCGGCCGAGCTGAGCGCGGAGCGGCTCCCGTGGCCGGGCGAGGAGACGGTCGAGGACGTCGAGGGAGCGGCCCTCGACGAGGCGCTCTGGACGGGGCGCCCACGCGACTTCGACTGGGGCGACTGACCATCCCGCGCGAGGAGGGCAGCACGGGCGCACCGGCCTCTGCCGAGCGTGTCCGGCGGTACGCGGAGCTCGCCGTTCGCGTCGGGGCGAACGTCCAGGCGGGGCAGGACGTCGTCGTGATGTGCCTCGTCGAGCATGCCCCGATCGCGCGCGCGGTGTCGCGCGAGGCGTACCGGGCGGGCGCCCGGCACGTGGTCGTCCTGTACGCGGACATCCACCTCCGACGCGCCGCGATCGAGCTCGGGCCGGTCGAGGAGGTCGGCTGGTCTCCGCCGTACCTCCTCGACTGGGTGCGGCGCTGGAGCGACGAGCGCCCCGCGCTGATCTCGCTGACGGGGAATCCGGAGCCGGACCTGCTCGCAGACCTCGACCCGGCGCTCGTCGGGAAGGCCGATCCCCAGGAGCTCCGCCGAGAGTTCCTCCGCCTGATCGACGGACGACACGTGAACTGGACGATCGTGGCCGCTCCGAACGAGGGGTGGGCGACGGAGGTCTTCGGCGAGCCCGACGTCGAGCGGCTGTGGGAGGCCGTCGCGCGGGCGACGCGCCTCGACGAGCCCGACCCCGTGTCCGCCTGGAGCGAGCACGCTGCGACGCTCCAGCGACGCGCCGACGCGCTGAACGCCCACGCCTTCGACGCCGTGCGCTTCCGGGGGCCCGGGACGGACCTCACGATCGGGCTCAGCCCCGGGACGCGCTGGCTCTGCGCGACGTTCGAGACGACGGGTGGGGTCGCGCACATCCCGAACCTCCCGACCGAGGAGGTGTTCACGAGCCCCGACTGGCGACGCGCGGAGGGCGTGGTGCGCTCGACCTACCCCCTCGTGACGTCGGGAGCCCGGGTGGCCGGCCTCGAGCTTCGGCTCGAGCGCGGGAAGATCGTCGACGTGCAGGCCGAGACCGGCGCCGAGATCGTCCGCCAGCAGCTCGCGACCGACGAGCAGGCTCCGTACCTCGGCGAGGTCGCGCTCGTCGACGGCTCCTCCCCCGTGCGGCAGACCGGGCTCGTGTTCTCGGACACGCTCTTCGACGAGAACGCGACCTGTCACGTCGCGTACGGGGCGAGCATCCCCGGGACGCGCTCCACACCGACCGACGACCCGCTCGCGAGCGGCCTCAACGTGTCGGCGATCCACACGGACTTCATGGTCGGCGGGCCGGACGTGGACGTCGACGGTCTCGCCGCGGACGGGAGAGCGACGCCGATCATCCGCGGCGACGTCTGGCAGCTCGCGTAGCCGCCACCACCCACCGCAGGACCTCGCTGACACCAGTCAGCTGCTTCATGATGTCTTCATGTGCTTGACATGCACCATGAATGATGTCATTATGATGTCACCATGCAGCTCGAGAGCCACATCCAGGCGATCCAGGAGGAGCTCGCCGCTGCCGCGTCGCTCGGCGACGAGACGACGGCGGAAGTCGCCCGGAGGCTGAGCGAGAGCCTCGCGGCGACGCTCCACCTCCACCTCCTCGACCTGCTCGGCGAGGTCGCGCTCGAGCTCACCGGCCAGCTCGAGTCGGGGCGCATCGAGGTGCGGCTCGCCGGCCGCGACCCGGAGCTCGCCTACGTCGCCGAGGCCGCGTCCGACGCAGGCCAGTTCGGCTACGGCGAGGAGCACAGCGGGCGGATCACCCTGCGCCTCCCCGAGTCGCTCAAGGCGAGCGTCGAGGAGGCGGCGGCCCGCGAAGGCGTCTCGACGAACGCCTGGCTCGTCCGAGCCATCGCCCGTGTTCTCGACCACCAGTCCAGCAAGCGCACGCGTCATCGGCTGCAGGGCTATGCCCAGGGCTGAAAGGAGAGGAGCCATGTACTTCCCGTCACTCCCGTTCGACTACGCCGCCCACCTCGGCCCCGGCGACCGCGTGCGCGCGAAGCGCGGACACGGGTCCGGGAGCAGAATCCGCCGGGCGCCCGTCCGCCCTAGGTGAGCGCGATGCAGGCCTTCGACACCCCCGGGAGCGTCTCCCTCCAGATCAAGCTCCCGAGTGGACGCGTCGTGGTCGCGGCGACCGAGCAGGGGCGCACGAGCGTCGAGCTCGTCCCTCTCGGCCGCCGCGGCGCCGACGCGGTCGACGGGGTCTCCGTCACTGCCGACGAGTTCCAGGGCACGCACGTCATCCGGATCGAGCAGAAGGCGGTCCGGTGGGGACCGATCCAGGTGACCTGGTGCGACGAGGTCGAGGTTCGGGTCGTGTGCCCGCCCGGGACCGATCTCGAGCTCGCCGGCGCCAAGACGCAGGTCCGTGCGACCGGCGAGCTCGGCGAAGTCGCGATCAGGACCGTGTCGGGCGACGTGCAGCTCGAGTCCGCCCGCCGAAGGCTCGAGGTGAAGACGGCGAGCGGCGACGTCTCCGTCGCCGCGTTGGCGGACGACGCCACGATCGTCACGGTCTCGGGTGACGTCGATGTCCGCCGGGTCGCAGGCGTGCTGAACGGACGAGCGGTCTCGGGCGACATCGAGGTCGGCTCGCTCGAGGGCGCGCTCACGCTCTCGACGACCTCGGGCGACGTGGTGGTCAAGGCGATCCGGGCCGGCGACGTGCGCGTCCAGACGGTCTCGGGCGACGTGCGGCTCGGCATCGCGCGAGGGACGCGCGTGTGGATCGACGCCGCGTCCGTCTCGGGCGACCTCCGCTCGGAGCTCGGGATCGAGGACGAGGAGCCCACGTCCGGCGAGGACCGGCCGGTCGTGCCGCTCCGGGTCAAGACGGTCAGCGGCGACGTCTCCGTCGTCCGGGCCGCCGAGCGGGTCTCCGCCTAGCGTCGTCCCGCGGCGCGGATCGCGGCGACGACCTCGTCTGTCCGTCCCTCGAGCAGCAGGTCGACGAGCCGCCGGCGGGAGCCGCCGCCGAGGCCCATCGGCGCCGTCAGGAGGTCGTAGAGGCCGATCTCGTCGATGCCGACGGCCCGCGCCTCGGCAGTGATGCGCGCGATGTCGCGCCGCGGCTTGCCTCCCTCGAACTGCCACGCCGGATAGAGCCACTCGGTCGAGCCGGGCTCGCGGACGGCGATCAGCTCGCCTGCGCGGCGCTGAGCGTCGATCCTGGCGGGGTCGACGCCGAGTCGGTCTGCGAGCCAGGGGGCGGCGAGCGTCCCCGGGTAGCGGGTCTGGGTGGCAGCGCTCATCTCGCCGGGCAGCCTAGACGACCGGGCCGCGGACGCGAGCGCCGACTACGGGAGCTTCGCGAGCATGCGTCCCCACGTGTCGGCGTCTCCACCGCCCTCGTGGCTGGCGACGACGCGGCCCGTCGCGTCCACGAGCACGAAGTGGGGCTGGTAGGTGGCGCCGAGGCTCCGGGCGCGTCTCCGCTCGGGGTCGCGAAGCGACGGCCACGTCCACCCGTAGCGCTCGACGAAGGCCGCGGCCTCGCTCGGTGTGTCGGCGACGTTCACCCCGAGGTAGGCGACCTCGGGGTTCGCCCGGGAGAACTCTGCGTAGGCGACCGCCTCGCTCTGGCACGTGCTTCACCAGGACGACCAGACGTTGACGAGGACGGGCCGGCCGCGGAAGCCCTCGAGCGAGATTCGCTCGCCCTCGAGCGAGGTTCCGGTCAGCGCCGGCGCCGCCGGTCGTCCGGACGGCGCCGTGGTCGTCTCCACGGTGACGGGTGGAGGCGCCGCATCCTCGCTCGTCGTTCCGCCGCAGCCCGTCAGGGCCGTGGCGACGAGGAGGGCCATGACCACGGGCGCGCGGGACACGGCACGCCACTCTAGTCCCTGCGCCGGGAGTCGCCCGGGAAGTTCACCCTTTCGACCGGCGAGGGACGCCGCCGCGCGTCCGATACCTGGAGCATGGGACGTCTCCTCGCCGTGCCTCTCACCGTGCTCGCGCTCGCGCTCCCCGCCGTGAGCGTCGCTGCGCGCCCGGCCGCGACCCCGTCGTGGGCGGCGCCGCAGATCGCGACGGTGGTGGATGCCGGGCTCATGGGCGCCCCGGGCGACGACTTCCGGCCGGACGACCCGCTCACGTGGTCCGAGCTCGCGACCGTCGTGGCCAGCCTCGGAGGCACGGTCGCCGTCACCGACCCGTTCCGGACGGTGACGATTCGCGAGCTCGACGCCCAGCTCGTGTCGCTCGTGGGCCTCGGCGCCTCCGCGCGGCGCATCCGGTCGACCGCGGCCGCCGCGGGGCTCGGCCCGACGCCGTGGCTCGGGACCGAGACGATCGCGCGCATGCTCGGCTTTCGCGTGAACCACGAGCGAGCGAGCGAGCTCCTCGAGCTGCAGCCGAACGAGCCGGCGACGAGGGCGGAGGCCGCGTACTCCATCGCACGCCTGCTCTCGCTACGCGAGGACGAGGTCGAGGCCGCCAGGATCGCTGCCGCGGGGTTCGCGATCCCCGAGCTCCTCGACCTCCAGCGCACGGTGCTCGCGAGGGCGCTGAGATTCGTGGGCTCGCCCTACGTCTGGGCCGGGACCTCGGAGAAGCCGCAGAAGCTCTTCGGGACCGTCGTCCCGGGCGGCTTCGACTGCTCCGGGCTCGTGTGGCGCGTCTACAAGCTCGAGCCGATCGCGGGCGCGCCGTCGCTCGCCCAGACGCTCCGCGGACGGACCAGCTACGCGATGAGCGGCGAGGTGCCCGCCTCCGCGCGGATCGCTCGCGAGCAGCTCCAACCAGGGGACGTCGTCTTCTTCGGCTCGCGTGGCCCGCGCTCGAAGCCCTCCGAGGTCGGCCACATGGGCATCTACGTCGCGAACGGGTGGATCGTGCACTCCTCGCGGTTCGGGACGACGCTGACGCCGATGACGGGCTGGTACGAGCGGACGTTCGCCTGGGGTCGGCGCCCGATCGCCGAGGCCGGCCTCCCGTCGGAGCGAACCGGGGCGTCCGGCGGCGGGCGCAGCGTCACGTCCTCCGCCTGACGTTCCCGGCCAGGCGCGCGGGAGCCGTAGACGAAGATCGCGCGAAGGCGGTGTTCGGAGACCGTAAGCGGCGCTAGCCGTAGACCGGAGCCGGCGTCTGAGGAAGGTAGTGCTGGCGGCTCTCGGCCCGAACGCCTGCCCGGGTGCGACAGCCGCCAGCCGAACAAGCGTAGCGCCGCGCGAGCTCGTCGCTCTCGCGACGGCGGCGATGGAGCGTACCGGGATCGAACCGGTGACCTCCGGCTTGCAAAGCCCAACTCGACCTTTCGGGCTCCGCCTGCGTAGCGGGGATTACCGGCGAGAGCAGACGTTTCGCTTGCCGCCTTGCGGGGATTACCGGACGCCGCCGGGTCCCTCCGGCGACCGCATGCGGGATGTACGCGGGATGAGATTACTGTCTGGTCTCAGAACAGAGCGCGGACCGTCAGAAGCTCTGGAGCCCTCCTTACCATCGAGGTTGGCGCCGCGCGTCAGCCCTCCTTGTCGTTTGCTCTTACGTCAACGAGCTACGTATCTCGACATGGTTGCCGCTGGCTCGTCTCCTGTGCGTAGGGCCAGACGGCGAGCGGCAGGTTCAGGTGTTTTCGGTGATCGTGTGCGCAGGCATGCGGGGCCGACCGAGGAGTCGGAGCGGTCGGTTGGTCGGGTTCGGGGATCTCGCTGCTGGCGAGCGGCGGGGGCGTCGCCGGGCTCAGGAGCCGCCCTCGGCGAGAGCCGCACACAGCCGGGCGAGCGCCGTCGTGTAGGCGTGCTCCGGCGGTCGCGTGTATCCGACGACGAGAGCCCCACGGTCGCGGCGCTCGTCGATCGCCGTGTAGCCCTCGAGCCCGTCGAGCGCGAGCCCGCGCTCGCGTGCGCGGGCGATGACCTCACGCTCACGCAGGTCCGGGCGCAGCTCGACGAGCGCCTGGAGACCGGCGGAGATGCCACGTACGGATACTCCGGGAACGCGGCGTCCGAGCGTGGACACGAGACGGTCGCGGCGTCGCCGGTACCGGAGCCGAGCGGCGCGGACCTGGCGGTCGTACCCGCCCGACGCGATCAGTTGCGCGAGCGTCAGCTGGTCGAGGCTGCTCGTCGTGGCTCCGCTCGCCTGCTTGACCTCGATCAGCTCGTCGCGCAGAGCCCCGGGAACGACGAGCCAACCGAGCCGAAGGCCGGGTGCGAGGCTCTTGCTCGCCGTGCCCGCGTAGACGACGTGTTCCGGGGCGAGCGCTTGCATCGCCCCGACTGGCTGGCGGTCGTAGCGAAACTCGCCGTCGTAGTCGTCCTCGATCACGATGCCACCGCTGCGGACGGCCCAGTCGACGAAGGCGCGGCGCCGCTCCGGGTGCAGCGTGACCCCCAGGGGGAACTGGTGGGCGGGCGTGAGGAGCGCGGCAGAAACGCCGCCGAGGTCGCCGGGGCGAGCACCGTTCGCGTCGACGGGAAGCGGCACGGGTCGAAGCCCCTGGCGTTCGATCAACCCGTGGTGGCTCAGATGACCGTAGCCCTCCACGGCCACGCTCTCCGCGCCGCGCGCGCGCAGCAGCCGTCCGAGGACCGCGAGCGCGTGCGTCATTCCGGCGCAGACGACGATGCGATCGGGGTCCACAGAGACGCCGCGCGCCCGTCCCAGATAGCCGGCCAGCGCCACTCGCAGCTCCGGCACACCCCGCGGATCGGGGTACCCGAGCAGGCGGTCCGGCATCTCTCGGAGCACGGCGCGCGCAGCCGCAAGCCAGGCGCGTCGCGGGAACAGGCCGAGATCAGGCTCTCCCGAACGAAGGTCGTAGCGGACAGTCCGAGGAACGCCAGACGGCGGTGAAGGGCTCGGCGGCTCGACCACGTGGCGATCTGCGACCCACGTCCCGGAGCCCACGAGCGCTTCGAGCCACCCCTCCGCTACGAGCTGGGCGTACGCGTCCGCGACCGTGTTGCGTGCGACCCCGAGATCCGCCGCCAGCGCCCGAGTGGGCGGCAACCGCGTGCCGGCCGGCAGGCGGCCGCTCGTGACCGCCTCCCGCAGCGCGTCCTCGACTGCTGCCCGGATCCGTGGGGCGCGTGCGTCGAGATGCAGATCGAGCGAATTGGCCCAGGTTCGAGACATTGAATTGGATCTTATTCGAGGGCCTCTCTGGGCGTAGTGTGAGTGCATGACAACGACCGAGAACGCATCCGAGATTCCGGTCCGCCTCGAGTTCGACGCGCACGCGCCGACGTTTGCGAAGGCGATGGCCCACCTCGACCACGCGGCGACCAAGGAGTTGGACAGGGTCGAGCTCGACCTGCGCCTGCGCGAGCTCGTACGGATCAGGGCGTCGCAGCTCAACGGCTGCGCCTACTGCATCGACATGCACACGAAGGACGCGCGCGCGATCGGCGAGAGCGAGCAGCGGCTGTACGCGCTTCCGGCGTGGCGGGAGACGCCGTTCTTCACTGCCCGCGAGCGCGCGGCGCTCGCGTTCACCGAGACCGTCACCCTGCTCGCCGAGACCCACGTCCCGGAAGCCGCGTACGAGGCGGTGTCCGCCGAGCTCACGCCGGACGAGGTCGGCGCCCTGCTCAGCCTCGTCGTGACGATCAATGCCTGGAACGCGATCGGTGTGAGCACACGGGCCTGGGTGCCCGCGTCGTACGCCGTCGGATAGCCGACGCGGCGCATTCGCTCTTCGTCGCTCCTCGCGAGCGCATCTGAGGGCTGCCTTCGGGCTGCCCCCTTTTTCGGCATGCCGCCGAACCGGTCGTGGACTCAAGATGACCGCCGGTCTGGTTGGCCGGTTGCACAACGTGCGGGAACGTGCTGCTATGAGCGGGTTTCGCCGGCGTCAGCCTGGGTTGCGCGCATGCAGGGTGGACTTAGGTTTCGCCGATCGAGACAACAAGAACAATTGCTCACCAGCAGGTATTAATGGAGCGTACCGGGATCGAACCGGTGACCTCCGGCTTGCAAAGCCGGCGCTCTCC
>CAZODN010000112.1:0-8361 GCA_964578545.1 uncultured Gaiellales bacterium
CGACCTCCATCGGCTCGACCTTCCGGAGCCGGAAGTAGAGGAGGATCGCCTTCTTCACCCACTCGTTCACCGTCCAGCCGGTCGGGCCCGGCTCGGCGACCCGCACCTCGCCGCGATCGAGGCGCGCAATCGCCTCCTCGATCGGCTCGGCGTCGAGCTCGCCGGCCTCCCAGAGCTCGTCGATGCGCGTCGCGAGGTGCATCACGGCGCATCTTCGCCGATCGGGCGCGTCAGGAAGCGGCGGAGCACCTGGTACGCCTCGACGAGCGCGGCGATCTCCACGCGCTCGTCCTCCCGGTGGGCGTACGCCGTGTGCCCGGGCCCGAAGTTGACCGCGTCGATGCCGTTCGCCGTGAAGTCCGCGACGTTCGTCCACGCCTGCTTCGGCCCGAGGTCGAGGTCACCGCTCGCACGGAGCGCCCGCACGAGCCTCGAGCCCGTCACGACGCGACCGGCCCGGGCGTGGCTGACGACGTCGAGCGTCGCTCCCGGCGGCACGAGAGAGCGGAGGTGCCGCTCGGCGTCCTCGGGATCGCGATCGGGCGCATACCGGAAGTTGACGGTCGCGGTCGCCTCGGCCGGGATGACGTTGTCGGCGATCCCCGCCGCGAGCCGCGTCACCGAGACGACCTCCCGGAACTCCAGGCCCTCCACGACCGCGACGCGGGGCGAGGCCTCGAGAAGCGGGAGGAGGCCGCGCGCCGCGCGCTCGATCGCGTTGTCGGCGAGCCAGGGACGGGCGGAGTGGCCGCTCCGACCGTGGAAGGTCAGCCGCGCGACGACGTTCCCGAGGCAGCCGGCCTGGATGCGGAGGTCGGTCGGCTCGAGCAGGATGGCGAGCTCCGCGTCGTGGATCGCTCGAGAGCCGGCGAAGAGCGCCGGCAGGGGGTTCGCGTCGGCAGGGAGCTCCTCCCGGCCGAAGAGGAGGAGCCCGAGGTCGAACGGGAGCGTCGCCGGGTCGAGATCCCGGGCGAGCTCGAGCGCGACGGCGAGCCCGCCCTTCATGTCGCTGGCGCCGAGCCCGTGGACGCAGTCGTCCCGGATCGAGCCGGGGAGGTTGCCCTGCGCGGGAACGGTGTCGTAGTGCCCCGCGAGGACGACGAGCGGCACACCCCGCCGGCGCGGCGACACGAACAGGTACGCCTCGTCCGCTGTGTGCTCGGGTGCCAGGGTGCCGGGGACGAGGGCGAGGAGGTGCTCGCGGATCGCCGCCTCGGCGCCGCTCGGGGAGGCGATGTCCACGAGCTCGAGCGTCCGGGAGGCGAGCCTGGCGGCGAGGCGTTCCACGGCGCACACCCTACGTGGCGGCACTGCCTGCATAATCCCCGCGTGACTGCGCGCCAGCCCGATCCCGCACCCGGGGCGGAGCCGGAGCGCGGATTCGTCGTCGGCGTGTTCCCGAAAGGTGCGAACGGCGCCGCGGAGCTCAGCGAGCTCCGCGAGCTCGCGCGCACGGCCGGCGTCGTCCCGGTCGGGGAGCTCGTCCAGTACCGATCGCGACCCGACGCGCGCACGTTCGTGGGGAAGGGGAAGCTCCGCGAGCTTCGCGAGGCGTACGCCGCGGCGTCGGCCGAGGTGTTGCTCGTCGACGAGGAGCTCTCTCCCACGCAGCAACGCGCGCTGGAGGACGCGCTCGGCGCGCGCGTCGTGGACCGCACGCAGCTGATCCTCGACATCTTCGCGCAGCACGCACGCAGCGCCGAGGGCAAGGCGCAGGTGGAGCTGGCGCAGCTCGAGTACAACCTCCCGCGCATGCGGGGCATGTGGCAGCACCTCGAGCGGCTCGGCGGAGGCGTCGGGACGAGGGGGCCGGGAGAGAGCCAGCTCGAGACCGACCGCAGGCTCGCCCGCCGCCGCATCTCCCTCGTCAAGCGCCAGCTCCAGGCTCTGCGCGCCCAGCGCCAGACCCGACGGAAGGAGCGGCGTCGCACCCAGGTCCCCACGATCGCGCTCGCCGGGTACACGAACGTCGGGAAGTCGACGCTCCTCAACGCTCTCACCGGCGCGCACGCATCCGTCGACGACCGCCTCTTCGAGACCCTCGATCCGACGACCCGCGCGTTCGAGCACGACGGGAAGCGATACCTCGTCACCGACACGGTCGGCTTCATCCGCCGCCTTCCCACGCAGCTCGTGGAAGGGTTCGCGGCGACTCTCGAGGAGACGCTCGTGGCCGATCTCGTGCTCCACGTCGCCGACGCGTCGCTTCCGGAGGAGCGCCTGCACGAGACGATCCGGGCCGTCGCGGACGTGCTCGCGGAGATCGGCGCCGACGACATCCCGGTCGAGCTCGTCCTGAACAAGATCGACCTGCTCGACGCGCTCGGACGGAAGCGCGTCGCGCATGCCTTCCCGCGCGCGCTCGAGGTGTCCGCGCGCACGGGCGAGGGGCTCGACGAGCTGAAGGCGCGGATCGCCGAGCTCTTCTCCGACCGCTTCGAGGACGTCCGTCTGCTCGTGCCGTACGCGGACGGGAGCGCGCTCGCCGACCTCTACGACCTGGGCGCGCCGATCGCCGAGCGCCGCGACACGGCCGACGGCGTCCACGTCAGGGCGCGGCTGCCCCGGCAGGAGGTCGCGCGCTTCGCGAGGTTCCTCGTCGCCGACGACGCCCGGCTGGAGGCCTCCGCGCGGTGATCGACCTCGCCGTCCGTCGGCTCCGCGACGACGCCGTGCTGCCGGTCCAGGCCTACCCCGGCGACGCCGGGCTCGATCTCGTCGCCTGCGAGGGTGTGCGCCTCGCGCCCGGGCAACGCGCGGTCGTGCCCACCGGGATCGCCGTCGAGATCCCCGAGGGGTACGCAGGGTTCGTGCAGCCCCGCTCCGGGCTCGCCGCCCGCCACGGGATCGCGGTCGTCAACTCGCCCGGCCTCATCGACTCCGGGTACCGGGGCGAGATACGTGTCGTGCTCCTGAACACCGACCGAGACGCCGAGTTCGTCGTGGAGCCCGGGATGCGGATTGCCCAGCTCGTGGTCGTGCCCGTCGCGAGCGTGCGGCTGGTCGAGGTCACCGAGCTCGCGACGAGCGAGCGGGGAGCGCGCGGCTTCGGGTCGTCGGCGCACTGACCGTGGAGCCGCGCGTCCGAGTCTCGGCGATCCTCCGCTGGCGCGGGCGGATCCTCCTCCTCCGCCATCAGAAGGGCGCCCGAGAGGTGTGGCTCCTCCCCGGTGGCGGCGTTCGGGCCGGCGAGAGCCTCGTGCGGGCGCTCCGCCGGGAGCTCTCCGAGGAGACGGGGCTCTTCTCCGACGGGGCAGAGGTGCCGCTCGAGGGGCCGGTCGCGCTGGTGGACTCGATCTCCCCCGCAGGCGACCCGTACCGGAAGCACGTCATCCACGTCGTGTTCGCCGCCGACGTGACCGGGTCGCTCGAGGACGTGAGCTCGCAGGACGAGGCGGTGCGCGGGCACCGGGCCTTCCACGTGTCGGAGCTCGACGGGATCGTGATGCACCCTCCGATCCAGCGCTTCCTGCAGCGCTGGCAGCCGGGCGACCCGGCCGTCTACCTCGGCGAGCTGTGGGTGCCCTGAGGGGCTGAGAAGTCACGCTCTCGTCTCGATCCGTGACCCACGCGTGACACTTCTCTCGTTACGCTGGAGGCGGGTGGTGGGCCGGGGTGCCCCACAGGAAACCCGCTCTCAGCGGCCGCCGCCTCGTCTTCTCGCCCGCTCCGCAGACACGCGGAACGCCTCTGCCGCGAGCGCGTCCGGGAGGTCTTCGAAGACGGGCGGCTCGCCTCCGGTCGCATGCGCGAGCGCGCGCGCGAGCAACCAGTCCGCGAGCCACGGGTTCCTGGGGAGCAGCGGCCCGTGGAGGTACGTGCCGATCGCGCTCCCGAGCCGGCAGCCCTCGTAGCCCGACTCGCCGTCGTTTCCGAAGCCGTGGATGACGCGGCCAAGCGGCGTGGCGCTCGGGTCGAGGAGCGTCCTCCCGGCGTGGTTCTCGAACCCGGCGACGAGCCGCGTGTCCCCGGGCTCGAGCTCGCACTCGAGGAGGACGTCGCCGATCATCCGCGTCTCGCCCGCAACCGTCTCGTGCGCGAAGAGGCCGATGCCTGGGAGGAACGAGCCGTCCTGCGCCCGGTACCCCCGGCCGAGGAGCTGGTAGCCGCCGCAGACGGCGAGCAGCGCCGCGCCACGCTCGTAAGCCTCTCTGATCGCCGGCCCCTTCGCGACGAGGTCCGGTGCGACGAGCGCCTGCTCGCGATCCTGGCCGCCGCCGATGTAGAGGAGGTCGACCGAGCTCGGGTCGAGCCTGTCTCCGCGACCGATCGCCGTGACCTCGAGCGTGTGGCCACGGAGCGCCGCCCGCCGTGCGAGGACCGCGATGTTCCCGCGGTCGGCGTAGATGTTGAGGTAGTCGGGGTAGAGGTGCCCGACGCGGATCCTCACGGGGCGCTCGCCTCCCAGTACGGGCGCACGGCGCCCCGGGCGGCGAGGATCGCGCGGAGCGCGAGCATCGCCGTGTAGGTGGGGAGCACGACGAGCTCGGTTCCCGCCTCCACGAGCGCGAGCCCGCGGTCCAGCGCCTGCTCGAGGTCGGGGATCACCTCGAGGCGCTCCTCGGCGAGGCCGCCGTACACCAGGCGCAGGCCGAGCTCGGCGGCGCGGTCTCCCGTCGCGAGCACGCGACCGACGTGGGGGAGGAGCGGCTCGAAGTCGACGTCCCAGATCCAAGAGACGTCCTGCCCGTCCGCGATCGCGTCGTTCAGCGCGATCACGAGCACGGGCGGCACGCCGGTCTCGAGCGTCCGGCTCACCTCGTTCGCCCCGGCGGGGTTCTTCACGAGGAGCAGGACGACCGACTTCCCGCCCGTGGCGATCCGCTCGAAGCGCCCGAACGCGGCGTTGAAGCGCTCGAGGCCCGCCCGGACGTCCTCGAGGGACACGCCGACCGCGAGCGACAGCGACGCCGCCGCGACCGCGTTGTACACGTTGTACAGCCCCGGGAGCGCGAGGCGGATCGACAGCTCCCCGCCCGGTGCGGTGATGCGGAACCGCGAGGCCAGGAGCCCCTCGAGCTCGACGTCGCGCGCGGCGACATCCAAGGGAGGCCGCTGGTGGCCGCAGCCGGGACAGCGGTAGTCGCCGAGGTGCCCGACGTACGCGGCCGCGAACGTGTACGGCGTGCCGCAGCGCACGCAGTACTTGGAGTCCGCTGCGTGCTGCAGGCCGTCCCGCGCGTGACGAGGGTCGTCCAGGCCGAAGCGCAGCGCGCGCGGACGACCGGAGGCGAGGTCGGCGACGATCGGGTCGTCGGCGTTCACGACGAGGGTCGTCGCCTCCGGGAGGCGCCCGACCGCGGCTCGCCAGCGATCTGCGACGAGCTCGAGCTCGCCGTAGCGGTCGAGCTGGTCACGGAAGAGGTTCCCGAGGAGCACCGCCGTCGGCCGCGTCCGCTCGAGCGCCTCGGGCAGCGCGCCCTCGTCCACCTCGAAGAGGCCGAAGTCCGCATGCCGCCCGGCGACGAGGGCGGACGCGATGCCGGAGAGGAGGTTCGCGCCAGCGCGGTTCCACGCGAGCTCGTGCTTCGTCCCGAGGATCTCGGCCACCATCGCGGTCGTCGTCGTCTTCCCGTTCGTCGCCGACACGAGCGCGACGCCGGCGTCGAGCCGGGCGGAGAGCGCATCGACGGCGGTCGGGTCGACCTTCCACAGGAGCTTCCCGGGGAGCGTCGTCCCTCCGCCACGCCCGATCGCGCGCGACAGCACTCCCACCGCGCGCGCGGCGCCGATCTCGAGCTCGAGTCGAAGGCCCATGGGCGGCGAGCGTAGCGAGTGGGGAGGAGGTGACGGCCTGCTCTGGACTTCTTGCAAGTTATGGATAATGCTCTAAGCTGACTGCAGACAATGGCTCGTCCCCGCTCCAGGAAGCGGGCGACCGTCCGGATCGACGAGGCGGAGCTCGCTGCGTTCCGCGCCGGGCTGCGCCGGCGGTACACCGACGAGGAGATCCTCGCGGAGCTGCGGGCGGCAGCGGAGCGGCTCGGGCGCTCGCCGACGATGCGCGAGTTCGCGAAGGACCCAGGCGCGCGCGTCCACCCCCAGACGGTGATCGAGCACTTCGGCACGTGGAACGCCGCGAAGCGCGCGGCGGGCCTCTTTCCGCGGCGGTTCCTGACCCGGGACGAGCTCCTCCAGCAGCTGCGCGACCTCGGCGAGGAGCTCGGGCGCGTCCCCACCGCACGCGACCTCGCCGCCCGCCGCAGGACGATGCCGTCGGCGTCGCTCTACGCGCACACGTTCGGATCGCTCGGGAACGCGCTCCGCGAGGCGGGGTTCGAGGTCCTCCAGGGAGAGGAGCGGCTCGAGCGAGCCATCGAGCAGGGCGCGACGCTCGCGCGAACGCTCGGCCGGCTCCCGAAGATGGCGGACTGGGCGGCAGCCCGGAAGGAGGACGCCGCGCTCCTCTCCGAGTGGCAGGTGTACCGCATGCTCGACGTGCCCCGCGGGGCCTGGACGGCCTTCCAGTACCTCGTGCGCGAGCGGCTGCGCGAGGAGGGCGTGGACGTGCTGCCCGACGGCTCTCTAGGCTGACATCGTGGCTGCGAGAGCCGCGAGGCGCTCGAGGCAGGACACCGCCTCGCGCGGTGTGCGAACGGGCGGGAGGGAGGAGGTCTCGCGGTAGCCGCGCCCGGGGCGGAAGCGCCGCTCTTCGACGATCCGGCCGTCCTCGACGCGGAGGAACCGTCCTTCGCGAACCTCGCGCACCTCGAGGGAGACGCCCGCGATGGCTCCGAGGATGGTGAGGGCCCGGCGCGTGGAGGCGAAGAAGAGGTCGGAGCCGGTCCGGCCGATCCAGAGGGGGCGCAGCCGGCCGCGCGCGAGGTAGAGGGCGCGCTCGTCACGCTCGTCCATCCAGGCCGCGGCCATCGCGCCTCGCAGCTCCGAGAGCGAGCGCGGATCGTGGTGCCGGTGGTGCATGAGCGCGAAGATCGCCTCCGAGTCGACGGTCATCTCCGGCTCGGCTCGCTCGAGCCCGTGGTGGCGGAGGACGTGGTCGTCGTTCTCGATGACGCCGTTGTGGATCCCGACGACGGACGCGTGGCGGATCGGGTGGTTGTTGGCGGCGATCTCGGGGTGCCCCTTCGTGAAGTCGCGGACGTGGACGAGCGCCGACGACGACGAGCCGGGGAGCGTCAGGTCCTCGAAGAGGGCGCTCGCGCCGCCGCGCAGCTTCGTCACCAGGATCGGCGACCCGGGCGCCCGGTGCGCGTACCCGACCGCGTCCGCTCCGCGCTCCGCGATCCCGGCGAGCAGGGCGCGCGCGGCGAGCGTGCCGCCCACCGGGGAGTCAGGGCCGAGGCTGAAACCTGCTATGCCGCACACGGGTGCTCCATCGTCGACGCACCATCGGACGACGCGGGGCGGCGCCGGTTGGTGCAGAAGTGGTTAACGCGAGAGTGATCGGCTTCTCCGCCGACCCGCCGATCCCTCGTCGACGCTGTCATCCCTCAAGTGGGGCAACTGTGCGGCCGATAGAGCACCTGTGGAAGGGAACGTCGCCGAGCACCTCTTCGACCCGGCCGACGAGGAGACCCACCTCGTGGTGGACGACCTCCCGTCGCGCGAGCGGCCCGATCTCAGCGGCCCGAGCCCGGACGACCCCCTGAAGCTGTACGTCCGCCAGATCGGCGACGGCCGGCTGCTCACGCCGGCGCAGGAGCGGGAGCTCGCGCGCCGCAAGGACCTGGGCGACGAGGAGGCGAAGCGGAAGCTCATCGAGTCCAACCTCCGCCTCGTGATGTCGATCACGCGCAACTACACGCACGCCGACGTGCCGCTCCTCGACCTCATCCAGGAGGGGAACCTCGGCCTCATCCGGGCGGTCGAGAAGTTCGACTACACGCTCGGCTTCAAGCTCTCGACGTACGCGACCTGGTGGATCAGGCAGTCGATCTCCCGCGCTCTGGCCGAGCAAGGGCGCACGATCCGGCTCCCCGTCCACGTCGCCGACCAGGTGCGGAAGGTGACGAAGACGCGCCGCCTGCTCGGCCAGAAGCTCAACCGCGATCCGTCGCTCGAGGAGATCGCGAAGGAGATCGGGATCACGCCGGAGCGCGTGCAGGAGCTTCTCGACCTCGTCCTCGACCCCGTCAGCCTGGAGACGCCCATCGGCGACGGCGACTCGAGCGTGGCGGACCTCATCCCGGACGTCAACGCCGACCAGCCCGAGGCGGAGACGGACGACCGCGCACGCTCGACGGAGCTCTTCGACGCGCTCGCGCGGCTCCAGCCGCGCCAGCGGCGCGTCATCGTCGAGCGCTTCGGCCTCGACGGCGTCCGCCCGCGCACGCTCGAGGAGGTCGGCGCGAACCTCGGGATCACCCGCGAGCGCGTGCGCCAGCTCGAGTCCCGCGCCCT
>CAZODN010000113.1:0-8336 GCA_964578545.1 uncultured Gaiellales bacterium
GAGACGCCACGCCGCGAACAGGTCCTCTCGCTCGAAGGTGGCATCGGCGAGCCCGAGGAGGTGGGCGAGCCGCGGCTCCACCCAGTCGCGGTCGCGCGGCTCGAGGACGTGCTCCGCGACGGCGACGCGGAGCTTGTCCTGCGCGGTCTCGGTGCCCTCGTTCTCGAGGATCCCGGCCCGGCCGCGCACCATCTCGGCGAGCGCCCAGTAGGCGACGCCCTCGCCGTAGGAGAGGCAGCGGCCCTTGTGCCAGAGGACGGTCAGCGTCAGGCCGTCCACGTACTTCTCGAGCTCCCAGGAGAGCCGCGACTTGCCGATGCCCGCCGGCCCGCTGACGAGCGCGAGGTGCGAGTGGCCGGCCTCCGCGCTCGCCTGGAAGACGTCCTTGACGAGCCGAAGCTCGCGGTCACGGCCGACGAACGGCGCCTCCAGGCCGGCCGAGCGACCCTCGCCGCCGCGGTTCGCGACGACGCGGAGCGCGCGCCAGAGGCGCATCGGCTCGGCCTTGCCCTTCATCTCGTGCTCGCCCGCGTCCTCGAAGGCGATGGCGGCGTCCGCAGCGGTGCGCGTCGAGTCGCCGACGAGCACCGCGCCCGGCTCGGCGGCCGCCTGCACGCGTGAGGCCGTGTTCACGAGGTCGCCCGCGACCATGCCCTCGCCGGTCGCGCCGATGGTCACCGCTGCTTCTCCGGTGAGGACTCCGGCGCGTGCCTTGAGCTCGGGGTGCAGCTCGGGGATCGCCGAGACGAGATCGAGGGCGGCTCGGACGGCCCGCTCGGCGTCGTCCTCGGTCGCGACGGGGGTTCCCCAGACGGCCATGACCGCGTCGCCGATGAACTTCTCGACGGTTCCGCCGTACCGCTCGACGATGCTGCGCGAGATGTCGAAGTAGCCCGACAGGAGCTCGCGCGTGTCCTCCGCGTCGCGCCCCTCCGAGGCGGTGGTGAAGCCGACGAGGTCGGCGAAGAGGACGGACACGAGCCGCCGCTCCGCCGCGGGGGCCGGAGGGGAGCTTGCCGGTGCCGCCACGGGCGCTCCTGCCCCGGCCAGCGGCGTCCCGCACTCGCCGCAGAACTTGACGCCCGGCCCGTTCGCCGTCCCGCACGACGGGCACGCGCGGGCGAGGGCCGTTCCGCACTCGCCGCAGAACTTCCGGCCGGCCTCGTTCGCCGAGCCGCAGGCGGGGCAGGTGATCCCGTCTGCCACGGGTCAACTCTAGAGCCTGCTCAGTCCGCACGGGTACGCTCACGCGCGTGGCGATCGAGACCGTGGAGCGGGGCCGGGAGCTCTCGCCCGAGCGGGCGTGGTGGCTCCGCCTCTTCGGGGTCCTCGTCGGACCGCGGCCGGCGTTCTTCGCGCTTCGCGACGACGACCCGGACGACGTCGCGGCACGCTCCGAGCCGATGCTCCTCGTCCTCTGGATGGCCGGCGCGGCGGCGGTGTTGGCGACCCCGACCGCGGCGGAGCTGCTCGACAACCGCGAGTACGACGCCGTGCTGCTCGCCGTGTGGGCGTTCGTCGCCGGCGGCCTCTACGGCGCCGTCGGGTACTTCACGCTCGGCTTCACGCTCTTCTTCGGGCTCCGGCTCCTCGGGAGCCTCGGCGACTTCCGCCGGGCGCGCCACACGGTCGGCCTCGCCCTCGTGCCGATGGCGCTGTCGCTCGTCGTGCTGTTGCCGGTGCGCCTGGCCCTCTACGGCGGCGACGCCTTCCGCGCGGGCGGTGCGGACGAGGGAGCGGGGGAGACAGCGCTGCTCGTCCTCCAGCTCGCGTTCACCGCCTGGTCGCTCGCGCTGCTCGTGCTCGGCGTGAAGGTCGTGCACGGGTGGAGCCTCGGGCGCTCGGCCGCGGCGATCGCGGCGGCCGCGGCGCTCCTCGCCGCGATCGTCGGGCTGTTCGCGCTGATCTAGGGTGACGAGGCCGCGGAGGCGGACTCGGAGACGTAGGCGGCGACGGCCTCGATGTCCTCCGCGCTGAGCGAGGCGGAGAACGCGGGCATCTGGTTGCGCCCGTTCGCCACCACGGCCGCGAGCTCGGCCTGGGAGAGCTGCGTCTCGTCGAGGTTCGGGCCGACGCTGCCCGTCGACCCGGCCGCCGAGAGCGTGTGGCAGCCGCCGCAGCCCTGGCTCTCGAAGATCGCCGCGCCCTCGGCCGAAGGCGACGGCTGGGTCTCGGTCGGCGCCGCCTCGCCGCCGCCCTCCTCGTCGATCGCGAGCGCGCTCAGGAGGCCGAAGCCGAGCGCGAGCACCGTGATCGCGAGCGAGACGGGGAGCGCGAGGACGAGCCAGAGGCTCGGCTGCCGCTTCTCGCCGCCGTTCTCGCTCACGCCGCCGCCTCCGCCGTCCGTGCCTTCGGGCCGGCCAGGGTGAAGAGGACGTTCGCGAAGAAGAGGAGCTGCGCGAGCGCGAGGACGATCACGGTGGGCACCGCGGCGACCGCGAGGTCCTCGTACCCGGCGGGGAGGATCGAGAAGCGCCGTGGAGCGCCCTCCAGCCCCTGCCAGATCCAGAGCGCAGAGTTGAACGTGCCCGCGAAGAACGTGAGCCAGACGTGCCAGCGCGCGGCGGCCTCGCTCCAGAGCGGCTTCCCCGTGAGCTCGGGGAGGAAGTGGTAGGTGGCCCCGAAGATCACGAGCCCGATGTTCAGTAGCGCCATGTGGTGGAAGTGCCCGACCACCCAGAGCGAGTTGTGGACGACCGCGTCGAACGCGATCGTCGCGTTGACGACGCCGGAGAGCCCGGCGAGGAGCCAGGAGACGAGGCCGAGGAAGAGCGCCGTCGAGGCCGCGTTCCACTCGAAGTCCGAGCGGTAGATCGTGAAACAGAGCGAGTAGAGGGAGAGCGCCGACGGGATCGTCAGCGAGAACGTCATCGGCTGCATCATCACGTTGAGCGCGGGCTGGATCGTGTCGTCCGGGAAGTCGAGGTAGATGTGGTGCGCCCAGACGAGGACGTTCGCGATCACGGCGATCACCCACGCGAGCGCGATCACGTTGCCCGCGACGAGCGGGCGCTTCGCGTACTTCGGGATGAGGAAGTAGTAGATCGCGACCGCGGGGAAGAGCAGCAGGTAGACGACCGGGTGGCCGAACCACCAGAGGATGTTCTTCGCGAGGAGCGGGTCGACGGAGACGTCCACGAACGACTGGACGATCATGAAGACGAGGAGGCCCGCGAGCGGGAGCGTCGCGATGATCATGTCGATGCCGATGACGCCGAGCGGGATGAGCACGTACGGCACGGGCTCCGGGTTCGTCGCGAACTTCTTGGGCCAGAGGTAGCCGAAGCCGATGGCGGTGAAGAAGCGGTTGACGGGGTTCTTCGAGACGGCGTGCAGCGCCGGCCCGACGACCGTGTGGATGATCCCCACGCACCAGGTCACGATCGCGAGGCCGGAGAGGAGCACGGAGAACGAGAAGAAGGCGGTCGTCACGTCACCCCACTGCCCCGCGGAGTAGAAGGGGAGGGGGTAGAGGAAGACCCACGAGCCGGCGAAGCCGAAGACGAGCGTCGTCACCACGACGCCCGCGACCCCGGCGACCATCAGCCAGAACGTCAGCTTCGCCATGAGCGCACCGAAGGGGCGGAGCGTGAAGCCGAGCGACGCGAGGATCCACCAGGCGAACCCCATGACCGCGAACGCGGCCCAGCCCACGAAGGCGCCGAGCCCGTGGGCGGTCATGAGCGCGTACCACGTGTTGTCCCCGAGGCGCCCGGGCACGTCCGCCTGGCTCATGCGGATCGCCCAGCCGAGGAGGCCGCTCGCGGCGAGGATGAGCGTCGACGCGACGAGGTACCAGAGCGTCAGCTTGCGGGCGGTCTCGTACCCGTCGAACGTCACCGGACCACCTCGAACTGGCCGACCATCCCGTGGTGGTCGAGCCCGCAGAACTCGAGGCACAGGATCTTGTACGTGCCCGGCTCGTCGAACGTGTGGACGACCGTCGTCTCGAGGTCGGGGACGACCTGGGCCTGGAGGATGAACTCGTCGTCCTCCGTGTACACCCCGAACCCGTGGTTCACGTCGACGGCGTGGAGCCGGAACTCGACCGGCGTCCCGGCCTTGAGGTCGGGGATCGGGCTGAACGCGAACTGGCGGGCCTCGACCCTGACGAGCTGGGCGCCGGGCGGCGCGGTCTGCCCGTAGGGCGTGACGAAGATGGTCGCGAGGAGCAGCGCGAGCAGGCCGCAAGCCACGACGATCAGCCACGCCTTCTCGCGGTGCGCGATCCGCTCGGTGTCCACCTCCCGGCTCTGCGCGGTCGAGCGCCAGAGGAGGAGGAAGATCGCGACGCCGATCACGGTCAGGATCGCGTACGAGACCGCGATGAAGACGGCCACGGAGTTCATTGGGGCGGGAGGCTAGTGCCTCGGGCGGCCGTCGGGCATGAGCAACATTGATCAGTTCGCGAGCGGCTTCCGCTCGCCGGCCGCCTGCTCGAAGAGGGCGAGCTCCTCGTCCGGCATCGCGTACGTGTGCTGCTCTTCGGGGAACCGGCGCTCGCGGACGTCGGACGCGTAGGCCTCCAGGGCCGCGCGGATCGTGTCCCCGACCTCCGCGTAGCGCTTCACGAAGCGGGCGGCGCGCCCCTGGTAGAGGCCGAGCAGGTCGTGCCAGACGAGCACCTGCCCGTCGCAGTCCGCGCCGGCGCCGATCCCGATCGTCGGGATCGAGAGCTCCTCGGTGACCCTCCGGGCGACCGGCGCCGGCACGGCCTCGAGGACGAGGGAGAAGCAGCCCGCGGCCTCGAGCGCGCGGGCGTCGTCGAGGAGCCGGAGCGCCTTCTCCGCCGTCCGGCCCTGCGCTTTGAAGCCGCCGAGCATCGTCGCGGACTGCGGCGTGAGCCCGATGTGACCCTGCACGGGGATCCCCGCTCCCACGATCGCCCGCACGCGCGAGAGCGTCGGCCCGGCGCCCTCCAGCTTCACGGAGTCGGCGCCGGCCTCCTTCACGAACCGGATCGCGTTCCGGACGGCGTCCTCGTCCGACACCTGGAAGGAGCCGAACGGCATGTCGGCGACGACGAGCGGCCGTCGGGCTCCCCGCGTGACCGCGCGGGTCAGCATCAGCATCTCGTCCATCGTCGCCGGGACGGTGGACTCGTGGCCGAGGACGGTCATGGCGGCGGAGTCGCCCACGAGCACGAGGTCCGCGCCCGCCTCGTCCGCGAGCCTCCCCCCGGGGGCGTCGTAGGCGGTCACCATCACGATCGGCTGGCGGCGCGCCTTCATCTCGGCGAGCTCGGTCAGCGGGAGCTTCCCGGGCGCCGGGGTCGCCGGCGCGGGAGCCTGCGGGCGGATGCTCATGCGGTCTCTCCTTCGTCGAGGACGACGTTGTCGATGAGTCGGGTCGAGCCCACGCGGACGGCGCCGGCGAGCACGGGAGGGTCGAAGTCGGCGATCTCGACGTAGTCGACCTCCAGCCCGTCGACGGCGTCGAGGAGCGCCCGTGCGGCGTCGCGGTCCCTCGTCGCGAGGGCGCGGGGCAGGGCGAGCGCCAGCCTCCGCTCCTCGGGGGAGAGGAGGGCGTTCCGCGAGGACAGCGCGAGGCCGTCCGGATCGCGCACGGTCGGGAGGACGCGGAGCTCGACCTCGAGCGCGAGGTCGCGGATCAGCGTGCGGACGACGGCGACCTGCTGGGCGTCCTTCTGCCCGAAGTACGCGCGGTCCGGGCGCACGATCTCGAACAGCTTGAGGACGACGGTCGCGACGCCGCGGAAGTGCCCGGGCCGGAACTCGCCCTCCAGGATCGAGCCGAGCTCGGTGACGTCGACCCACGTCTGGAAGCCCGGCGGGTACATCTCCTCGGGCTCGGGCGCGAAGACGACGTCCACGCCCGCCTCCTCGGCGAAGGAGAGGTCGCGCTCGTCGTTGCGCGGGTACGCCGCGAGGTCGGCGGCGTCCCCGAACTGCGCCGGGTTCACGAACAGGCTCATGACGACGGCGTCGTTCTCGGCGCGGGCGGCGTCGAGGAGCGAGCGGTGCCCGGCGTGGAGCGCGCCCATCGTGGGCACGAGGCCGATCGCCCCCGTCCGCAGCGGGGCGAGCGCCTCGCGGGCGCCCGCGATGGTCCGCTCGACCCTCACGAGGAGCCTCCAGCGCCACGCCCGACCGCGTCACCTGGCCACTCGCGGCCTGCGAGCGCAGCCGTCGCCTCCGCGAGCGCGAGGTAGAGGGCCTCGAGCTCCGGGCGCTCGGCGCGGATCGTCGCGAGGTGCCGCTCGACGGTCTCCCAGTCGCCGCGCGCGATCGGCCCGGTGAGCTCGAAGCCGCCGTCCACGACCCCGCGGATGAGGGGGTCGAGGGCGTCGGGCGGCGCTCCCGCGGCCTCGAGCAGCGATCGGCCGGCGGCGCGCAGGGTGACGAGGAAGTTCGACGCCACCGAGGCGCCGGTGTGGTACGCGACGCGACGCGCGTCGTCGAGCTCGAACGGGCGGAGCCCGAGCGTCTGGGCGAGCTCGAAGCCGACCGCGAGCGCCTCCTCGGTCTCGCCGCTCACGGCTCCCCAGGCGCCGTCCAGCTGGCTCGCCGCGCCGTGCCGCCGGGGAAACGTCTGCAGGGGGTGGAGACCGAACCGCCGGGCGTGCGGGGCGAGGGCCGCGAGCGGCGTCGCTCCGCTCACGTGCGCGACCCACGGCCCGAGGGGGATCGCGCCGGCGACCTCGGCGATCGCGCGGTCGGGCACGCAGAGGAGGACGAGCTCCGGGTCGGGCGCGTCCAGGCGCACGCCGCGCTCGGCGAGCCGCGCGCTCACCGCCGAGCCGACGCGGCCGCCCGCGCCCACGATCCGGATGCTTTCGATCATCGTCTCGCTCCAGTTCCCTGCCGGGATACCGGGCGCTCCGAGTCTACCCGTCTACGTGCGCATCGCCGCAAGCCGCGACTCGAGAAGTGCCTGCACCGCGGGCCATTCGTCGTCGGTCACGCTGTACCAGGCGCTGTCGCGGCTCTCGCCGTCCCGGACGAGCATGTGCTTGCGGTGGATCCCCTCGAAGGTCGCGCCGAGCGCCTCGAGCGCGCCGCGCGAGCGCTCGTTCAGGGCGTCGGTCTTGAGCTCGACGCGCCTGCAGCCCCACGCCTCGAAGGCGTGCCGGAGCTGGAGGAGCTTCGCCTCGACGTTCGCCCCCGTGCCCCAGGCGGAGGGGTGGAGCCACGTCCAGCCGATCTCCACCGAGCGGTGCTCGGGCCGGAGCGCGAGGAACCGCGTCGAGCCGACGACCTCCTCGTGGTACAGCGTCACGAGCGGGATCTCGGTTCCCGCAGCGGCGGCTTCGAGGGCCTGGCCCATCCACGCGCTCCACTCCTTGCGCGATCGCGGCTGCACGACGTTGAGCCAGCGCCACGTCCGCGGGTCGCGCGACGCGAGCCAGAGCCCCTCCTCGTGCGCGGGCGTCAGGGGCTCGAGCCGCACGACGCGGCCCTCGAGGATGGGAACCGTCCACTTCTCCACCGCCGGCGACAGTACACTCGGTACGTGCCGATCTACGAGTACGCATGCATGGAGTGCGAGTCGCACTTCGAGGAGCTCGTCCGCTCCGCCGACCAGGCAGTGACGTGCCCCGAGTGCGGGGCGGGCAAGGTGCTCAAGCAGCTGTCGACGTTCGCGGTGCACGGCGCTGCGGCGAAGCCGAGCTTCAGCGGCCCGGCCGGCGGTGGCGGAGGCTGCTGCGGCGGCTCCTGCGGCTGCGGGCACTGAGCCGGCAGCAGTCCTAGAGCGACCCGACGAGCGCCGCGGCGGCGAGCATCGCGACGAGGCCGATCGGCGCGAGGACCGCGACGAGGGCGAGTGCACGCGCCGGCCGCTCCGGCGGCCCCGCGAGCGTCGAGAGCGCACGGCGCAGGGTCGACGAGGCGCTGATCGCGAGGCTGAAGCCGAAGGACGCGACGACGGAGGAGAAGAGGAGCAGGTTCGCCGCGCGCGTCGAGAGCCCGAACCACTCGACCGCGAACGGGAGGACGCTGACCGCTCCTCCGAGGAGCGAGACGACGGAGATCGTGCGAGCCCGGCGGTCCACGGGGCAAGCCTGCCGCATCCGGGTCTCGTCGTACACTTGCTGCCCCATGGCCGATGCCGTCGAGCGCGCCGCGGCGCTCCGCGAGTACTCCGAGCTCGTCGCCACGTGCACGAAGTGCGCGCTCGCCGAGGGGCGGACGCAGGTCGTCTTCGGGTCGGGGAGCCCCGACGCGGACCTCATGTTCGTCGGGGAGGCCCCGGGCTTCCACGAGGACCAGCAGGGCGTCCCCTTCGTCGGGCAGGCCGGCAAGCTCCTCGACAAGCTGCTCGCGGGCATCGGGCTGACGCGGGGGGACGTCTATATCTGCAATGTCTTGAAGTGC
>CAZODN010000114.1:0-8149 GCA_964578545.1 uncultured Gaiellales bacterium
CCCGAGGCGCACACGGACATGATCTTCGCCGTCGTCGGCGAGGAGCTCGGGCTCGTCGGCTCGCTCCTCGTCATCGCCGCCTTCGCCGCGTTCACCGTCGCGGGCTTCCGGATCGCGCTGCGCTGTCGCGACCCGTTCGGGAAGCTCCTCGCCTCCGGCATCACGGCGCTCGTGGCCGGGCAGGCGGCGATCAACCTCGCTGCGGTGCTGGGGATCGCGCCGCTGACCGGGATCCCGCTGCCGTTCGTGTCCTACGGCGGCTCCAGCCTCGTGGTGCTCCTCACCGCGGTGGGCGTTCTCCATAACATCGCCGTCAATGGAACGGTCTCCCAGGCTCGCGTGCCTGATCGCAGCGGGCGGAACCGCGGGGCACGTCAGGCCCGCGCTCGCGGTAGCAGAGGCGCTGCGCGCACGCGGGGCGGCGGTGACGTTCGCCGGGTCGCCCGATCGCGTCGAGTCGCGTCTGGTTCCTGAGGCGGGCTACGAGCTCGACACCTTCGCGATCTCGGGGCTCCCGAGGCGGATCGGGCCGGAGCTCCTGCGCTCGGTCGTGCGTGCGGTGCGCGCCCCGTTCGCGTGCAGCGCGATCCTCTCGAGGCGGCGGCCGGACGTCGTCCTGGGCGCAGGCGGCTACGTCGCCGGCCCGATGGTGCTCGCCGCCCGGCTCCGGGGCATCCCCGCGGCGCTGACCGAGGCGGATGCGCACCTCGGCCTGGCGAACCGCCTCGCCGCGCCGTTCGCGCGGCGCGTGTTCCTCGCCTACGAGATCGAGGGGCGCAGCGGGCCGAAGTACCGCGTCGTCGGCAGGCCGATCCCCGCGGCGCACCTCGGCGCGAGCCGGGAGGAGGGGCGCGCCCGCTTCGGGCTGCCCCTCGACCGGCCCGTCCTCGCCGTCTTCGGCGGGCTCGCGGGCGCGCAGGCCTTGAACGAGCTCGCGGTCGAGGCCTGGGGCGAGCGCGGACCGGCGGTCCTGCACGTGTCGGGCGAGCGCGACTACGCGGCGCTCCGACCACGGGTCGAGCGGCCCGACTACGTCCTCGTCCCCTCGACGGACGCGTTCGGCGCGGCGCTCGCGGCGTCCGACCTCGCGGTCTCGCGCGCCGGCGGGACGGTGTGGGAGCTCGCCGCGGCCGGGACGCCTGCGATCCTCGTCCCGTACCCGCACGCGACCGCCGACCACCAGACGCTGAACGCGCGGCACTTCGAGCGCGGCGGCGGCGCGGTCGTCGTCGACCAGGCGGAGCTCGCGCGCGTGCCCGCTCTGGCGGAGGAGCTCCTCGCGGACCCGGCGCGCCTGGAGCGCATGAGCGCGGCGATGAAGGCGCTCGCGAGGCCGGCCGCCGCGGACGAGATCGCCGAGGAGCTCGTGCGGCTGGCGTCGGAGGGCGGGTCCCGTGGCTAGCGGCGAGCAGGGGCCGCCCGCGCCCGCGGGGCCGCTCGCCGGGCGCTCCTTCTACTTCGTCGGCATCGGCGGCGCCGGGCTCTCCGCGTACGCGAACTTCGCCCGCGCCTGGGGGGCCGAGGTGCGGGGCTGGGACGCGCGGGAGACGATCTTCCTCGAGGCGGTCGCGGGCATCCCGGTCGACCTCGGAGGCGCGCCCTCCCCGCCGGCCGGGTACGAGGTCGTCGTGTCGACCGCGCACCGGGCGCGCATCGACGGCCGCTCGCGGGCGGAGTTCCTCGCCGAGCTCGTCGCGCTGCGACGGTCGATTGTCGTCGGCGGCGCGCATGGCAAGACGACGACGGCCGCGATGGTCGCGTTCACCCTCCGCGAGCTCGGCCTCGACCCGGCGTGGATCGTCGGCGGCGTCGTGCCGCAGCTCGGCGGGAACGCCGGTGCCGGCGAGGGCTGGCTCGTCGTGGAGGGCGACGAGTCCGACCGTTCGATCGGCCTCCTGCGTCCGGAGATCGCCGTCGTCACGAACGTCGAGCTCGACCACCACGCCGCCTACGCGTCGGAGGCCGAGCTGGCCGAGTTCTTCGAGGACTGGCTCCGAGCCGCGCCGCACGCCGTCCGGGGTTGGGAGCTCGAGCCGGTCGAGCTCGCGCTCGCGGTGCCCGGCGAGCACAACCGCCGCAACGCCGCAGCCGCGCTCGCCGTGCTCGAGCTCGCGGGCGTCGCGCGCGGCGACGCCGAGGCCGTCCTCGGGCGCTTCACCGGGGTCGGCAGGAGGTTCGAGCAGGTGGGGGAGCGGGGCGGCGTCCGGGTGATCGACGACTACGGACACAACCCCACCGAGATCGCCGCCACCCTGCGCACTGCCAGGGACCTCACCGGGTGCCGGCTGATCGCCGTCTACCAGCCCCACGTCTACGAGCGCACGCGGCAGCTCCACCGCGAGCTCGGCGAGGCACTCGGCCTCGCCGATGCCGCGATCGTGACGGACGTGATCGGCGGCCGGGATGCCCCGGCCCCGGGCGTGACGGGCAAGCTCGTCCTCGATGCCGTACCGGATGCGGTGCGGCGGGGGTGGGCGCCGACGCTGGACGACGCCGCGCGCCTCGCCCTGGCCTGGGCCCGGCCGGGCGACATCGTCGTCACGCTGGGCGTCGGCGAACCGTGGCGCGTCGCGCGCGCGATCGTCGAGGGGCTTCCCGAATGAGCCTCGACCTCGAGCGTGGCGTGCCCTTCGCGCGGCTGACCACCATCGGCACAGGCGGCCCGGCGCGCGCCCTCGCCCGTCCGCGGACGATCGCCGAGCTCCGCGAGGCACTCCGCGTCGCCCGCGACGAAGGGCTCGGCGTCTTCACGGTCGGGCTCGGCTCGAACGTGCTGGCCGCCGACGAGGGCGTCGGCGCCCTCGTCGTCCGCCTGGAGGGCGAGCTGGCCGCGGTCGAGGTGGAGGGCACGACGCTCGGCGCCGGAGGCGGCGCCGCGAATGCCGTCTGCCTGCACCGCGCCCGGTCGGCGGGTCTCGGCGGGCTCGAGTTCGCCTGCGCGATCCCCGGGACCGCGGGAGGCGGCGTGTTCATGAACGCCGGTGCGTACGGGCGCGACTGGTCGGACGTGCTCGTCCGGGCGCTCGTCGTCACGGTGGACGGGGAGTGCTGGCGGACGCCGGACGAGCTCGGCCTCGCGTACCGGCACTCCGGGCTCGGGACGGGGGAGGTCGTCGCGCGCGTCGAGTACCGGCTCGACCCTCGGCCGGAGCAGGAGATCAGGGCGCTCGTCGCCGAGCTCGTCGAGCGGAGGAAGGGCACCCAGCCCACGAACCGCCGCACGTTCGGCAGCGTCTTCAAGAACCCCCCGGGCGAGCTCGGGGCGGGGCAGTTGATCGAGCTCGTCGGCCTCAAGGGCCACCGCATCGGCGGGGCGGTCGTGTCGCCCAAGCACGCGAACTTCATCGAGAACGCCGGAGGCGCGACGAGCGCGGACTGCCTCGCGCTCATGGCGGAGGCGCGGCGGCGCGTGCGCGAGCGCTTCGGCGTGGAGCTCGAGCGGGAGGTCGTCCTCGTCGGCGACCTCGAGGCCGGCTGAGGCGCCCCCGGCCGCGAGCTCGGCCTGCCGACGGTCGTTCGGCCGTGCGAGCGCCCGCGCCGGCCACGCGCGGACGGTAGGAAGCACGCGGCAGGCGGCGAAGTGTCCCGCCATGGTCGGGGGACGAAGCCTGCGCGGATCGCGTCGGCCGGCGCGCGCGGCAAGCGCCGTCGTCCCGTTTCCGCGAGGCACGGTCGACGCTCGCCTGGATCTCGCACGCTTCGTCCCCTCCGGCCTCTCCCTGCTCGCCGTCCTCGCCGCCGCCGCCGCAGCCGTGCTCGCGTACTGGGCGGCCGTCTCGACCTCCCTGTTCGCCGTCGACCGCATCGAGGTGCGTGGCGCGCCTCCGGCCGTCCAGCGCCAGGTGGAGGCCGTCGCCGGCGATCTCCGCGGGCAGAGCCTGGTCGGGATCGACGCCGCCGAGCTCGCCGGCCGGGTGCGGGCGCTGCCGGCGATCGCGAGCGTGTCCGTCGACCGCGCCTTCCCGCACACGCTCGTCGTCAAGGTGGCGGTCGAGCGGGCGGTCGCCGTCGCGCGCCGCGGCAGCGGCGCATACCTCGTCACCGGCACCGGGAAGGTGGTGCGCGACGTCGAGGTGGGCTCGAACCGCGACCTCCCGCGCCTCTGGATCCCGCGCGGGGTCACGGTCCGCGTTGGCGGCAAGCTCCCGCCCTCGTACGACCCGTCGACCAGGGCGCTCGCGGTCGCGCGGGAGATCGGGTTCCGCCGGGGCGTGAAGGGCGTGCGCGCCGCCGACGGGGAGCTCACGTTCGTGCTCCGGCGCGGTCCCGAGATCCGGCTCGGGGCGCCCACGGACTTCGCGCTCAAGCTCGTCGTCGCGCGGGAGGTGCTCGCGCGGGCCGGGTCGGGGAACGCGTACGTCGACGTCAGCGTCCCCGAGCGCGTCGTCGTCGGCTAACTCTCAAGTCTCAGGTTGAGCCTTAGACTCGTCGTCTCCGCCGTCATTGACAACCTCACGGAGGAGGCCTACGCTCGTGAGCGAATGGAGTGCGAAAGCCGTACCTTCGATTGGAGCTTCACCCTGAGGTGGGTTGAGATATGAGCAATCAGCTGGGTAGCTACCTCGCCGTCATCAAGGTCGTCGGGATCGGCGGCGGCGGCACGAACGCGGTCTCGCGGATGGTCGAGGCCGGCGTCGCGGGCGTCGAGTTCATCGCCGTGAACACCGACGCACAGGCCCTCCTGATGACGGAGGCCGACGTCAAGATCCACATCGGCTCGAAGGCGACGAGGGGCCTCGGCGCGGGGGCGGACCCGCGGGTCGGCCTCGCCGCCGCCCAGGAGAGCCGGGACGAGCTGAAGGAGGCGCTCAAGGGCGCCGACATGGTGTTCGTCACCGCGGGCGAGGGTGGCGGGACCGGAACGGGCGGCGCTCCCGTCGTGGCCGAGATCGGCCGCGAGCTGGGCGCGCTCACGGTCGGTGTCGTGACGCGCCCGTTCGGCTTCGAGGGAAAGCTGCGCGCCGACCAGGCCGAGCACGGCATCACGAGCCTTCGCGACGCCGTCGACACGCTCATCGTCATCGAGAACGACCGCCTGCTCCAGGTCGTGGAGCGCTCGACGCCGGTGACGGAGGCGTTCCGGATGGTGGACGACATCCTCCGCCAGGGCGTGCAGGGGATCACCGACCTCATCACCGTGCCGGGGCTCATCAACCTCGACTTCGCGGACGTGCGGACGATCATGCGCGACGCGGGGTCGGCCCTCATGGGCATCGGGGTCGGGCGCGGCGACACGCGAGCGACGGACGCCGCCCGCGCCGCCATCTCGTCGCCGCTCCTCGAGACGTCGCTCGACGGCGCGACGGGGATCCTGCTCAACATCACCGGAGGACCCGACCTCGGGCTCGCGGAGGTGGACGAGGCCGCCCAGGTGGTGACGGCCGCAGCGGACTCGAACGCGAACGTGATCTTCGGCGCCGTCATCGACGAGGCCATGGGCGAGGAGGTGCGCGTGACGGCCATCGCGACGGGCTTCGGCGGGCGCCCCAGGCGCCGGCGCGTCGAGGCCGCGGCCCCCGCCGGGGCCTCCACGGAGCGCCCGGCGTTCTCGGCGCCGAGCGTCACCGACGTCGACATCGACATCCCCTCGTTCCTCAAGGAGGAGTAGCGACCGCGGGTCGGGGGCCCGTCCGGGCTTCGACCTCGCTCCACCGTCCCGGCGGCGTCCGAACCTTCGACGCGTCCGCGGTCGTGTGCGGCGCTAGAGTCGCGGCGATGGACGCGACGCTCCTGCGGACGCCGTTGTACGAGGCCCACGTTGCCCTCGGCGCGCGCATGGTGCCCTTCGCGGGCTACGAGATGCCCGTGCAGTACGAGGGGGTCATCCCCGAGCACCGCGCGGTCCGGGAGGACTGCGGCGTGTTCGACGTCTCGCACATGGGCGAGCTCCACGTGGACGGGCCGACCGCCCAGGCGTTCCTCCAGGAGATGCTCTCCAACGACGTCGACCGGCTCTCGGACGGCGAGGCCCAGTACACGCTCCTCACGAACGAGCGCGGCGGGATCGTCGACGACCTGATCGCGTACCGCCTCGCGCACGGCAGCTTCCTGCTCGTCGTCAACGCGTCCAACCGCGCGGCCGTGTACGGGTGGCTGAAGGAGCGCGAGCCGCGGGGCACGGAGGTCCGCGACGCGTCGGACGAGTACGGCCTGCTCGCCGTCCAGGGCCCGCGGTCGCTCGAGCGCCTGGGCCTCCCCGAGGCCCCTGCCTTCACGCACGCGCTGGGCGAGCTCGACGGGGTCGAGGTGATGGTGTGCAGGACCGGGTACACCGGCGAGAGCGGCGTGGAGCTCTGCTGTGCCGCCGACTCCGCCCGCGCGCTCTGGGACGCCGTCGTCGCGCGCGGCGCCGTTCCGTGCGGGCTGGGGGCCCGCGACACGCTCCGGCTCGAGGTCTGCTACCCGCTGCACGGGAACGACATCACGCCCGAGACCGACGCGATCTCAGCGGGCCTCGGGTGGGCGTGCGCGCTCGACACGGAGTTCACGGGCGTCGATGCCCTGCGGCGGATCAAGGAGGAGGGGCCGGAGCGGAAGCTCGTCCCGTTCGTGATGGAGGAGCGCGCGATCCCGCGCCAGGGCATGCGCATCGAGGGCGGCGGCGAGGTCACCTCGGGCACGCACTCGCCGATGCTCGACGTCGGCATCGGCATGGGGTACGTGCCGGCGGCGTCGGCCTCGCCCGGCGCCGAGCTCGTGATCGACGTCCGCGGGAAGCCCCGCCGCGCCCGCGTCGTGAAGAAGCCGATCTACCGGAAGGAGACCTGAGTGGCCGCTGCAGAGAGCTACCCCGACGACCTCCTCTACCACCCGGAGCACGACTGGGCGCGCGTCGACGGTGACGAGGCGACCCTGGGGATCACGTGGTTCGCGCAGGACGCCCTCGGCGAGCTCGTCCACTACGAGCCGCCCGTCGTCGGCGAGATGGTGACGAAGGACGAGACCTACGGCGAGGTGGAGTCGGTGAAGGCCGTCTCCGACGTCGTCGCGCCGCTCTCCGGTGAGGTTCTCGAGGTGAACGCGAAGGCGGTCGAGGAGCCGGAGATCGTCAACGAGGACCCGTACGGCGAGGGGTGGCTCGTCCGGATCCGGATGTCCGACCCGGGCGAGGTCGACTCGCTGCTCGACGCCGAGGCGTACCGCGCGCACGTCGCCGAGCAGTGAGCTACCTCTCCCTCACCGACGCCGACAGGGCGGAGATGCTCGAGGCGATCGGGGTCGCCTCGGCCGACGCGCTGTTCGAGCAGGTACCCGAGGCGGTCCGGCTCGGCCGCGAGCTCGACCTGCCGCCCGCGCTCGGCGAGGCCGAGCTCACGCGCCACCTGGAGGAGCTCGCCGCGCGGAACGTCCATACGGGCGCGGAGCTCTCGTTCCTCGGCGCGGGCGTGTACGACCACTTCGTGCCGGCGGTGGTGGACGTCGTCTTCTCGCGCGGGGAGCTCCTCACCGCGTACACGCCGTACCAGCCGGAGATGAGCCAGGGGATGCTCCAGGCGATCTTCGAGTACCAGACCGTGATCTGCGAGCTCACGGGCATGGACGTCGCGAACGCATCGGGTTACGACGGGTGCACCGTGGCCGCGGACGCGTGCTTCGTGGCC
The DNA here is from genome assembly GCA_964578545.1 of uncultured Gaiellales bacterium. GTDB lineage: Bacteria > Actinomycetota > Thermoleophilia > Gaiellales > Gaiellaceae > GMQP-bins7. The sequence continues at coordinate 7,602 of CAZODN010000114.1, forward strand.
CGGCACGTCTCCGACCGGAGGAAGGTCGTGGTCGCGGAGGCCGTCAACCCGCAGGTGCGACAGGTCGTGAAGACCTATGCGCCTGGGTTCGGGCTCGATGTCGTCGAGGTTCCCTTCGACGACGGGACGACCGACCCCGACCGCCTCGCCGACGCGGCGCACGACGCCGCCGCCGTCCTCTTCCAGCAGCCGAACTTCCTCGGCTGCCTCGAGCCCGCGCCCGACCTGGCGGAGGCCGCGAACGCCGCGGGCGCGCTGCCGATCGCCCACGTCGACCCGATCTCGCTCGGCGTCCTCGAGGCCCCCGGCGCCTACGGCTGCCGGATCGCGATCGGCGAGGGGCAGTCGGCGGGCAACTGGCAGTCGTTCGGGGGGCCGCACTACGGCTTCCTCGCCATGCGCGAGGAGTACGTCCGGCGCATGCCGGGCCGCATGGTCGGCCAGACCGTGGACGCCGACGGCCGCCGCGGGTTCGTGCTCGCCCTCCAGACACGCGAGCAGCACATCCGCCGCGAGAAGGCGACGTCGAACATCACGACGAACCAGAC
>CAZODN010000115.1:0-8045 GCA_964578545.1 uncultured Gaiellales bacterium
CGAACAAGGACGACATCTGGAGCTTCGACGAGATGGACGCCGCCGAGATCGCGATCCACGACGCGCCGAGGCCCGACGAGGTCGTCGTGTGCCTCGTCCTCGCGGCCGGCGGGCGTCCGCTCGCCCGCACGAGGAGGCCCTCCTGATGTTCAAGGCGATCATCCTCCTGACGCGCGCCGAGGGCGCGACGCAGGCGGAGTTCCGCGCGTGGTGGCTCGAGCGGCACGCGCCGCTCGCCCGACGGCTCCCGGGCGTGCGCCGGCTCGTGTTCAACGTCGTCGAGGGGGAGGGCGCGCCGTACGACGGGGTCTCCGAGCTCTGGTTCGACTCGCAGGAGGCGTTCGAGGCCGCGTACGCGACGGAGATCGGCCGGGCGGTCGCCGCCGACTCGCTCGCGAACGTGAGCGGCCGCGTCCGGCTCGTCGTCGACGAGCGCCCGCAGCTCGGGTAGCGCCTGCTCCGAAGCGCGTACTTCCGAGCAGCGGTCTCAGCGTCTCCGCGGATTCGCGCCCCTCCGGAACACGGCACGATGTCGTCGAGAAGGAGGAGTGACATGAGTGCCGTCGATCCGACACACCATCGCTGGGAGCAGGCGTACCTGTGGCCGATCGTCGAGTCTCGGCTCTTCCTCGCCGCGGTCGGCCGCTCCTGGAGGCGCATCCTCGTCGGGGCGGCGGCGGGCTGGCTCGTCTCGGTCGTCGTCGGCGCGATCGCGCTCGCGTTCCTCGAGGTCGCGGGCGTGATCTCGAGGAGCCTCTCCGACTCCCTCGGCATCGCGATCGTCCTCGGAGGGACGGCCGCCGGGGCGCTCGTCGCGTATGCGGTCAGGCCGCGCGACCGGGAGACGGAGCCCGCTCCGCACGCCAGTACACGCCCGCCTCGCGCTCGAGCAGTCCCTCGTCCACGAGGAACCGGCGAAGCGCCGCCGCGTCGTCGTAGACCACGAGCAGCGCGCCGTTGACCTCGCGTTCCGGGTAGTCGCGGCCCGGCTCGAAGCGCCCGGCGACCCACTCGAGGACGAGCCTCCGCTTGCCCGCGCGCGCGGGGAGCGCGCGGAGCCGTCCCTCCGGAGTGACGAAGTTGCGCACGACCGCTTCCTGCTCCGGCGTCGCGCCCTCGATCACGGGACGCGGGCGCGGATTCGAGGCGGCCCGGGCCGCCTCGGCGAGGACGCGCAGGTCGACCTCGAGCCGGCCCTCGCCCTGCCGCACGAGCCCGATGCCCACGAGGTGCGCGAGCGCGCGGGCCGTCTCGTCCTCGCTCAAGCCGGCGCGCTCTGCCGCCGCGGCGACGGACTCCGCTCCCAAGGCGACGGCGGCGAACACGCGAAGGCGTCGCTCGTCCGCCAGGCGGCCGAGGACGAGCGCAGGCGGAGGCGCGTGCAGCTCCATGCCGAGGACGATACTCGCTCCGCGTGCGTTGTCGGCCTCTCCGGGCCGTGATAAGAAGCCCGCTACCGCGGTTCGAGTCGAAAGGATCCCCCTTCGTGGTCGAGGCGCTGTCGACGAGGACTGCCGAGGCTGCCGACAATCCTGAGACCTCCATCCCGTGCGACCGGCGGCAGGCGCTCAGCGCAGGACCGGAGCTGCTGGACGGGGTCGCCGGAACCGTGCTCTTCGCGGACATCTCGAGCTTCACGCCGCTCACCGAGGCTCTCGCAGCGGAGCTCGGGCCAGAGGGCGGCGCCGAGGTCGCTCGGCGGTCGGCGGCGGCCGCGTGACCGTCCAGGCGCCGTGGTCCCCCGTGTCGCAGACCCTCACGGTCTTGCGCACGGTCTTCGGAAACCGCGAGCTGCGACGTGTCGAAGGTGCCTTCGCGGCGTTCAACTCGGCCGAGTGGGCCGTCTGGATCGCGCTCCTCGTCTACGCGTACGAGCGCAGCGGAACGACAGGGGCCGCGCTCGTCGCCGTCGCGCAGCTCGTGCCGGCGACGATCTTTGCGCCGATCGGGTCGGCGCTCGGGGATCGGTATCGCCCGGGCCGGGTCCTGTTCTGGTCGTACGTCGCCCAGGCGGGTGCAATGGGAGTCACCGCGGCAGTCCTGCTCACGGGAGGACCCGCGCTTCTCGCGTACGGGACGGCCGCTGTGGCGGCCACGGCGGTGACCGTCTCTCGACCGACCATGAGCGCGCTCACGCCGAGTCTCGCACGTCGTCCCGAGGAGCTCACCGCGGTCAACGCCGCCTCGAACTGGATCGAGGGCGTGAGCACGTTCGTGGCTCCCGCGCTCGCGGGTGTCATCCTCGCGGTCGCGAGCCCGGGGGTCGTGTTCCTCACCATGGCCGCCGCCGTCGCCCTCGGGGCCCTCGCCGTCGCCTCCGTCCCGGGCCCGGTGCCCGCGGGCGAGGGCGAGGTTCGTGACAGGGTCCACGTCGAGATCCGCCGAGCGATCGGAGCCCTTCGCGAGGAGCGGTCCGCGCGCGTGCTCGTCGTCATCGTGTGCGCCGACTTCGTCGTCCTCGGCGCGCTGGACGTCCTCTACCCGACGCTGGCGATCGACGTCCTCGGGCAGAGCTCGTCGTGGGCCGGCTACCTGAACGCTGCCTTCGGCGCAGGAGCCACAGTCGCGATTCTCGCCACGTCCGGTCTCGTCGCACGACGTCGGCTCCTCCCGAGCATGCTCGCCGGCATGGCGCTCTACGCGGGCGCGTTCGTCGTCCTTGCCGCGTACCAGACGCTCGCGCTGGCGGTCGCGCTCCTCGTGCTTGCGGGACTGGGCCGGGCCGTCCTCGATGTCGGCGCCAGGACGCTGCTCCAGCGCGCGGCGCCCCCGGACATGCTCGCGCGCGTCTTCGGGCTCGTCGAGGCGATCTCGATGGCTGCGCTCGCCGTCGGCTCGCTCGGCGTCGCAGTCCTGGTCGAGATCGGGGGAGTACCGCTGGCCCTGCTCGGAATCGGGCTGCTCCTCCCGCTCGCGGTGCTCGTCGGCGGTCGGTCGCTCCTGGACATCGACCGTCACGCGGACGTCCCGGTCGTCGAGATCGGGCTTCTCCGTGCACTCCCCGTGTTCTCGCCCTTGCCCCCGGAGAAGCTGGAGGCGGTCGCGCGCGCACTGGAGCGGATCGACGTCTCCGCGGGCGAGGTCGTCATCCACGAGGGAGACGTGGGAGATCGCTTCTACGTGATCGCCGACGGCGTCGTCTCGGTGTCGTCCGACGGCCGCGTGCTGGGGGCACGCGTGCGCGGCGAGGGATTCGGGGAGATCGCTCTGCTGCGTGCGATACCACGAACGGCGAGCTGTTCGGCCGCTACCGATGCGACGCTCTACGCGCTCTCGCGGGACGACTTCCTCGACGCGGTCACGGCGCACCCGCGCGCTGCCGGGGAGGTCGAGCGGCTCGCGTCGAGCCGGCTCGCCGCCGGTGAGTCGAGCTAGCGGACGCCGCTCTCGAGCCTCTACGGGACGAGCCAGAGCTCGCGCTGCGGCGTCGAGAGCCACTCGACGCCGTCCTCGGTCACGACGACGTCCTCCTCGAGCCCGATGTACCCGTGGCCGGGGACGGCCGTCCCGTACTCGACCGTGAACACGTTCCCGGCCTCGACGAGGCCCAGCGGAGCAGTCCCGTACCGGTCCCAGCGCGGGCCGAGGAGCGTCCCTCCGTCGTGCGCCGCGCGACCCAGCTGGTGGCCGAGCGCGTACATCGGCTCGGGGTAGCCGGCTGCGATGAGGGTCTGGCGCGCGGCCGCGTCGACCTCCCAGCCCGCGACGCCGGGGCGGAGCGCGGCGATCCCCGCGTCCACGGCCGACCACAGCGCGTCCCAGGCCCGCCGGACGTCGTCCGGCGCGGAGCTCTCGCCCTCGTCGAGGAAGTACCAGACCCGCTGCAGGTCGCTGCAGTAGTCGTCCCGGGAGACGCCGAAGTCCACGTGGAGGAGCTCGCCGCGCTGCGTCTTGAGCTCGCCGGGCGCGGCGTGGCCGACGACCTTCTCGGGCCCGGCGTTCACCGCCGGGCAGTGATCGCGTGACCAGGCATAGCCGAGCCCCCGCCGCGCGACTTCGTCGTGCATCAGCGCGGCGATCTCGAGCTCGCTCATCCCGGGCCGGAGGGCGGCCGTGACGACGGCGAAGATCTCCTCCGTCTCCCGCGCGGCGGCGCGGATGCGCGCGACCTCCTCGGCGGACTTGCGGCCGCGCAGCGCGTTCACGATCGCCTCGGACGAGCTCAGCCGGCCGACGTACGGCGTTCGCCCGAGCACGTCGTGGAGGACGAGCCAGAGCCCGTGCGTCAGGCCGTCTGCCGCCGCGTCGCTCTCCGAGTAGTTGAGGGCGATCGTCGTCGGGTCGAGCCGCTCGATCGCGTCCCGCAGCGCGGGGCGGATGCTCTCGTCGTAGGCGACGACCTCGTCGTAGGCGTCGAGCTCCTCGACGCTCGGCGCGTCGAAGCGCCCCACGATCGCGATTCGCGGCCCCTCGGCGGAGACGAGGAACGCTCCCGTCCACGCGCTGTACGTTCCCGCGATGAGGTCGAGGCACGGGTCGCGCGTGAGCGACGTCTCGCGAACGAGGGTCAGCCAGAGGTCGACGTCCTGCTCGCGGAGGATCTCGGCCGCCTGGTCGAGCTTCTCGCGGACGAGCGGGCCTGCCGGGGACACGGCCTGACGCTACCACCGGCCCGCGTCATAGTTGTCTCGTGGACGCCGGCGAGAGCCCGCCGCTCACGTTCCCGGCGCCCCCGGCGGGTCGTCGGGCGGCGCGCGTCCGCCGGCTCGGCGTCGACCGCCTCTGGGCGCGCGACCCGGCCCGGGCTTGGTGGCTCGTGCGCGTCGTCGGTGCGCCCGTCCTCGCCTGGCTCGGCCGCGGCTCGGTCGCGTACGGCGTCGAGCGCATCCCGGCCGAGGGAGGCGTGCTCGTGGCGGCGAACCACTTCACCGCGCTCGACCCCGTGCTCGTTGGAGGGCTCCAGCCTCGGGGCATGCACTTTTTCGGGAAGGGGCAGCTCTTCCAACGGTCGCTCCTCACGGAGGCGATCCTCTGGCTCGGAGGGATCCCGGTCGGCCACGCGGCGGACAACCGCGCGGCGCTGCGTCACGCGACGGACCTGCTCCGGGGCGGTCGCGTCGTCGGGATCTTCGTCGAGGGTGCCCGCCAGCGCTCCGCCGAGCCCGGCGAGGCGATGCCCGGAGCCGCGCTCCTCGCCCTGCGCGCGGGGTGCCCAGTCGTGCCGTGCGGGGTGGACACGTACGGCTGGTCGAGGGCCGCGAGGAGGCCGTGCGTCGCGGTGTTCGGGGAGCCGGTGCGGCTCGAGGGCCTTCCCGCCGGCCGCGAGGGCGTCCACCTCGGCACGTCGAGGATCGCCGAGGCCGTCGAGCGCGCCTACCGCGAGGCGGTCGCGGCGAACGAGGCGGGGCGGCCTCGTCGCCTCCCGGACGGCTCGCGCCGCCGCGGCTGGCGCGACGCCTGGGTCGAGGCGGTGACGCGCGGGCCGCGCCGCTGACGCGCCGGGAGACGCTCTCGCTCACCGCTCGAGGATCACCTCGAGCGAGAAGTAGCCGGGAATCGGCACCTTCACCGCGCGCAGCAGGCGAAGCAGCGTTCGCCGTCGTCGCAGGCCGCGCACGCGATGCCCGAGGCGGAAGAGGACGGGGTCGAGGAGCGGGAACCAGAGGCGGTTTCGTTCGAGTGCCAGAGCGCGCAGTCCCGCCTCCTCGAGCAGCGCACGGAACGAAGCGAGGTCCGTGTACTCGCGCAGGTGTGACGTGTCGAGCACCGACTCGCCGTCCCGCTTCCGGAAGTACCACGCTCCCTCGCGCTTGAACACGGTCGTGACGTATGCCCGGCCGCCCGGCCTCAGCAGCCGTCGGATCTCGGCCAGGTAGGCGCGCTCGTCCAGCACGTGCTCCATGACCATCGTCGAGCACACGACGTCGAGCGAACCGTCGGCGATCTCGGGCACCGAGTCGGCGGAGCGGAGGAGGGTCTCGACCCACGGGAACCGGGCTGCGACGCGCGCGAGCCGCTCTGCCTCCAGGTCGACGGCGTAGACCGGCCGGGCCCGGGAGATGTAGCCGTCACGCTCGAGCGCTGCGAACAGCGGGCCGTCGCCGCACCCCAGATCGGCGAGCGCGAGCGGTCCGGGAGAGAGGCAGCGTTCGAGGAGGCCCGGCAACCGCTCGACGTCGAAGTGCAGCGCGGTCTCCGTGTAACGCTCGGGCACGAACCCGAGCCTACGCGCTGCCGACGCGGCACTCGCCCGTCTCGCCCTCGCAGCACCCGATCTTGAACCGGCACCGCGGGCACTGCCAGGTGCCGTGCCGCCACTCCATCGCAGCCCCGCAGCGGAGGCAGGTCTCGGCGACGACGCGCTCGGGCGAGGCGGCCACGAGCCAAGGGTAGGGCGCTCGGAGGACGGCTACGATGGCCGTGCGGCGCCGTGGCCGAGAGGTTAGGCAGAGGCCTGCAAAGCCTCGTACAGCGGTTCGAGTCCGCTCGGCGCCTCTGCCTGCAGGTTTACCCGGTCTTGCATTGGATCGGCGGTGACAGCGCCCTCTCGGCCGCCTACAGGGTCGTGACGACCGCCGGGGAACGGGGTCAGGGCTTCCACGTTCCACCCGCAAGACACGGACGAGAGAGGCGCCGCGAGGCGCCCCGCTCGTTTCGTCGGGGACCGATCCCGACATGTCCGACTCCGCCGATTGCGGGTGATTCCCTGGGCAGGCATCCTTAGAGACGATGAGCGAGACGCTGAGGATGACGATCGTCTACGAGGCGCCCGACGAGGACGGCTGGATCGTCGCTCGCGTGCTCGAAGTGCCGGGGGCGACGAGCCAGGGCAGAACCCGAGAAGAAGCACGCGAGAACGTCATCGATGCGCTGCGGCTGATGCTCGCGCCCGACGAGGACGATCCTCTGGTGGGCTCGGGCCGAAGCGAAGAGCTCGATCTCATCCTCTCCGGGTGAAGCTTCGCGACCTCGAGCGGCACTTGACCGCGCACGGGGCGCGCCGAGTCAGGGAGGGTGGCAAGCACACGAAGTGGCGGAGCGCCGACGGCGCTCGCGCGAGCGCAGTGCCGCGTCATGGCGAGATCGGGCCGGGTCTCGTTCGCGCAATCTGCCGCCAACTCGGCATCCCGACGCCGTAGCTGAAGATCGAACGGGAGTAGGAGCGGGGTCAGGTTTTCAACGTTCCACCCGCAAGACACGGACGGAAGGGCGCCACGAGGCGCCCGGCTCGTTCAAGGACGCCAGACCGGGATCAGATCGACAGCACGAGGCTCTCCCACGCCGACTCGCCGCCGGCCTGCTCGAGCGCGTCGAGGATCGCGCCGACGAGCGATCCGAACTCGTCCGTTTCGCGCGTCCAGACGAGGAGGACGCCCGCATGCGGCCGCTCGCAGCTCGCCCAGGCGCGCGTGATTCGGTCGAAGTCCTTCGCGTTCCGCGTGACGAGCACGCGCCGCTCGGTCGCGGCGAGCTCGAGGACGGCGTCGTCCGTCAGTCCCGCGTAGCGAGGCTCCGCGGCCAGCGCGAGCACGTCGTGACCGGCCGCTGCCAGGCGCTCGCCGACCCGCAGCGGCGAGAAGTGCTCGTCGAGCAGCAGCCGCACGCGCCGTTACGAGCGCGCGGGCGCGTATCGGACGAAGGGCGCAGCACGGATCCGGTCCCCGGGGAGGCGGTCGTTCTCGGCGATGTCCGAGGCGACCTCGTCGGGGTAGGCGTCCCTGTACGCGAGCGCCAGCTCGCAGTGACGCCGCTCGACGAGCGGGAAGTCGGCGACGAGCGTCTCGACGTCCGGGTAGCGGTCGATCAGGTCGCAGAGCTCCCACACGTCGAGGCCCGCGCCGACGACCCAGGCCCGGCGGAAGGGAGGCTCGTCGCGATAGCCGATTCCCGGGAAGCGCCGCGTCCGTAGCGCCTCGTCCGCGAGCTCCTCCACGATTGCGCTGCGGGAGCGCCGCTGCCGGCGCGCCTCGTCCTCGATCAGCGCCTGGGTGGCCCTGTCGAAGCGAACCGTGAAGGGCTCGCCCTTCGTGCGCGTCCTCGTCTTCGGCTGCGCGCAACTCACCCTTCCGTGGCCGGCGCTTCCGTAGATCTCCGACGCCGAGCCC
>CAZODN010000116.1:0-7996 GCA_964578545.1 uncultured Gaiellales bacterium
CGCATGAACGACACGGGGCCGGAGGCGTACCCGCCCTTCGACAGCTGCTCCTTCGAGGAGCGCAGCCGGCTGAGGTTGACGCCGGAGCCCGAGCCACCGCGGAACACGATCCCCTCGCGGCGGATCCAGTCGAGGATCGACTCCATCGAGTCCTCGATGGAGAGGATGAAACAGTTGTGCACGGCGACGTTGTTGGACAGGTACTCGCCGGACTCGGTCTGGATGTCGTAGACGTCCTGCACGCCCATCGACTCGATCGAGACGATCTCCTCCTCGCGGAGGTCGGGGCACGTCTTCAACCCGCGGAGGTCGAGCGACTCGAGCAGCGTGCGCTGCTTGTCGGCGCCCACGAACCCGACGAGCTCCGCGAACCGCGCCCGCTCGGAGCCCATGGAGATCGAGACCTCGTGCAGGTCGTGCCTGTTCTCCCTGGCCTCCCGCTTGCGGGACCGACGCGAGTAGATGCCGACGACGTTGAGCAGCAGCTGGATGTCCTCTGCCCAGCGCTCTCCGATGACGGCGAACGCCACGCGCCCGTTCTCGTTGCCGTTGTCGCGGCGAACGCTCACGTACCCGTCGGCCTGGAAGACGCTGCGAAGGTAGGCGGTGATCTCGTCGTGCGAGGCCGTCCAGAGACGGTTTGGGACTCTGATCGCGGTCCCGCGCAGGAGCAGCTGCCAGCGCTCGACGAACTCGCGGAGGCCCTCGCCGTAGAGCCGGATCCGGCGACAGCGGAGCGACGCGTTCTGGGTCGCCACCTCCCGGACGTGGCGGTGCACGTCCGGGAAGACGAGGTCGAGATTCGACTCGACCCAGTCGAGCTCGTCGTCGTTCGCGACCTGGAACTCCAGCGTGAGCGATCGGTTCGTCCCCTTCTCGTACTGCCCGACGAAGCCGTCGGCCTGGAGCCAGCCGGCGAGCGCCGCCTCGGCGACCGCGGTCGGGTCGGCGCCCGCATCGGGCTCGTCCGGCAGTGACGAGCCGCCGCCTGCCAGGGCGAGCGTGCGGCTCGCGACCTTCGCCCGGTGCGGATGGAGATGCATCCGCATGCCCGGCCTGAGCTCGTCGACTCGGAGCCACAGCGGCTGTGAACGGCGCGCGTGGACGGCCTTGACGACGTGGTCGCCGGTCGCCTCGACGAAGCTCCCGTTCCGGAGGGTGACACGGAAGACCTCCTTGCGGCCGTTCGCCTTCACCGCGACGACCCGAGTCGCTCCGTCGGCGTCGTAGACCTCGCGTCCGATCTGCTCCTCTTCGACGATCTGCCCGATCGGGATCATCCCGTCCGGGGTCGAGACGAGCGCGTGCCACGGCTGGCACGCGCTGCACTGCGGCTTCGCCTCGAAGCCGACGTTGAACCAGACCGGCGAGTTGAACGAGGCGTACTGGTTGACGAGGATCGCCTCGAGCTCGGCCTCGAACGTCTCGGCCTCCTCCTCGGTCGCGAAGTAGCCGCCCTCGCGCCCCCAGCCGCCGATGGTCGTGACGACGCGGCCGATCATCTGCTTGACGGAGCGCTCGCGCTCCGGGGAGGCCATGCGCCCGCGGAAGTACTTCTGCGCGACGATGTTCGTCGCCGTCTGCGACCACGACTTCGGGAACTCGACGCCCTTCTGCTCGAACGCCGGGCCGTCCTTGCCGGGGATGTGCGCGTCGCGCAGCTCCCACTCGATCTCGTCGAAGGGGCTGCGGCCCGGGACCGTGAAGTAGCGCTCGGGCGCGACGCTCACCTCCGGGTCGATGACGGTGTTGACGATCTCGTCCTCCGTCGCCTGGGTGACCTGCGCCTGCTCCACGGTTGCCATCGTTTCCTCCCGAGCCGGGTTCGACATCACGACCTCCCGCTCGGCCGTACTTCATCCGTCATGCGAGCGGGCACGGGATGGTAGGGCGAGGGCCGGACGGTGATGCGGTGCCCGAAAATCCCTGCAAAACGGCCAATTCGCATCAGACCGCACATTGTACCGCGGGCACGATCGCCGCCGCGGCGCGCGTCGGGGCTAGACGAGGGTGTCGAGGTCGTCGCCGGCGTGGGCCGCCTGGCGCCGACGCGAGAGGTAGCCGAGGCCGCCGGCAGCGAGGAGCGCGATCGAGATGCCTCCGAGCACCATGAGCGGGACGGGCACCGAGCTGGGGCCGGACGTGTCGACGTCCGGTGCAGCTTGGGGTGATCCGCCCTGGCTCCCGCTGCCGCCGGAGCTTCCGCCGGAGCTTCCGCTCCCACCGGAGCCGCCCTGCCCGCCGGACCCGCCGCTCGGGTCGTCGTTCCCCGGCGTCGGGTCCTTCCCGCCGGGGGCAAGCTGCCCCCGGAGCGCGCTCTGGAGCGCGCGCGTGATGACCTCCTCGGCGTCCGCGTAGTCGCGGAGGTCGGCCGGGATGGCGTCGATCGCCTCCTCGTAGCAGTTGAGCGGGTAGATCCGGTCGATCCGGCCGTTGTCGAACCAGTCGGCGAGCACCTGCTTCCCGCACTTCGTCGCGGCGGCGTCCGTGCCGGCCGCGGCGGGCTGCGCGAGCGCGATCGCGGCCAGGACGGCAAGCGTGAGCGCCGCGAGCGTCGCGAGCGCGCGAGGGGGACGGAGTGTGGTGTCGGGCAGAGGTCTCACGGGGTGAGCCGGAAGGGCGCGCAAGGGGAGTCTCCCGGCGTGAGGTGATCCAGTGGTATGTGGAGAGTAAACGATCTGTTAGACGCCGGAGGCGCGGTACCTCCCCGTCCCAGGCGGGAGCAGGCCTCGTTCTCGCGCACGCGTGGCTTTCCCCGAACGCCCGGATGCGGGGTTGGTACCGTGGCCGCCCATGGACCCGGCGGCCGAGCAGTCGCTTCGGGCGCCGGGACGGGGCGCTCTCGTCCTCGCCTCCCTCGCCGGCCTCGCCCTGCTCGGCGCGACGTTCGCGGGTGGAGGCTCGGGCGTCGGCGGGATCCTGCCGGTCGGAGGAGCGGCTGTCGTCCTCCTCGCGGGCGCGCTCGTCGCCGTCGGTCTCGGCCGGCTCCCGCTGCCCCGCGTCGGGCGCTCCGGGGCCTTCGTTCTGCTCGCCATGGGCGCGCTCGCCGTGTGGACGGGCGCGACCGTCGCCTGGTCTGTCGTCCCCGACCGGAGCTGGGATGCGTTCAACAAGGGCGTCGCGTACGCCGCGTTCCTCGGCGTCGGGATCCTGCTCGGGGCTGCCGCCGGACGCGTCGCCGCGAGGCTCGGCGCGGCCGTGCTCTCGGTCGTCGTCGGCGCCACGCTCGCCTGGGCGCTCCTCGCCAAGGCCGTGCCCGCGCTCGATCCCGACGGCGACCGCGTCGCCAGGCTGCGGGAGCCCGTCGGGTACTGGAACGCGCTCGCGCTGCTCGCGGACGTCGCGCTCGTGCTCGGGCTGTGGCTCGGGACGAGCTCCGACCGGCGTCGCTGGGCGGCGCCCGCGGGGGGACTGCTCGTCTTCGCGGCGACGCTCTCCCTCATGCTCACCCTCTCCCGGGCGGGGGTCGTCGTCGGCGTCGGGGTGCTCGCGCTCTGGCTCGCCCTCTCCCGCGAGCGTCTCGAGTCGGGGCTCCTGCTGCTCGTCTCCGCCGGCCCGGCGGCGCTCGTCGGCGCCTGGGCCTTCACCCGCCCGGCCCTGACCGAGGACGTGGCGACCCGCGCCGACCGCGTCGCGGACGGGCGCGTGTTCGCGCTCCTGACGCTCGCCGCCGCGGCACTCACCGTCGGCCTCGCCACGCTCGTCGCGCGGCGCTCGTTCGGCGAGCGGGCGCGCACGCGGTTCGGCCGCGCCCTCGTCGCCGCGGCCGCCGTGGTCGTTCTCGCCGCGGTGGCCGCCGTCGCGGTCTCCGCCGGCGACGCCGTGTCGTCGGGCAGGTCCTGCGGGGAGGTCGTGAACGACCCGAGCCGGCTCGGCTCCCTCGACCCGAACAACCGCCTCTGCTGGTGGTCGGAGGCCTGGGACGTGTTCGCCGGGCACGCGCCGCTCGGGGCGGGCGCGGGCACGTTCGAGATCGCGCGCAAGCGCTACCGGGCGGACGCTCGCAACGTGCTGCAGCCGCACAGCGTCCCGCTCCAGCACCTCTCCGACGGCGGCATCGCCGGGATCGCGCTCTTCCTCGCCCTCGTCGCCGCGGTCGCGGGAGCTTGCGCGTGCGCCCTTCGACGCCTCGACGGCGCCGAGCGGAGGGCGGCGGTCGCGCTCGTCGCCGTGCCGACCGCGTACCTCGGCCACGCGCTCGTGGACTACGACTGGGACTTCCTGGCGGTGACGGCGCCGACAATGCTCGCGGTCGGCGTGGTCGTCGCAGCGGGCCGCGAGATCGGTCCGGCGCGAGCTCGGCCGTTCCTCGCGATCGGCGCCGTCGTCCTCGCCGCCGCCGTGCTCGTGTCGTTCTCGTTCCCGCGGCTCGCGGATCGCATGGAGCGGAGCTCGACCCACGCCCTCGTCGACCGCGACCTCGAGCGGGCCCGTGACCGGGCTCTGTGGGCGCGTTTCTTCAACCCGCTCTCGATCGACCCGCTCTTCGCCCTCGCGCGCGTCGCCGAGCGCCAGCGGTTCTTCGCCACGGCCGAGCGGCGCTACATCCAGGCTGTCGAGCTCCAGCCCGACAACCCGGACGCCTGGTACACGCTCGGGATCTACGAGTACGAGGTGCGCCGGAACCTGTGCGCGGCGTACCGCTTCCTCAACAACGCGTACACGCTCGACCCATCCGGGAACCAGTGGGTGAAGGGCGGCCCGTTGGACGTCGCCCGCGACGCGGTCAACGCGGGCGGCTGCGCGCCTGGTTCGTAGGCGACTACGGCCCGAGGATGAAGACGACGTGCGCGCCGTGCAGGGCGCTCTGGCGCATGCCGTCGAGCGGCGTGACGAGGCGAACCCCGAGGTCCTTCCCGAGGCGCTTCCCCTCGCCCGCGAACCCGGGCCGGTACATGACGATGCTCCTCGGGACGAGCTCGGGCGCGTTCGTCACCTCGCCGACGCGGTAGCCGCGTCCCTGCACGCGTGACGCCGCCGCGGCGGCGGCGCCGGTGCGACCGTTCCCGTTCAGCACCATGACCACCGTCTTCGAGCGCGGGCGCTTCGCGACGGCGACCGGCGCCTTCCTGTGCGCGGCCGGCGTCCGGGTTGCCTGCGCGGGCGTCGCGACCACGCTCTCCCGCGCGGCGAGCTCGACGCGGTCGCTCACCCAGCCCGCGAGCTTGCCGCCGCCGATGACGAGGAGGAGCAGGAGCTCGACTGCCGCGATCGCTCCCGCGGCGTAGGCGGCGGTGCGCCAGGGGCGGACGAGGGCGTCGGGAGCGGGGAGCGGGTGTTCCACGGGCGACGAACTTCGCCCGCCGAACCGCTAGTCCTTCTCGCTCGCGAGAACCCAGTCCCACGTCGCGCGGAGACCGTCCTCGATGCCGACCAGCGCCTGGAAGCCGAGCTCGCGCTCCGCGAGCGCCGGGTCGAGGAAGCTCCGCTGGAGCTCGCCGAGCCGCGGCTCGGCGTGGCGGGCGACGGCGTCGGAGCCGGCGACGCGGGCGCAGAGCGCGTACAGGTCGACGACCGAGGTCTCCCGGCCCGTGCCGACGTTGAAGACGCCTCCCTCGTGCCCGATCGCCGCGAGCGTGGCGCGGGCGACGTCGCCGACGTAGACGTAGTCACGCGTCTGGAGGCCGTCGCCGAAGATCGTCGCCTGCTCGCCTCGGGCGAGCAGGCCAAGGAAGATCGCGACGACGCCTGCCTCGCCGTGGGGATCCTGGCGCGGCCCGTAGACGTTGCCGTAGCGGAGCGCGACGTGGCCCGTCCCGTACAGCCGGTTGTACGAGCGGAGGTACTCCTCCGCCGCGAGCTTCGCGGTGCCGTACGGCGAGAGCGGCTCGCAGGGAGCGGTCTCCTTGGCGGGCTCCACGCACTCGCCGTAGATCGCGCCGCCGGTCGAGCTGAAGACGACCTGCGCTCCGTGCCTCCGAGCCGACTCGAGGACGCGCACCGTGCCGAGCACGTTGACCTCCGCGTCCAGCACCGGCTGCTCCACGGACACCCGGACGTCCGCCTGCGCGGCCAGGTGGATCACGACCTCGGGGTGGACGGCGTCGAAGACGTCGTCGAGCGGGTCTCGGATGTCCCGGACGTGGAGCTCCGCGCCCGCGTTGACGTTCTCGCGCTTGCCGTGCACGAGCGAGTCGATCACGGTGACCTCGTCGCCACGCGCGACGAGCGCGTCCACGACGTGCGAGCCGATGAAGCCCGCGCCTCCGGTGACCACGACACGCACGGGCCGCATCCTACGGACGACCGTAGGATGGCTTCCGATGTTCGTGACCTTCGAGGGCATCGACGGCTCGGGCAAGTCCACCCAGGCGACGCTGCTCGCGGAGCGGCTCGCCGCAGACGGGCGGGACGTCGTCCTCACGCGCGAGCCCGGCGGGACGGAGCTCGGGGAGCGGATCCGCGACCTCCTCCTGCACGGCGGGCACGTCTCGCCCTGGGCGGAGGCGCTCCTGTATGCGGCCTCCCGCGCGCAGCACGTGGACGAGGTGATCCGTCCCGCGCTCGAGCGGGGCGCGTGGGTCGTCTGCGACCGCTACGTCGACTCCTCGATCGCGTACCAGGGCGTCGGGCGCGGGCTCGGGCTCGACCGCGTCCTCGACCTCAACCTCGCCGCCGTGGGGGGGCTCCTGCCGCACCGGACGTTCCTGCTCGAGCTCGACCCCGCTGAGCTCGCCGACCGGCTCCAGGGCGACCACGACCGCCTCGAGCGCGAGCCGGGCGACTTCCACGCCCGCGTCGCGGCGGGGTACCGGGAGCTCGCGGCTCGCTTCCCGGAGCGCATCGTCGTGCTCGACGCCTCGCGGCCGCCCGAGGCGCTCGCGGAGGAGGTGTATGGAGCTCTTCGCGCACGTGCCTGAGCAGTCCGAGGCGAAGCGCCTCCTCCAGGCCGCTCTCGAGGGGGGCGCCGCGCACGCGTACCTCCTCCACGGCCCGGACGGGGTGGGAAAGCGGACCGCCGCGTTCGCCTTCGCGGCCGCGCTGCTGGGCGACGCGCGCCGCGTCGAGGCGCGCACGCACCCGGACCTCTACGTCCTCGAGCCGCTCGGGGAGATGATCCGGATCGACGACGTCCGCGCTCTTCGACACGACCTCCACATGCGGCCGTTCGAGGCCGAGCGCCGCGTGTACGTCGTCCTCGACGCGCACCGGATGAACGAGGACGCGGCCGATGCCCTCCTCAAGGACCTCGAGGAGCCGCCGTCGTACGCCGTCATCCTGCTCGTCGCGAGCGAGCTCGGCCCCCTGCCGCCGACGATCCTCTCCCGCTGCCAGCTCGTGCCGTTCCGGCGGCTGTCCGAGCGCGCGGTGCGCGAGTGGATCGCGGCGCGGGCGCCCGAGCGCAGCGAGGCGGAGGTGCGCGCGCTGGCGAGGGTCTCGGCCGGCCGCCTCGACCGCGCCCGCAGGCTGCTCGATGCGGACGGCGCTGCCCGGAGGGCGGCGCTCGTCGCGGCCGCACGCGCGGTCTACCTCGACCCGGCGTTCGAGCCTGCCGACGCGGCGGCCGTCCTTCTCGACGCCGCCTCCGCGCGGGGCGCCGAGGCGAAGGAGCGCGAGCGCGCGCTCGTGGACGGCGTCGACCTCCCCGCTCGCGAGGCCGACCAGCGCGTGCGCCGCGCGCAGCACGGCGCCGAGCGCGACGAGGTGCTCGCGGGGCTCGAGGCGCTCGAGTCGTGGTACCGCGACCTCGTCGTCGTGGCCGCGGGCGCCGAGGACGCGGTGGTCAACGCCGACCTCGTCGACGAGCTCCGGCAGGACGTCGAGGCCGGCGCCGGGGCGGGCGCGGTCGAGGCGGCCGAGGCGGTGCGGGAAACCTGGCGCGCGCTCGAGGAGTTCAACCTGAACGCGTCCCTCGCCCTCGAGGCGCTGTTCGTGCGCGTCCACGGCGCGCTCGCGGGCTCGAGCCGCACGATTCGCGCCTGAGCGCGGCTACACTCAGGCGGCCTCGCCGACGTAGCTCAGCTGGTAGAGCACTTCACTCGTAATGAAGGGGTCC
>CAZODN010000117.1:0-7955 GCA_964578545.1 uncultured Gaiellales bacterium
GGAACACGGTCGTCCGGGTGTTGCCGCCGGGGAGCGACTCGAGCGCGCGCTCCCAGAGCGCGCGCGACCGGGGAGTCAGCGCGCGGTAGCGCTCGGAAGCGCTCGGACGGGCCGGCGCGTGAGCCACGCCGCCCATTCTCTCACCCCGCCGGCTCGAGGACGAACATGCGGATCTCGCGCCCGGCACGGCGCCGGTAGCCGTCGTAGCCGGGCCAGATCCGGAGCGCCTCCGCCCAGTAGCGCTCGCACTCCTGGGCGGTCGCCCGCCTGGACGTCATCGCGCGGGGCCGGCCGCCGGGGTCGGCGACCGACGCCTCCCCCGCTGCGTCGAGGTTCAGCGCCCACGCCGGGTGTCGGCGGCGACCCCAGTTCGACGCGATCAGGACGACGCGGTCGCCGTCCCGGACGTGGAGGAGAGGAACGGTGCGCGGCTCCCCGCTCCTTCGCCCGCGGACGGTCAGGTAGCAGAGCGGGAAGTCCGTCCCGAGAGTCGAGAGCGGATGGCGAGAGAAGCGCGTGTCGATCGGGGGCAAGAGCCGCGAGGCGACCCAGGCGAACGCACGCGTGCGCCCGAGGGTGCGAACGAACCCGGCGTACCCCTTCACGGCAGCACGTCGCGCGCGAGCTCGAGCTCGTCGCGGATCGGGATCCCGGCCTCGCCGACCAGGCCGATCGACGGCTCGAGCGAGCGGCGCGCCTCGTCGACCGCGCCCGCGCGCAGCTCCACCAGGCGGAAGCCGCGCCGCTGGTAGAAGCGGAGCGCGTCGAGATTGTCGTTCGTCGTGACGACCCGGATGCGGCGGCAGCCCCGAGCAGCCCCCACGACCGCCTCCACCAGGGCTGTCCCGATCCCGCGACGAGGCTCGAAGGCCTCGAGGAACACGAGCTCGCACTCGTCGCCGTCGATGCGGTACGTCGCGATCCCGACCGGCCGCCCGCCTTCCTCGGCGACGAAGCCCGGGAGCGCGAGCACGTCCAGCAGCGCACCGCGCCGAGCCTGGAGCGCTCCGCCCCACGCCTCGTCCAGGCGACCCTCGGCCCAGGGCCTGTCCTCGCTCTTCCGGTATTCCCGGATCACGAGCGGAGGCTACTCCGTGCTGCCGAGCTCCTCCGCGATCCTCGTCGCCCACGCCGCGATCGCGTCCCAGTCGCGGAAGTCGCCGTCGGGCGCGCGGAACGCCGTCACGACCGCACGGTCGCCGAAGCGCAGCGCGCTCCGGTCGAGCTTCCCCGCGAACAGGGCGTGCCCGCGGGCGCCCGTCTTCTCGACGATGTCCTCGACCTGAACGGCCTTGCCCTCGGCCGGCTTCGGCGGGTCGCCGATCGGGCCCGAGGAGAAGAGCCACGTCGGGATCGAGGAAAGCTCGGCCGCGTGCTCCTCGACGAGCCCGCGCGCGGCCTCGAGCCAGTGGCCCATGTACACGCCGGAGCCGAGCACGGCGGCGTCGTAGCCCTCGAGGCTCTCGACCTCCTCCGCCCGGCGCACGTCGACGTCGAGCCCGGCGCGCGCAAGGGTCGAGCCGATGGCCTCGGCAATGCCCTCCGTCGCGCCGTACCGGCTCGCGCTCGCGACGAGCACCCGCGTCACGCCGCACCACCTCCCCTCGACGCGCGCGTCGCGCCGACGGCGATCGCGAGCGCGCCGAGCGCGAGCAGCACGATGCCTCCGACGACCATCCCGATCCCGATCCCGAGCAGGGGATCGACTTCCGCCCCGATGGCGAGGTCGGCCTGAACGCCCGCGGAGCCGTCCTCGTTCATGAGCACGACGACCCAGTCACCGTCCTCCGGGTCCCAGGTGAGCGCCTGCGTCCCCGAGCCCGTCGCCGACGCGGCCCAGAAGCCCTGCTCGCCCGGTGGCCCCGCAGGGCTCGTGCCCGGCTGCTCGTCGTACCTCGGCCTCCGCCCGATCTCGGTCACGACCGACCGCTGGACGTCGCCGAGGTAGGCCTCGACCTCGCGCTCCGGGCCGATCCCGACGAAGACGGGCCGGACGGAGTCGCTCTCGATCTTGACGGTGCCGAGGAAGAAGTCGATGGCGCGCTCCTGGCCCTCGAGCGAGAGGTCCGCCCGCTCGGACACGACCGCGTAGCCGGCGCTCGCGAACCGCTCGTCGGGGCTCATGAGGTAGCCCTCGTCGTCGCGCTGGGTCTGGTCGACGACCACGGCGACCGTGCCGGCCGCGATCACCCCTGCGCCCACGAGGGCGACGATGCTCCCGAGGACGACGAGGAGCACGCGCCAGAACGTCCAGCGCGAGCCGGGGGTGGCGGCTGCGGCGGCCGGCACCGCCTCTCCGGCAGCTTCGGACGGCTCCGCGGCAGGCTCGTCCGGCCCCTGGTCGAGGCGGAACGGCGGGTAGCGGTCGGTCATCAGGCCGGCGTACGCCGCCACGCGCAGCACCCAGCGGTCGAGGCCGAGCACGAGGTCGAAGATCGACCCCGGGTACCGCCCGCGGAAGAGGAGGACGACGGCCGCGAACAGGACGAGGACGCCGATGAGGCCGCCGCTCATGACGAAGCGCCACCCCGGGCCCCAGGCCCAGGAGGCGCTCCCGACGAAGAACGCCACCACGATGTAGTGGGGGATCGCGAGCAGCCACCACTTGACGAGCACGAGCCCGCGCGAGAGGTGTCCCGGGTACTCGATGTCGAGCGTCGCCGGGTAGTCCGGCTCCTGCCCGAGCGTGAACGGCGGGTACCGGTCGGTGCCGAGCGCCCCGTACGAGTAGTACGCGACGCGCCAGCTCCAGCGGAGCACCCCCACGTTGAAGTCGAAGAGCGAGCGCGGGTAGCGGCCCATGAACAGGATCGCGAAGAACGCGATCACGCTCACTCCGACGAACGCGATCCACAGGATCCCGAGGACGATGTAGTGCGGGATCGCGAGCAGCCACTTCACCAGCCACAGCCAGCGGCTCAACTCGGGTGCGAGCTCGCCCCGAACGCGAACCGGGTACGTCATCTCCCCACCTCCGGCGATTGTCGACGCTCCCAGCCTTGCATGCCGGCCCCACGCGCGCGTACGGGCAATCCCGTGGCGACGAGCCGGGGAACTACCGGCTCTCCCGCGGGTCGGCGCACTAGGTTGTGCGGCGATGGAGCAGCCGCAGACCGCGCACGACCGCGCCGCCCCCGAGCACCCGCTCGACGACGTCCTCCCCGGCGAGGCGCGCGTCCTCGCCGCCGCCCAGGAATCGCTCGCGGGCCGGCGGCGCGGCGTCCGTAGGCTCTGGCCGTTCCTCGGGCCGGCGTTCATCGCCGCGGTCGCGTACGTCGACCCCGGGAACTTCGCGACCAACATGGCTGCGGGGGCGAAGTTCGGCTACCTGCTGCTCTGGGTCGTCCTCATGGCGAACCTCATGGCGATGCTCGTCCAGTCGATGAGCGCGAAGCTCGGGATCGCGACGCGCAGGAACCTCCCCGAGGTGTGCCGCGACCGGTTCTCCCGCCGGACGAACGTCGTGCTCTGGCTCCAGGCGGAGGTCGTCGCGATGGCGACCGACATCGCCGAGTTCGTCGGCGCGGCGATCGGGATCAACCTGCTCTTCGGGATCGCGCTCTTCCCTGCGGCGCTGCTCACCGGCGTGGCCGCGATGCTCATCCTCGCGCTGCAGGCGCGCGGCTTCCGGCGGCTCGAGGCCGTCATCGCCGGCCTCATCGGCGTGATCGTCGGCGCGTTCGCGCTCCAGGTCCTCCTGGCCGAGCCCGAGCCGGCCGACGTCGTCGGCGGCTTCGTCCCCGGCTTCAGCGGAACCGAGAGCGTGCTCCTCGCCGTCGGGATCATCGGCGCGACGGTCATGCCGCACGTCATCTACCTGCACTCGGCCCTCACCCAGCACCGCATCGTGGGAGCGACGGAGGCGGAGAAGAGGCGCATCTACCGGTTCGAGCTCGTGGACGTCGTGGTGGCGATGAGCATCGCGGGGCTCATCAACATGAGCATGCTGATCATCGCCGCCTCCACCTTCTACGGCCGCGGGCTCACCAACGTGGGCGAGGACCTCACGGAGGTGTACGACGCGCTCGGCTTGTACCTCGGCTCGCACGCCGATCTCCTGTTCGGCGTGGCGCTGCTCGCCTCGGGCCTCTCGTCCTCGAGCGTCGGGACGATGGCCGGGCAGGTCGTCATGCAAGGCTTCATCGGCCGCCAGATCCCGCTCTTCCTCCGCCGGCTCGTGACCATGCTCCCGGCGCTGATCGTCGTGGCGGTCGGAGTCGACCCGTCGCGCGCGCTCGTCCTCTCGCAGGTCGTCCTCTCGTTCGGGATTCCCTTCGCGCTGATCCCGCTCATCCTCTTCTGTCGCGACCGCGGGCTCATGGGGGAGCTCGTGAACCGGCGGGTCACGACCGTGGCCGGAGTCGTGGTCGCCTCGCTCGTCATCACGCTGAACGCGTTCCTGCTCGCCGGGACGTTCGGGCTCGTGGAGGTCTAGGCCGCCCTCTACAGCGTCTCGGCCCCGACCTCTTTTCGGTACTCGATGAGCTCGCGCGCGACCGCGAGGAGCGACCCCGCGACCGGGATCGCGAGCAGCGCCCCGAACACACCGGCCAGCTGCGCTCCGACGAGCACGGCACAGAGGACGACGAGCGGCGAGAGCTGCACCGTCCTCCCGTAGACGAGCGGCTGCAGCACGTGGTTCTCGAACTGCTGGTAGGCGACGAAGAAGCCGATGACGATCACGGCGCGCACCCAGTCCGTCTCGATGAAGACGACCGTCGTCACGACGATGGCGGCGATCGTGGCCCCGGCGAGCGGGATGAGGTCGAGGATGGCGACGAGGAGCCCGAGCGCGATCGCGAACTCGCTGCCGACCGCGTAGAGGACGATCGTCGCGAGGATGCCGGCGACGAGGCTGATCAGGAGGTTCCCGGTGACGTACCCGGAGATCGTGCGGTAGATCTCGCCGCCCACCCGCTCGAAGCGCGGGCGAGGCTCGTCGGGGAGCAGGCCGAGGAGCCCAGAGACCGTGCGCGGCCCCTCGAGCAGCATGAAGTAGGTGAGGAAGATCACGGTGATCACGCCGACGACGGCGGTCACGACGCTGCGAACGACGTCGAGAGCGGGGCCGCTGAGCCCGAGGATCCCGCCCACGCCCTGCTCCTGGATCGCGTCCTCGATGCGGTCGACGATCTGGTAGCGCTCCTGCAACCAGCCGAACGGGCCTCGCCCAGCGGTCAGGTCGTCCACGAATCCAGGCAGTGCGTTCACGAAGTCGGTCACCTGCGTGACGACGGGCGGGATGACGAGGAAGCCGAGACCGCTCACGACCAGCAGGGCGACGACGAAGACGGCCGTTGCCGCGAGCGCGCGGGTCAGGCCGCGGCGCTCGAGCCACTCGACCGCGGGGTTCAGCGCCGCCGCGAGCAGCGCGGCGATGAGGATCCACGTCAGGACGCGCCAGGCGAGGAGCACGAGCATGAGCGCGAGCCCGACGAGCACGGCCAGCGCGAGGACGCCCAGCACGGTGCGCGGGCGCACGGTGATGACGCGAGCCTCGGGGGTCGCCATGGCGGCGTGTTCGGCGCCGCGAGCGGAGTTCCTGGCGCGAGCCGCGTGGCCGCACCGAACACGTCCCGGGGTCTGACCCCCGGACGTGTCCGGAAGGACACTTCCGCGGCCACGATGTGGAGGGCGTCGAGCGCCATCACGACCTCCCCCATCCGGGAGCTCGGAAGCCCGGGGTCTGACCCCTTGACCTGTCCGGGAAAGACGCCTACGCAGCCACGCTCGGCAGCCCGGCGAGCGCCATCGCGACCTCGTCCTCCGAGTACTCGAGATCCTCGAGCTTGCCGGCGAAGTAGTCGATGTACGCCTGCATGTCGAAGTGCCCGTGCCCGCAGAGGTTGAAGAGGATCGACTGCGAGACGCCCTCCTCGCGGCAGCGGATCGCCTCGTCGATCGTCGCCTTCACCGCGTGGTTCGCCTCCGGGGCGGGGACGATGCCTTCGGCCCGGGCGAACTCGACCCCGGCTGCGAAGACCTCAGTCTGCGTATAGGCGCGCGCCTCCAGCAGCCCGAGCTCCTTCAGGTGGCTCACCATCGGCGCCATCCCGTGGTAGCGCAGGCCACCCGCGTGGAACGGCGGAGGAACGAAGGTCGAGCCGAGCGTGTGCATCTTCACGAGCGGGGTCAGGTGACCCGTGTCGCCGAAGTCGAAGGCGTACATGCCCTTCGTCAGGCTCGGGCACGCAGCCGGCTCGACCGCGATGACGCGGATCTTCGCGTCCTCACGCAGCACGCGGCCGATGAACGGGAAGGTGAGGCCGGCGAAGTTCGAGCCCCCGCCCGTGCAGCCGATCAGGATGTCCGGGTAGTCCTCGGCCTCGCCCATCTGGATCTGGGCCTCCTCGCCGATCACGGACTGGTGCATGAGCACGTGATTGAGGACGGAGCCGAGGGAGTACTTCGTGTCCTCGCGCGGAGCAGCGGCCTCGACCGCCTCGGAGATCGCGATCCCGAGCGAGCCGCTCGAGTCGGGGTTCTGGGCGAGGATCGCGCGGCCGGACTCCGTCTCCTCGGACGGGCTCGCCACGACACGCGCGCCGAACGTCTCGATGAGGCCACGCCGGTATGGCTTCTGGTCGTACGAGACCTTCACCATCCACACGTCGACCTCGAGCCCGAAGAGCGCCCCGGCGAACGCGAGCGACGATCCCCACTGCCCCGCCCCGGTCTCGGTGGTGAGGCGCTTCACGCCCTCCTGCTTGTTGTAGTACGCCTGCGCAACGGCGGTGTTCGGCTTGTGCGAGCCGGTCGGCGAGACGCCCTCGTACTTGTAGTAGATGCGTGCCGGGGTATCGAGCGCCTTCTCGAGGCGTCGCGCCCGGTAGAGGGGTGTCGGCCTCCACTGCCGGTAGACCGAGCGCACCTCCTCGGGGATGGCGATGAACCGCTCGGTCGAGACCTCCTGCATGATGATCGCCATCGGGAAGAGCGGCGCGAGGTCGTCGGGGCCGACGGGCTGGCCCGTTCCCGGGTGGAGCACCGGCGGAGGCGGCGCGGGCAGGTCGGCGGCGATGTTGTACCAGGCCTCCGGAATTCGGCTCTCGTCGAGGATGTACTTCACCTGATCGCTCATGGCCCACTCCTTCGGTGTCAGACACCGTTTGCTGTCAAGAGGAATTGTTCGAGGATGCGTGCCAATCGTTCCACATCGCCGTGCCGCAGTTCTCGTGTGGCTGCCTGGCCCGGGGCGCACGGGTCAGGTCCCTGGTCGCCGATGTCCAGTAGAGCCGATGCGTGGAAGGTGTCTGACACCGGTGCACCGGTGGCACCGGCGGGCAGTGCGCCGGTGAGCGGTAGGCTCGCGGCGATGGGCGTGCTCTCCACGCAGGTGGTCCGGGACGAGACGTTCGAGCACCGGCGCGCGACGATGGAGTCCCTCGTCGCCGAGCTCCGCGCGCGCACGGCGCAGGTAGCGCTCGGTGGCGGCGAGAAGGCGGTCGAGCGGCACCGCTCGCGCGGGAAGCTCACGGCACGGGAGCGGATCGACCGGCTCTGCGACCCGGGCACCGCCTTCCTCGAGCTGAACGCGCTCGCCGCCTGGGACCTGTACGAGGGCCAGGCGCCGTCGGCCGGCATCGTCACCGGGATCGGCGTCGTCGAGGGCCGTCAGTGCGTGATCGTCGCCAACGACGCGACCGTGAAGGGAGGCTCCTACTTCCCGCTGACGGTGAAGAAGCACCTGCGCGCGCAGGAGGTCGCACGCCAGAACCGCCTGCCGTGCGTCTACCTCGTGGACTCCGGCGGCGCGTTCCTCCCCCTCCAAGCCGAGGTCTTCCCCGACCGCGACCACTTCGGCCGGATCTTCTACAACCAGGCGCGCATGTCCGCGCTCGGGATCCCGCAGGTCGCGGTCGTCATGGGCTCGTGCACCGCGGGCGGCGCCTACGTGCCTGCGATGTCGGACGAGACCGTGATCGTGCGCGGCACGGGGACGATCTTCATCGGCG
>CAZODN010000118.1:0-7768 GCA_964578545.1 uncultured Gaiellales bacterium
GGAGGTTCCAGTACGTCCACATGGGCTGATCGCGGACGACGTCGCCCGAGGGCGTCCGGATGTCGATCGTCTCCGGCAGCCCGAGCATCGCCCAGAGCTGCCTCGCCCAGGGGCCGGGAGCGACGACCACCTGCTCTCCGACCTCGATCTCGCCCTTGCTCGTCGCGACGGCGGACACCGACCCGTCGTCACGGAAGCGGAACCCGGTGACCTCCGTGTACGAGAGCAGCGTGACTCCCTCGCCGAGGCACTTGTCTCGGAGGCCGAGGACCGAGTCCGTGTTGAACGCGAACCCGCCCTGGTGCTCGTGGAGGCAGATCGTGACGCCCTGCGCCCGCCAGTCGGGGAAGAGGCGCTTCATGTGGGCGTCGACCTCGGCCTGGCCGACGATCAGCTCGGAGCGGTAGCCGATCCGCTCCTGGCGCTCGAAGGTCGCCGCGAGGTCGGCCTCCTGGACGCCGGCGCCGAGCGCGATGTAGCCGACGGGGTTGTACGCGAAGGCCTGCGGGTCGGACTCCCAGACCTCCACGCACGCCTGCATGAGCTCGCTCATCGCCGGCTGGAAGTAGTTGTTCCGGACGACGCCGCAGGCGATCCCGGAGGCGCCCGCGCCCGGCGTGGCCTTGTCGAGGACGAGCACGTCCGCTCCCGACCCGAGGCCTCGCGCGGCGAGCTCCCTCGCGAGGTGGTACGCCGTCGAGAGACCGTGGATGCCCGCGCCGACGACGACGTAGCGGGCCTGGGCGGGTACGCTCACTGTTGCCTCCTATGCAACGCTATTGCCGAGAAGTACGATAGCACGGCGCACACGACCTCTCGGCACGGCCCCTCGGGTCTCACGCTCCGGGTGCGGACGGCTGCGTCAGTGCACGATGAGCACGTCGCAGTGCGCGTTCCGCTGGACGGCGGCGCTCACGCTCTGTCCGAGAAGTCGCTCGAAGAAGCTCGGCTCGCGAGTCCCCACGACGATGAGATCCGCGTCCCGCTGCTCCGCGAGCTCGACGATCGCCTCGGCGGGGTCGCCGACGCCGAGTTTCGCCTCTGCCGACACGCCTCGCTCGGCGAGCGCGGCACACGCCTTCTCGAGCAGCGCCTGGTGCTCCTCGGGCGGGTCGGTCGGGTCGACGGACCCTCCCCCGTGCGACGTCGCCGACATCACGTGAGCGACGCTGGTGACCACGACCGTCGAGCCGAAGGCCGCTGCGATGTCCCCGGCGCGGGAGAGCGCGCGCTCCGCTGCCTCGGTGCCGTCGTAGCCGACGATGAGCGTCTTCATGACTTCCTCCTCCAGCCTGGTTACGCGGACGTGCGGGTAACACTACGACGGATCTGGCGTCGTGAGAAGCCGGTGCCCTACTCGGGCGTGAGCTGCCAGGTTGGGAGCTCGCGCGCTCGGCGGCGAATCCGGCGGCGCCACCACGGCATGAACCAGATGAACCAGAACGTGAGCACGACCGGCAGGAGCAGGATGAAGCGCTGCGCGACGAGCAGCGCGAGCGCGCCGAACACGAGCGCGAGACCGAGCGCGACGCCGATCACGACGAGCCGGTAGTTCCGCATCTCGCGCAGGATCCCCCAGTAGTCGTCGGCCGGGATCTGCGCGGTGTTCCAGCGGCGGCCGCACTCCCCGCACGTCCACGTCTCGCCGTAGGGGACGTGCGCGACCGCTCCGCAGTGGCAGGAGACGGTGATCGGCGGCCCTTTCACCGCGGCGATCGTAGTTGCTTCCGCCGGGTTGAGTCTCGTCCTCCGGAGTGTTACGGTCGCCGCGGACGGGGGCAGACCTGTCGCGACTTCGCTCTGGGAGGTGCTTCGTGTCGGAGGCTGTGTATGCGGGAGCGGCTGTCGAAGAGCGCCAGCTCCTCAAAGCGCTGCGCTGGTACGACGGGTTCGTCATCGCGCTGGCCAACCCCGGTTTCTTGCTCGGGTCGCTCGGCTACTCGATCGGAGCGCTCGGCGGCTGGTCGGCGATGTTCCTCTGGACCGTCTCGATGGCGATCGGCGTGCTGTCGAACTTCATCTACTCGGAGACCGCGTCGATGTTCCCGGAGAAGCCGGGCGGCATCGCCCTCTACGCCCACGAGGGCTGGCGGAGGTACTTCACCCCCATCGGCCCGATCGCCACCTTCGGGTACTGGTTCGCGTGGTCCTCGGTGCTCGCGCTGTTCGGGATCGTCATCGGCGGCCTCATCCAGGCCGAGTGGTTCCCGGGCGAGCCTGCGGGGGGCACGGGCGCGGAGGCGACCGGCTACTTCAGCACGGGCCCCGTCGAGATCGGGCTGCCGCACCTCATCGCCGCCGCGGCGATCATTCTCGTCTGGATCGTGAACATCTTCGGGATCCGGCCCGCGGTGTGGCTCGGGTACATCACGGGCGCGATGCTCATGGTCCCGCTCGCCGTCTTCATCTTCCTCCCGTACCTCACCGGGAACTGGGACGGGGACAACCTGACCTGGACCTTGAACGATCCCGGGCAGCCGTGGGGCGGCTGGAAGACCGCATTCGTCTGGCTCTTCGTCATGGGGTGGTCGGCGTACGGGGTCGAGGCGTGCGCGACGTTCGCGCCGGAGTACAAGGACACCGCCCGCGACACGAGCCTCGCGCTGCGCACCTCGGCGCTCTTCTCGCTCTTCGTGTACGCCTTCCTTCCACTCGGGATCTCCGGCGTCCTGACGCAGCAGGAGATCGCCGACAACCCGGTCGCGTTCTACGTCCCGGCGTTCGAGGAGATCCTGGGCGGAGGGTCGCAGGTGATGGTGATCCTGCTCATCGCGAGCCTCCTCCTCTCCATGAACACGGCGACGGCCGACGGGTCACGTGCGCTGTACGGCATCGCGCGCGACGACATGACGATCAAGCAGCTGTTCCACCTCAACCGCTACCACGTCCCCGGGCGCGCGATGACCGTGGACATGGTCGTCAACATCCTGCTCGTGTTCTTCGTGGGGAACACGCTCGCGATCCTCTACACGGGGAACGTCGGCTACATCCTCGCCCACTTCTTCGCGCTCACGGCGTTCGTGCTCCTGCGCCGTGACCGGCCGAACTGGCCCCGGCCCATCCGCGTCTCGCGGGTGTTCGTCCCGATCGCGCTCCTGCTCGCGCTGGCGAACGCCGTGTTCATCTACGTCGGCGTCACGGATCCCGGGCTGACGTACGCGGCCGAGACGAAGCACGTGCTCATCGGTATCGCGGTCCTCGGCATCTCCGTCCTGCTCTGGCTCTATCGCAAGATCGGCCAGGATCGCTCCACGCCGAGCCTTCGCGAGGACGCCCCCGCGATGCCCGACGCGCGCGAGGCCGCCCTCCTCCAGGAGGAGATGCGGACGGCGTAGGGGACGCGACCGTGGCGGCTTCGAAAGGGGCGGCCGAGGCCGCCCCTTTCGCGTCACAATCAGCCTCGTGGAGGGCTCGAGCGCACCAGAGGAGTTCCGGGCGTCGATCGAGCACGCGATCGTCGCGCCCGAGGCGTTCGGCGCCTCGTTCGACGAGGCGCCCACCGGCGAGGAGCTCGAGCTCGGAGGGGGGCTCGAAGGCGACCCGGCGATCGCGTTCCGGCGCACCCTCGGGATGTTCGCCACCGGCGTCACCGTCCTCACGACGCGCGCCGGCGACCAGGTGCACGGCATGACAGCGAACGCCTTCATGTCGGTCTCGCTCCGGCCGCCGCTCGTGCTCGTCTCGATCGACCGGCGCGCGCGCATGTGCACGCTGCTGCACGAGGGAACGCGTCTCGGCGTCAGCGTGCTCGAGGCCGGGCAGGTCGATCTCTCCGACCACTTCGCGGGACGCGCCACCGCCGACGGCCCGGAGCCCGGCTTCGAGCTCGTCCACGAGACGCCGCTCGTCCAAGGGGCGCTCGCCCACCTCGTCGCCCGCATCGTTCGCTCGTACTGGGGCGGCGACCACTCGCTCTTCCTCGGGCAGGTCGAGTACGCGCACTACGGCGAGGGCGAGCCGCTCCTCTTCCACGGCGGGCGCTACGAGCGGCTGATCCGCGACCCACGGGTCTTCTCGATGCTGCCGCAGGAGCTGCTCGAGCCGATCCTCGCCATGGGGGAGGAGCGCGAGTACGCGGACGGCGAGGCGATCATGCGGGTCGGGGAGCCGGGCGCCGAGCTGATGCTGGTGGTCGAGGGTCGCGTCCGGGTGGAGCGCCCGGGCCGGACGCTGGAGCTGGCCGCCGGCGACCTGATCGGGGAGATCGAGGTCCTCGACCCGTCCGGCGGTCGCATCGCCGACATCCACGCGGTCGGGCCCGTGCGCTGCCTGGTCGTCACGCGCGAGAAGCTCGTCGCGGCGCTCGAGGCGGACCCACGTGCGGCTGTCGGCCTCGTCGAGGTGCTCGCCGCCCGCTTCCGCGAGACAGCTTGAAGCGCGCGCAGACTCTCCTGCTGGGGCTCGGCGTCGGGCTCGCGCTCGCGGACTCCTCGATCGTCACGCTCGCCCTGCCGGACGTCCTCGCCGAGTTCGACGTGGGGATCACGACGGTCGCCTGGGTGCTGACCTCGTTCAACCTCGTGCTCGCCGCGCTCGCGGTGCCGGCGGCCTACGTCGCCCGGCGCCGGCCGCGGGAGGCGTTCGGAGCCGGCGCGCTGGTCTTCGCGGGTGCCTCGCTCGCGTGCGGCCTCGCGCCCTCCTTCGATGTCCTCGTCGGCGCCCGCTGCGTGCAGGCGCTCGGCGCCGTGCTCGTCGTCACGGCCGCGCTCGACCTGCTCTCCGAGACCCTCGGGAGCGACGAGCGGGCGGTGGGCTGGTGGGTGGCCGCAGGTGTCCTCGGGGCCGCGCTCGGCCCTGCGGTCGGCGGCGTCCTGACCCAGGCTCTCGGCTGGGAGTCGATCTTCCTCGTACAGGTTCCGGTCTCGCTCGCCTTCCTCGCCGCGCTGCGGGGGCTCGTCGCGCGCCCGCTCCCCGCTCCGGCCGGACGCCCGCGGCTTGCTGCGAGCCTCGCGCTGCTCCTCGTCTCGGGCGGTCTCGTCGCCGCCCTGTTTCTCGTCGTCCTGCTGCTCGTCGACGGCTGGGGCATGTCGCCGGCCGCGGCCGGGCTCGTCGTCACGGTCATGCCGCTGACCGCGATCGCCGTCGGCCGGCTCCGGTCGCGTTCGCTCGGCGTCGTCACCGAGATCACCTGCGGCGTCGTCCTCGTTGCGGGCGGCCTCACGGCCCTCGCCCTCCTGCCAAGGGCCGGATGGGCGTGGACGGTCCCGCCCCAGATCCTCGTCGGCGCCGGCGTCGCGCTGACCGTCGCGGGCTTGACCGAGATCGCGCTCGCCGGGCGCGCGGATCAGGTCGTCCACGGCGGGTGGACGATCGCCGCGCGCCACGCCGGCGTCGTCCTCGGTCTCCTGCTGCTGGCGCCGGTGCTGACCACCGCCCTCGACGAGAACCGCGACGAGGCCATCCGCGCCGGCGCCGCCGTCGTCCTCGACAGCGAGATCCCGCCTCTCGACAAGCTCGGGGTGGCCCAGGACGTGCTCGACGAGGTCGATCGCTCGGGCGAGCTGGGCGAGCTGCCGGATGTCGGGCGTGCCCTCGAGGGACGGCCGGACGACGACGAGTGGCGGGGCCTCGTCGCCGCGCTCCAGGATCAGCTCGATCGGGCCGTGACGAACGCGTTCTCGGGGCCGTTCCTGCTCGCGGCGGGCCTCACCCTGCTCGCGCTCGTGCCCGTCGCTTTCATCCGCAGGCGGCCGGCGTGAGGCGGTACGTCCCCGTGCTCGTCGCGCTGGGCCTCGTCGCCGCGGTCGTCGTCCCGTACCTCGCACTCGGCGGCGCGTCGTACGAGCCGACGCCCGTGGCGAACCCGTGCGAAGAGCGCGACCGTCCGGAGGCCGAGGGGCTCGGCGAGACGCTCGAGCGGATCGCCCTCAGATCGCTCGACGGCGTCGCGTGCGAGCTCGGCGTCTCGCGCGAGGAGCTCGTCCTCGCGGTACGGAGCGAGGAGGCGCTGGAGGCGTTCTCGGACGAGCAAGGCCTCAGCCGCGAGGAGCTCGAGCAGGCCATCGAGGACGGCCTCGTGCGCGCCGTGGACGACGCGGAGGAGCAGGGTGCCCTGCCCGCGCTCGTCGCCCCGCTCGTGCGCCGGGCGGCCGAGTCGGTTCCGCCTTGGCTCATCCTGGAGACGCTCGAGCGCCTCGGGAGCTTCCTTCCGGGCTAGCCGCGCTCGGGCAGCTCTACGACCGTGGGCGGGTCTTGTCCGGGTCGTAGAACGGGATGCGGACGACGGTCGCCTTGATGCGCTTCTGGAGGCCGTCGAGCTTGCCGACCTCGAGCGCGGTGCCGAGCTCGGCGTACTGCACGGCGACGCGGGCGAGCGCGATGGTCTTCCTCAGGATCGGGCTGCGCGTGCCGCTCGTGACGACGCCGACGCGCTGCCGGCCGACGTACAGCTCGTCGCCGTGGCCGGCGACCTCGTTGCCCTCGAGCTCGAGCCCGACCAGCACGCGTTGCGGGTGCGCCTTGCGCTCCTCGAGCGCGGTGCGGCCGACGAAGTCGTCCTCCGTGCGGAGGTCGACCGCGAACCCGATGCCCGCCTCGAACGGGTCGACCTGGTCGTCGAACTCGTAGCCCGCGAAGATCAGGCCCGACTCGATGCGGAGGATGTCGAGCGCCTCCAGCCCGAGCGGCGTCAGGCCGTGCTCCTGCCCGGCCTCCCAGATCGCATCCCAGACCGCCGGCCCGTCGGACGGGTGGCACCAGACCTCGTAGCCGAGCTCGCCGGTGTAGCCGGTGCGCGAGACGACGATCGGGATCCCGTCGTACGTGCCGATCCGGCCGACCGTGAGCCGGAACCACTTGAGGTCCTCGAGCGAGGTCTGCGTCGGGGGCGTCCACACGATCTTCTTCAGGAGCTCCCGGCTCTCCGGGCCCTGCACCGCCACGTTGTGGAGCTGGTCGGTCGATGGCTTCACCCAGACCTTGAGCTCGTGGCGCTCGGCGAGCTCCTTGAGCCATATCCCGTCGTACTCGTCGCCGCCGACGAAGCGGAAGTTGTCGGAGCCGAGCCGGTAGACGGTCGCGTCGTCGATCATCCCGCCGGTCTCGTTGCAGAGCGCCGTGTAGGTGACCTGGCCGACCGAGAGGCGGCGCGCGTCGCGGGTGACCGCGAGCTGCATCAGCGCCTCCGCGTCCGGCCCCAGCACCTCCCACTTGCGCAGCGGGGAGAGGTCCATGATCGCGACCTTCTCGCGGCAGGCCCAGTACTCCCCGATCGCGCCGGCGTTGTCGAAGCAGTGGGGAAGCCAGTAGCCCCGGTACTCGACGAAGCTCTTCGTCAGCTCGCTCGTGCGCGGGTGGAAGCTCGTCTCCTTCGTGAGGACGGGCGGCGCGTCGGCGGTGACCCGGTGGGCGATCGCCATCGAGAACCTGTTGTCGGGCGCGTACACGCGGACGTGGACGGGCGTGATCTGCCAGCCGTTCGCCGGGTCGATGTCGTCGGGGCACGCGGACGACGCGCACACGAGGTCGGTCATGGCCCGGAGCAGCACGTAGTCGCCGGGCCGCGACCACGGCTCGTCCATGACGAAGACCATGTTCGCGTCGAAGCCCGTGTTGTAGAAGAAGTTGAGCGCCTCCCAGCCTTTGCGGGGGGCGATCCCGTACGGCGCGACCTGGCCGTTGAAGTTCTCGGTGCAGTTGACGTGGCCCGGGTAGCCCATGTCCTCGTAGTACTTCGCGGTGCAGGCGAGGGCGAACGTGTCGTGCCGGCCCACGGTGTCGCGGACGACCTCGACGAGCGGGTCCATGTCCACGTCGTAGAACTTCCCCT
>CAZODN010000119.1:0-7345 GCA_964578545.1 uncultured Gaiellales bacterium
CCGGAGACCGCGTTGCGCGCCCGCACCTCGCGTTCGTCCTCGACGACGCGCGCCTCCGCGGAGCGTCGCTCGAGGAGGCTGAGCAGGTCGGCAGGGAAGCGAGCATCCTGCGCTGGTTCGCGCTCCAGTACCCGGGGGTCGGAGGCGTGACGATCGAGCGTGCCGCAGCGCTCGAGGAGGCCGCGGCCGAGCGCGTGGTCGCGCGGCTCCGGGTCGAGGTCGAGTCGCCCACGATCGGCCGTTGCCGCTCGTGCGGGCGGTCGTGCGCGCCGTGGTTCCCGCTCTGCGACCGCTGCGCGGGTCTCCGGGGCCGGTCCTGATATGAAGTCGCCGTGACGCCCGACGAGCTTCGCACGATCCCGCTCTTCGAGGCCGCGAGCGCGGACGGCCTCGAGCGGGTCGCCACCGGCGCCGGCGAGGTGTCCTGCGAGGCGGGCCAGATCCTCGCGCTCGAGGGCGACCCGGGCTCGGGGATGTTCGTCGTGCTCGACGGCACGGTCTCGGTCGAGTGGCGCGGCGGCAGCGTCGAGCTCGGCCCCGGCGACTTCTTCGGCGAGCTGACGCTGCTCGCTCCGGGGGGCACGCGCAACGCGCGCGTCCGCGCGGCGACGCACGTGCGCTGCCTCGCGATCCCCCGGGACGACGCGCTCCGGCTCGTGGAGTCGGAGCCCTCGGTCGCGCTCGCGATGCTCAGGGAGGTCGCCCGGCGCCTCGCCTCCGCGCTGCCGGACAACTAGCCGCCCCTACACTCCGGCCGTGACGAAGCCCGCCGGAGTGAAGCTGATCGCGGACAACCGCAGAGCGCGGCGCGACTACGAGCTGCTCGAGCGCTACGAGGCGGGCGTGGTGCTGACGGGCACCGAGGTGAAGTCGGCTCGCGCCGGGAAGGTGCAGCTCGGCCAGGCGTACGCGGACATCCGGGACGGCGAGGCCTGGCTCGTCGGCGCCTCGATCGCGGAGTACGCGCAAGCGGGCCGCTGGGGGCACGAGCCCGACCGCGACCGCAAGCTCCTCCTCCATCGCGGGGAGATCGACTCGCTGTACGGGAAGGTGCGCGAGAAGGGGCTCACGCTCGTGCCGACGAGGATGTACTTCAAGGAGGGACGGGTGAAGGTCGAGATCGCGCTCGCGCGCGGGCGGGAACGCGCGGACAAGCGGCGCGTGCTCACGGAGCGCGACGCCCAGCGCCAGATCGAGCGCGCTCTTCGTCGGCGGAGATAGCGGGCTCGACGCTCGTTTGGCACGAGGCCGCGGACGCGTTACGCTCGGCGTCGCCAGCGAAGGAGAGGAGAGTTCGTTGCGACACGTAGCGCTGACCGTCAACGGTGCGCGTCACGAGGTCGACCTCGAGCCGCGGGAGCTGCTGGTCTACGTGCTCCGCGAGCGGCTCGGTCTGACCGGGACGAGCGTCGGCTGCGACACGTCCTCGTGCGGGAGCTGCACCGTCCTCGTGAACGGGGAGTCGGTGAAGTCCTGCACGATGCTCGGCGTCCAGGCCGACGGCATGGAGATCACGACGATCGAGGGGCTCGCGCAGAACGGCGAGCTGCACCCGGTGCAGCAGGCCTTCCACGACCACCACGCCCTCCAGTGCGGCTTCTGCACGCCCGGGATGGTGCTCGCGGCCGCGAGCCTGATCTCGAGCGGCGAGGCGACGAGTCGCGAGGCGATCCGGCAAGGGCTGGAGGGCAACCTCTGCCGCTGCACGGGGTACCACAACATCGTCGAGGCCGTCGCCGAGGCAGCGGGGGTGGCGTCATGAGCGCGACCGAGACGCGTCCCGCCATCGGGGCCCCCGTCAAGCGCAAGGAGGATGCGGCGCTGCTCCGCGGGCGCGGCACCTACGTCGAGAACCTGACGCTCCCGGGCACGGTGTTCATGGCCGTCGTCCGGAGCCCGTACCCGCACGCGCGGATCACGAGGGTGAGCCTCGACCGCGCGAGGGCGGCCGAGGGCGTCGTCGCCGCCTTCAGCGGCGCCGACCTCGCGGGCGACTGGGCGGCCTCGCTGCCGTGCGCCTGGCCTGTCACCGAGGACACGAAGATGCCGCCGCACTTCCCGCTCGCCGCCGACGAGGCCCGCTACCAGGGCGACGGGGTCGCCGTCGTCGTCGCGGAGAGCCGCGCGCTCGCGAAGGACGCCGCCGAGCTCGTCGAGGTCGAGTACGAGCCGCTCCCGTCCGTGGCCGACGTCGAGAAGGCGCTCGCGGACGGCGCGCCGCTCGTGCACTCCGACCTGGGGACGAACGAGTGCTACGTCTGGAAGCTCGAGTCCGAGGGCGGAGTGGACGACGCCATCGCCGCCGCGGACGTCGTCGTCACGCGTCGCTACCGCCAGCCGCGTCTCATCCCGAACGCGATCGAGCCGCGCGGAGTGCTCGCGCAGGTCGGCCCGACGGACGAGGTCACCCTGTGGTCGGCGACGCAGATCCCGCACATCCTGCGCTTCGCCCTCCAGCTCGTGCTCGGGATTCCGGAGTCGAAGATCAGGGTGATCGCGCCGGACGTCGGCGGTGGCTTCGGCTCGAAGCTCGACGTCTACGCCGAGGAGGCGCTCGCCGTTGCGCTCGCCCGCAGGCTGGGCCGGCCCGTGAAGTGGACGGAGGAGCGCTCGGAGGGGTACGTGGCCACGATCCACGGCCGCGACGTCGTCCACGAGCTCACCTTCGCCGCGACGAAGGACGGGAAGATCACGGCCGTGAAGTCCGAGGCGTGGTGCGCGATGGGTGCGTACCTCCAGCTCGTCACGCCGGGCATCCCGCTCCTCGGAGCGTGGATCTACTCGGGGCCGTACGACATCCCCCACTACTCGGTCACGTTCACCGGCGCGTTCACGAACACGACGCCGACGGACGCGTACCGCGGTGCCGGACGCCCCGAAGCGACGTACGTCCTCGAGCGGACGATGGACGCTCTGGCTCGCGAGCTGGGGCTTGACCCGGTCGAGCTACGGCGCAGGAACTTCGTGAGGGAGTTCCCGCACACGATGGCGTCCGGGCTCACGATCGACTCGGGCGACTACGAGGGGTCGCTCGACCGGCTCCTCGACCTCCTCGACCTCGACGCGATCAGGGCCGAGCAGGCCGAGCGGCGCGCCCGCGGCGACGTCAGGCAGGTCGGGGTCGGCTTCTCGACCTACAACGAGATGTGCGGCCTCGCCCCGTCGCGCATCCTCGGCGCCATCCGCTACGCGGTCGGCGGCTGGGACTCGGCGACGATCCGCTTCCAGCCGCTCGGCTCCGTCCAGGTCGTCGTCGGCACGTCACCGCACGGGCAGAGCCACGAGACGACGTTCTCGCAGATCGTCGCCGACCGGCTCGGGGTGGACGTCGACGACGTCGAGGTGCTCCACGGCGACACGGCCGTGTCGCAGCTCGGGATGGACACGTACGGCAGCCGCTCGCTCGCGGTCGGTGGGATCGCGCTCTTCAACGCGAGCGAGAAGGTGATCGCGAAGGCACGGGCAATCGTCGCGCACCAGCTCGAGGTGGCGGAGGACGACCTCGAGTTCGCGAACGGCACCTTCAGCGTGAAGGGGTCGCCCGACCGCACGATGGACATCAAGGCCGTCGCCTTCCAGGCACACGCGGCGCACAACCTCCCGGACGGGATGGAACCGGGCCTCGAGGAGACCGCGACCTACGACCCCGCGAACTTCTCGTGGCCGGGCGGCGCGCACGCGGCGGTCGTCGAAGTTGACACGGAGACGGGCGACGCCCGCCTCCTGCGCTACGTCGCCGTGGACGACGTGGGGATGCCCATCAACCCGCTGATCGTGGACGGGCAGGTGCACGGCGGCATCACGCAGGGCATCGCGGCCGCGCTCTTCGAGGAGGGAGCGTACGACGACGAGGGCAACCTCCTCACGACGACCATGGCGACGTACCTCGTCCCGAGCGCTGCGGAGGTGCCGGCCTACGAGACGGATCGCACCGAGACGGCGGGGGACAACCCGCTCGGCGTCAAGGGCGTGGGGGAGACGGGCACGATCGCGTCCGCCCCGGCCGTCATCAACGCGGTCGTAGATGCGCTCTCCCATCTCGGTGTGGAGGACGTCCAGCTGCCGGCGACGCCGGAGCGAGTCTGGCGCGCGATCGAGGAGGTGACGGCGTGATCCCCGCATCGTTCGACTACGAGGTCGCGGAGTCGGTCGACCACGCGATCCACCTGCTGGGCCGCGACCCGGACGTGAAGCTCCTCGCTGGCGGGCAGTCACTGCTCCCGGCGATGCGGCTCCGGATCGCCCGCCCGACGAAGCTCGTCGACGTCGGGAGGCTGTCCGAGCTCTCCTACGTCCGGGTCGACGGCGACGCGATCGCTGTGGGCGCGCTCACTCGGCACGCGGACGTCGCGTCGAGTGCGATCCTGCACGAGCACTGCCCGCTCCTCGCTTTCGCGGCAGGCCAGGTCGGCGATCCGCAGGTCCGCCACCGGGGGACGATCGGCGGCTCCGTCTCGCACGGCGATCCTGCGGGCGACCTGCCTACGGTCGTCCTCGCGCTCGGCGCGGAGCTCGTCGTCCGCGGCGCGAGCGGAGAGGCGGGGGCGTCGCACGCGCCGCCGCACATGGCCGCGTCGGGCCACGTCGAGGCGACGAGCGAGCGGGTCGTGCCTGCGGCGGAGTTCTTCACGGGCGTCTTCCAGACCGCGATCCGGCCGGGCGAGATGCTCACGGAGATCCGGGTGCCGAAGCTCGGCGCGGAGACCGGCTGGTCGTACGTGAAGATGAGCCGACGCGCCCAGGACTGGGCGACCGTGGCCGTCGCGGCGGTCGTCGAGCGCTCGAACGGGTCGCTCGCGAAGGCGGCGATCGGGCTCACGAACATGGGCGCCACCCCGCTCCGCGCGACGGCTGCGGAGGATGCGATCGCAGGGGGCGGGACGATCGCCGAGGCAGCGGCCCTGGTCGCCGCCGGCACGGAGCCTCCTTCGGACCACGCGGCGAGCTCGGAGTTCCGCCGGCACCTCGCCGGCGTGCTCGGGCGCCGTGCGCTCGAGGAGGCGGCGA
Source organism: uncultured Gaiellales bacterium (assembly GCA_964578545.1). Lineage (GTDB taxonomy): Bacteria > Actinomycetota > Thermoleophilia > Gaiellales > Gaiellaceae > GMQP-bins7. Next base: position 5,008 of record CAZODN010000119.1, read on the forward strand.
CGCGGTAGCCCGGGAACGACGAACAGGGGCCGCGCCCATGCGGCAGGCGCGGCCCCTGGACGATCGTCAGCGGTACGAGAACGAGGAGACGGCGGGCGCAGGCACGCGCTCGATCACGTCCTTGATCACGTCGTCCGCCGTCAGGCCCTCCTCGAGGATGAGGCGGTGCCGCAGGACGTACGGCGCCATCTCGCGCACGTCCTCGACGGTGACCTCGTCGCGCCCGCTCAGGCGCGCGTTCGCCTTCGAGGCGGCGGCGAGGTGGATGATGCCGCGCGAGCTCACGCCGAGCTCCACGCCCGCGACGTCGCGGGTCGCACGCGCGATCGCGACCATGTAGCGGCCGACCTCCTCGGGCAGGTGCGTCGCGTCGAGCTCGTCGCGCGCCCGGTCGAGGCCGACGACCCCGAGGAGCGGCCGGACCTCGCCGAGCATGTCCGGCGCGATGCCCTTGTGCGGGAGGTCGAGCATCTCGTACTCGCTGTCCGCGTCGGCGTAGTCGAGCTCGATCTTGAACAGGAAGCGGTCGAGCTGCGACTCCGGCAGCTCGAACATGTCGCGGTGCTCGTAGGGATTCTGGGTCGCGATCACGAGGAACGGGTCGGGGAGGACGTGCGATCGGCCGTCCACCGTCACCTGCCGCTCCTGCATCGCCTCGAGCAGCGCTGCCTGCGTCCGCGGCGGCGTGCGGTTGATCTCGTCCGCGAGCAGCACGTTCGCGAACACCGCGCCCGGGAGGAAGACCTGCTCTCCCGCCCGGACGACGTTCACGCCCGTGAGCTCGGCGGGCGTCGTGTCCGGCGTGAACTGGATGCGCTTGAACGAGGCGCCGAGCATGTGCGCCGTCGCCCGCGCGATGAGCGTCTTCGCGCTGCCGGGCGGGCCCTCGAGCAGGACGTGCCCGCGCGCGAGCGCGCCGACGAGCAGGAGCTCGACTGCCCGATCCTGCCCGAGCACGACCTTCGCGATTTCGTCCTTGGCCCGCTCGCGCAGGTCGATGAGGCTCTCGTACGGGGCCTCCACCATGAGTGCCACGATCGTTCCTCCCCAATCTCCTCGGTTGTCGCCGCAAGCGTACCCGGCGTCTGCACGAGGCACCCGGCTCCCCAGCCACATGCCTCTCTCCCACTATCGGGGTACGCCTTTCGGGCGTCAACCCTCGATCGAGGGGGGCGGTCGCGGAGCGCTACGAAACGGGGGAGACGGGAGGCGCGACCGCGGCCGGCACGGACGCCATCGCGTCGAGGAGCACGGTGTCCACGGTCGTGTCGCCGCTCGTCACGATCCGGTGTCGGAGCACGTACGGCGCCATGTCGCGCACGTCGTCCACCGTGACCACGTCGCGGCCGTTGAGTCGCGCGTTCGCCTTCGCCGCGTTCACGAGGTGGATCATCGCGCGGGAGCTGACGCCGAGGAGGACGCCGGGCAGCTCGCGGGTCTTGCGGCAGACGCCGACGATGTAGCGGCCGACGGACTCCGGGACGACGGTCTGCTCGAGCTCCAAGCGGGCCTTGTCGAGCCCGACGACACCGAGCAGGGGCCGCACCTCTCCGAGCATGTCGGGGGCGAGCCCGTTGTGCGGCAGGTTGAGCATCGCGAGCTCGCTCTCGGCGTCCGCGTAGTCGAGCTCGATCTTGAAGAGGAAGCGGTCGAGCTGCCCCTCGGGGAGGGGGAAGACGCCCTCGTGCTCGTGCGGGTTCTGGGTCGCGATGACCAGGAACGGGTCGGGAAGCTTGTACGCGCGCCCGTCGACCGTGACCTGGCGCTCCTGCATCGGCTCGAACAGGGCGGCCTGGGTGCGTGGCGGCGTGCGGTTGATCTCGTCGGCGAGGAGGACGTTCGTGAAGACGGCGCCGGGCATGAACACCTGCTCGCCCGCCTTCACGACGTTCTGGCCGTTGAGCTCGACCGGGGTCGTGTCGGGCGTGAACTGGATGCGCTTGAAGGAGGCGCCGAGCATGTGCGCCGTTGCGCGAGCGAGGAGCGTCTTCGCGGACCCGGGCGGGCCCTCGATGAGGACGTGGCCGTGGGAGACGGCCGCGATCAGGAGCAGCTCGACCGTCCGGTCCTGCCCGATGACGACCTTCGAGACCTCGGCCTGCGCCCGCTCTCGCAGGCCGGCGAGGTCGTCGTACTTCTCCTCCATCATCACCGCCACAGCCGTGTCCTTTCGCCTCGTCGAGTCCCTTTCGCCTGCCCGTTCTTCCGGTGCCGCAGGTGGGCCGGTCCGCTTATCGGCAGCTATCCTGGAAACCTGAACACACATACGGGGGCGACCAGGTCTCGACGTGGTCGGTTCTCCGGCAGAGCTGCGAGCCGAGGTCGCCGGTTGGCCTCG
>CAZODN010000120.1:0-7332 GCA_964578545.1 uncultured Gaiellales bacterium
CGCCTGGCGGACGCGATCGTCGAAGTGACGGAGACGGGGAGTTCGCTCCGCGCCTCGAGCCCCGACTCGAGCCCCTCACACGCGAGCGAAGCGGGAGCGAGCGCGGCGGCGATGCGTGCCCGCCACTCCGCGCTCTCGCCGATCACCAGTGCCCGAACGCCTTCCGCCATCGCCTCCGCCCGAGCGTTTCAGCTTGGCAGGAGCGTGCGACGGCTCTGTGACCTCCCGGCGAGCGTTCTGCGACGGAATCGTGACGAAGGGCGCGCTTCGCGTCGTCCGAACGCCTCGCGAGCGTCACCGATCCGCGGCGGACGCGTGGCAGGCTCAGGGCACTCCTGCGAGGCCCCGTGACGAACGCAACGTATTTGGCCCCCCTGTTCGACACCCCGTTGAGCGCGACTCCATGCAGCCGCCCCGAACGCGCCCGCTACGACGCGTTCTTCGCGGAATGGTTCCCGCGCCTGTACCGCCTCGCAGCGGCGCGGCTCGGCGATCGGGCCCGCGCCGAGGCCGCGACGCGAGCGGCGCTGGTCGCCGCCATTCGGGCCGGGCTCGTCGGAGCGCAGGGGGGGGTCGCCCCCCGGCTGTTGGCGATCGCCCACGCGGAGATCGCGCGTGCCCGACGCGCTCACGGATTCGTCACCTGAACGCCGCGTTCCGCTCCCGAGTTCGCCGCGGTTTCTCGACGCCCGGCCCATAGGGTGACCGGACGTCCCATTTCCCCCCATTCGGCCGGCGCCGCGCGAGCGCCGCCGTTCGAGGTTCATCGTGATCCTGAAAGCTCACCGCGCTCTCGGATGCCTGGCGTTGTCGCTCGCGCTCTCCACGGCGCTGGCACATGCCCAGGAGGAGACGCCGCAGCCGGACCTCGCACCGACGCTCGAGCTGCCGAGCCTCGAGCCGGAGGCGGCCGCAACCGCCGCGGCGGGGGAGGGCGCGATCGTCGGTACCGTCTTCAACAACACGGACGCGAGCCCCGAGCTGGGTGTCGAGGCCACGCTCTTCGACGCGAGCGGCGCCGAGCTGGGGCGCAAGACGACCGACGCCGAGGGCAAGTATCGCTTCGACGCCGTGCCCGCCGGCACCTACAGCATCCGCTTCGAGAAGCCGGGCTTCCGCACCGCGCGCATGACCGAATTCCCCGTCGTCGCGGACCAGGACAATCCGGGCGATTTCGCGCTCTCGCCCGAGACGACGGGCGCCGACTCGGGCGTGGAAGAGATCGTGATCACCGCCGAGCGTAGGATCCCGGTCGCCGATCGCGCGAACGTCGACGAGTTCATCAACACGATGGACACGGCCGAGATCGGCAAGTTCGCCGCCTCCGACATCAGCGAGGCGATCAAGCGCATCCCGGGCATCAACGTCGTCGAGGGCCAGTTCGCGATCATCCGCGGCCTCGAGGACCGCTACAGCTCGACGCTGTTCAACTCCGCGCCGGTCCCCAGCCCCGACCCCGACACGCAGTCGGTGCAGCTCGACCTGTTCCCGAGCGACGTCGCGAGCAATCTCGTGGTCGCGAAGACCTTCGCGCCGGATCTGCCGAGCAACTCGTCCGGCGGCTCGATCAACATCATCTCGCAGGAGTACCCGGAAGCCGACCTCGAGTTCAAGCTGAGCGGCGGGAGCGGATACAACACGGCCGCCGCGGACCGCTTCGTGGAGTACGTCGAGGATTCGCCCATCGCCAAGGTATCCGGGCGCAGCATCACCGAGGGTGACGTCAGCGCTGCGCTCGCGGGTCGCACGACGCTCGCCGAGCGCGAGGTGCGCGCGAAGCTGTCCGCGACGTACGAGGTCGACTTCGCCTCCGCGAATGGCGTCCGCGAGCCGCGCGAGCCTCGCCGCGCGTCGGGCTTCCCACCCGTGACGGGGGATCTCTCGCTCGGCGAGCTCAACCTGAGCGGCGGCCGCTTCGACATCACGGAGAGCGCGCGCGTCGAGCAGACGACCGCCTTCCTCGACGTGGGCATGGACCTCGATCCCGACGGCGAGCACAGCATCAACTTCTCCGCCTTCTACACGAAGCGCGACGAGGAGGCGGCGCAGCTCCGCGGCAACGGCTTCCTGCCCAACTTCGACTACTCACTCGCCGCGGCGGAGCGCGCCGCCGGGAGCTTCAACCCGAACCAGCTGTTCACCGACTTCGCCACGAAGAGCGCGTGGATCGCCCTGGGGGCGCGCGAGGCCGACTTCGATCCCGCGTCGCGAGGCCCGCTCTTCTTCTCGAGCTTCGGCGAGAGCCGCAACTTCCTGCGGGAGCGCGACCTCCAGCTCTACCAGCTCAACGGCGAGCACGATCTCGAGACGCTTCCCGGGCTCAGCGTGAAGTGGGTGGCGAACCACGCCAAGACCTCTCAGGCCGACGACTACTATGCTGCCCGCTTCTTCTTCGAGCCCGACGATCCGGCGCAGCCCACGCCGACGACGTTTCCCGTGGCGTCGTCCAGCCTCGGGCCGGGCCAGTTCGCCGCGAACGCGGACGTCTTCTACAACGTGAACCGCGTCGAGGAGACCCAGAACTTCGCTCGCCTCGACCTCGCCTACGAGCGCGATTTGTCCGAGTGGCTCGTGGCTTCGCTCGAGATGGGCTTCTGGTACGAGCACTCCGAGCGCGACGTCGAGTCGGTCTACCTCGAGAGTCCGACGGTGAGCGGGGCCAGCCAGTTTGCGCTCTTCGGCGACACGCCTGTCGGTCTCGGCAGGGCGATCGACGCCGGGCTCGACCAGAGCGGGGGCTCGTTCAGCGGCCTGCGGCCCGCTGCCAACGCGGCGGATCGCGAGATCTGGGACTGGAGCCTGGGGACCAAGCTCACGCTCTGGGAGGATCTCGACGTCCTCGCCGGCGTCCGCCGCGACGACATCGCGATTCGCTCGACGAACGAACCGTTCACCGGAGCGACGGCCTTCGACGGCTCACCGGCCATCTACCCGTCCAAGTACCTGATGTTCGACCGGCTGGACAACCCTGCGCGCGGGGAGACGTTCGCGCCTCCTCCGCCGGGGACTACGTTCAACGACCAGATCCTCGGCAACGAAGTCCCGGTCGATCCCGTGACGGGGTTCGTCGACTTGGTGGACCGCGCCGCGATCGAAGCGGAGGTCAACGGCGAGATCGACACCGTCGAGTGGCTGCCGTCCGCCGGCCTCACGTACCGCCCGCTCGACGGCATGAACGCGCGCTTCGCGTACTCCCAGACCGTGGCGCGCCCCTCGTTCCGCGAGCTCGGCTACTACGTCTCCGTCGAGAGCGGAACCGACGATCTCGTGGTGGGCAATCCGCAGCTGGGGATCAGCCGGGTCGAGAGCTGGGACGTGCGCGTCGAGTATCTGTGGGGTGACCTGGGCGACCTCGCGGCGCTCAGCGCCTTCAAGAAGACCATCGAGGATCCCATCGAGAGCATCATCCTGCGCGATCCGACGGACTTCGAGGCCGCCACCCTGTTCCGCACCTTCCTCAACAACCCGGACGACGCGTCGCTCTGGGGCGTCGAGCTGGAGGCGCGCAAGGCGATCGACTTCGTCGGCGTGGAGCTGCTCGAGTACCTCTCGATCGCCACGAACTTCACCTGGATCGATGCCGAGGTCGATCGCAACGAGATCGAGCTCCAGCGCTCGGCAGGCTTCTTCGGCGTGAACGATCCCGACGACGTCGAGGAGTTCTCGGGCTTGAGCAAGAGCCGCCGGCTGTTCAGCCAGCCGGAGTGGATCGTGAACGCGGACCTCAGCTTCGACCATCCGGAGTGGGGCACGAAGATCACCCTCGCGCTGTTCGCCATCAGCGACGTTCTCGACGCCGTGGGCAGCGCCAGCTTGAACGCGAACAACGAGGTCGTGGCGTTCACACTGGACCGCTACGTCGACTCGTACGCACAGCTCGACCTGATCGCCAGCCAGGCGCTCAGCTTCGAGAAGGTCCCCGGCGAGTTCGTCTTCAAGCTCGCGGCGAAGAATCTCACAGACAGCACACGCCGGCTGATCTACGACCCGGCGCAGACCCGCCGAGAGATCGCCGAGCGATCCTTCAAGATCGGCGTCGACCTCTCCTTCTCGCTCTCGTACAACCACGAGTTCTGAGGCCCGCCCGTCCGCTCGGGCGGCGCGCGCGGCGGCGCTCGGTGAGGCCCCGGCGACGTCTGTGTGAAGCCTCTGCGAGGCGTGCCACGTCGTCCGGGCGGCCGCCACTTCACCGCACGGGCGCGGAGTCGTCGCATGGGCTCTCCGCCGCCTCACTCCATTCCACGGAAAACGTCACGCGTGCGCTCTCGGGCTGACACGGGCAGCAGGGAGAGTGCGTTCGTCCGTCGGAGATCCCGGCGGATACAACCCCTAGATGACTCGGTAAGAGAGGTTCCAGATGCAGAAGATCAAGAACGCGCTCATCGGGCTGGCCGTCGCAGCCCTTGCGCCCGCCGCGCAGGCGCAAGTCGCGGCGTGCCCGACCGGGGCTCCCACGACCACGGTGGCCGGGCCGGAGATCACGAGCAACACGAGCTGGTCCGGTCACGTGCTCCTGCAAGGCCCGGTCTTCGTGAAGAACAACGCCGTCCTCACGATCGCTCCCGGCACCGTGATCCGCGGTCAGCCCCGCTCCGGCCCCGTCGTGCAAGGTCAGACCGCCGGAACGCCCGGCGTCATCGTCGTGACGCAATCTGGGCGCATCATCGCGAACGGAAGTGCGACGAACCCGATCACGATGACGACCGGCGCCGTCGACAACGACAACAACAATATTCCGGATGACCTCGACGGCAACGGCTTCGAAGACTCCTACCCGGGCTTCGACCCAAGCCAGCTTCCCAATCTGGTTGCGGATGCGACGCCGACCTGGTACGACGACACGTGCACGACGGCTCCGCTCGCGCCCCTCGACGCCGCAGGGAACTCGAACGTCGCATTGTGGGGTGGACTGGTCGTCCTCGGCGAGGCGCCCACGAACCTCGCGAATGCGAACGGCCAGGGTTACGGCATCGGCCTCGTCGAGGGCCTCACGGTCCCCGGATTCCTTCCGGCGGACGCCGCCTTCGGCGGCAACCTCCCGAACGACAACTCGGGAAGCCTCTCCTACCTCTCGATCCGGCACGCCGGCGACGAGATCGGTGAAGGCAACGAGCTGAACGGCCTCACCCTCGGCGGCGTCGGGGCGGGCACGCGCATCTCCTACATCGAGGTCTACGCGAACTTCGACGACGGCATCGAGTGGTTCGGCGGAACGGTGAATGGCGACCACCTGGCCGTCTTCTTCGTCGGCGACGACTCCTTCGACGTCGATAACGGCTACACCGGAGTCAACCAGTACCTGGTGACGTTCCAGCCGTTCTTCAACGAGAACGACGGCGGCGCATACGGATCGGCCTCCGGTGACAAGCTGCTCGAGGGCGACGGCGAGGACTACCGGCCGGACAACACGGCCCTCAACGACAACGTGAACACCCGGGAGCGCGTCAACGATTCCATCGATGACAAGCGCCCTTGGCCGTTCTCCAGCTTCGCGTTCTACAACGTGACCGCGATCGGCAGCCTGATCGAGACCGGCAACGACTTCACGCCGACCTCCGTCAACGCGGCCAACATCGGCTGGCAGTACCGCAACGGCGGGGCCGGCGACCTCTTCAACAGCGTCATCCTGAACGTGAGCGACACTGGCTTCGAAGGACTCACGTCAGGGGTCCCGGGCTTCACCGCGGCCGACCACATGACCAACGGCCTCACGCGCATCGTGTGCACCACGATGGACAACGTGAACGGCACCTGGTCGCAGACGTTCACGGGTGGAGTCCCGAATCCTCCGACGTTCACGGTGCTCACCGCGGCCGAGTCGGCGGCCCTCGAGAACGGCAATCTGCTCTCGCAGCGCCTCGGCGGGCTGGTGAGCGGGACGACCAACAGCCTGAACTCCTACAACCCGTCGAACTTCTCGCTCGTGAACAGCGACATCACGTTCAATCCGATGGGCGACGTGAACGGCAAGCTGATCGCAGGCCTCAAGCCGACGCCGATCGATCCGCGCCCCGTTTCCGCCTTCGGCAGCCCGGTCGCGGGCTGCGCGGCCCCGCAGCGCACGGGCGTCGACCCGAGCCCGCTCTACCGCGGCGCGCACCAGCCGGGCGCCCCGCTGTGGACGAACACCTGGACGTCGCTGGACCAGGGCGGCCTGCTCTGAGCGGCCAGGCCTGAGCGAATCCAAACCAAACACCAGGGAAACGAGAACCCATCATGATGAAGATCAAGCACTACGCAGCTGCACTCGCGCTCTCGGCCCTCGGCGCCGCCTCGGCGCAGGCCGCGACGCTGGTCGCGGGCTGGGACTTCTCCCAGTACTACACCCCATTCCTTTCGCCGGACGGCAACAACCTCCAGAACACGCTGGACGCCAACTATTCGGCTTTCGACCCGACGCAGGGCCTCGGCGTCGAGGCGGCAGCCTATGGCAGGATGGTCCTGCCCTTCAACGCGGTCGGCGACGGCTCCGAGCCCTTCTTGCCGTACACCGGCTCGCTGGCCTCGAACCTGAACGGGACGATCGCTGGCGGCATCCTCAATCCGTTCGACTCGCTCTCCGCGCTGAGCATCGAGATGCCGAATGCGGCAAATGCGCTCAACCGGATGGCCGCGCTCCAGAACGTCCAGGGCGTCGTGTTCGAGGCGACCCTCGCCACGGGTCAGGTCGGCTCGAACTGGGTGCTCACGTTCGGTGCACAGATGATCGACGGGCTGGGAGCCAGCATCTCCCAGATCGCGATCGAGTTCTCCTCGGACGGAATGAGCTGGACGTCGCTCGCTCCCGTGGATATCAGCCTCATCGACACGCCCTACTCGGTGAGCCTCGGCACCGCGCCGTCGCAGCGGGCGTTCGTCCGCCTCGGCTTCGCGCAGGGCGCGTCGATCGACAACGTGGCGATCCTCGCCGACGTCGTCTCGGTTCCGGAGCCGGCGACGGCGAGCCTGCTGCTGGCAGGCCTCCTGGGTCTCGCGCGCTTCGGCCGCCGCCGAACCGCCTGAGCTCCGCGGAGCGGTCTCCCTCGGAGCCGCCACCCTTCATGGGGTGGCGGCTCCTTTCGCATCGGTGAGGAGAGCTCTGCCATGCACCCTCTACTCCTGTTGCTCGTCCTCGCTCTGACCGCGGGCGCTGCGCGCGCGGGTCAAGACCTCGCGCCCTATGTCGTCGCGGAGCCCGGTGCAGCGCCGGTCACCCGCGACTCCTTGCTCGCGAACGACCGCTTTTGGCCGACCTTCGTCACTCTGCGGGAGCCCTTTCGGCCCTTCGCCGCCACGGGCGAGCTCCCGAGCGGGCTCTCGGGTGTCCTGGTGCGCGTCGAGAGCCCGGCGCTC
>CAZODN010000121.1:0-7181 GCA_964578545.1 uncultured Gaiellales bacterium
GACGTGCTCACGACGCACCCCTACCCGGACAACTCGAGCCAGCCGCCGACGTTCGCGCACCCGAAGTCGACGACCATCGCGGTCGCCGACTACGACAAGCTGGTGGCGCTCCTCGGCGAGGCGTTCGACGGCACCGCGCAGGCCGGCTCGACGCTCCCCGTCCTCTACGCCGAGTTCGGGGTCGAGTCGGAGATCCCGGCCGCGAAGGCCGCGCTCTACACGGGCACCGAGCCGGCGACGACGAAGCCCGTTCCCGAGGCGACACAGGCCGCCTACTACGAGCAGGCGCTCGCGCTCGCCTTCTGCCACCCCACGGTCGAGGGGATGCTCCTCTTCCTCTCCCGCGACGAGCGGGCGCGCCCCGCGTGGCAGTCGGGGCTCAACTACGTCGACGGCACGCCCAAATCGAGCCGGGCGCGCGTGTCGCAGGCGCTCGACCGCGCGACGGGCGGGTCGATCACCCGCTGCCCCGGCGTGCAACTCGCCGTGCGCACGACCTACCTCCGCTTCGGGAAGCCCGCCGCCGCGCGGCGGGGGATCTTCCGCACGAGCTTCCGCTGTGACCTCGACTGCCGCTACCGCGTCCGCCTCGAGAACGCCGCCACGGGCGTGACGAAGCTCGGGAAGCGCGGCGTCGCGGCGGTCGGTGAGCTCGTCGACGTCGACCTCGGCTACCGCTCGCTCGCGCCCGGCTCGTACCGCTACACGCTCACGCTCGTCCACCCCGTGAACCCGGCGCCGCCGACGGTTCGCACGGGGCCCGTCTTCACCCTGCCGTAGCCCGCGTCAGTAGCGGTGCTCGAGGCGCCAGACGCGGACGACGACGTACGCGCAGGCGAGGAGCACGACGACGAACGCGAAGGCCCCGACGCCCGACGGGAACCCGAAGCCGATCGCGAGGCCGATGTCCACGACGGCGAGGACGATCGCGGCGTAGAAGAGCCTCCGGTTCCACTCCGACCACGCCTCGAGGTCGCCCCGCCGCTCGCGCCAGACGAGGAAGAGGAAGAACGCGATCGCGAGGAAGAACGCGATCTGGAGGATCCCGCCGATCGCGGCGAGGACGGGCTCGAGCGAGAGCACGACGACGACGAGCGCGATGAGCGCGACGATCCCGAAGCCCCGGACGAGCGCCGGGATGCGGTACCAGAGGCCCCTCACGTGCCCGTCATGAACGCCCGCACTGCGAGGGCGCCGGCGACCGCAGTCGTCCCGGCGAACCAGAGGAGCCGCCTCGGGCCCGCGGCCGGCGCGTAGAACCAAGGGAGGAGCACGAGCCCGAGCGCGAACGCGCCGTAGGAGTAGTGGAGCTTGTCGGGCGCCCGGTGGCCGCCGGAGAGGAGGAGGAGACCGACCGCCGCCTGCGCGATGAGCAGGGTCTGCGCGAGGACGAGGGCGTGCGCCAGAGCCCGGCCCCCGGTTCCCGTGCGCCGGTAGGCGACGAAGCCGAGCGCCGCGGACGCGAAGCAGACGGCGACGACGGCGACGCCCAGGGCCTCGTGCAGGGACACCATCGCGCGCACCCTAGTCCAAGGTCACGCTTGCCCGCTCCGACGCTCGCGGTGCGGCTAGGATCAGGCGCCGATGATCGCGGAAGGCCGGCCCGCGCCAGACTTCACGCTCCCGTCCGACTCCGGCGAGAGCGTCACGCTCTCGCAGTTTCGCGGGAGCCCGGTCGTCCTCTACTTCTATCCCCGCGACGACACACCGGGCTGCACGGCACAGGCGTGCGGTCTTCGCGACGTGTGGGGCGAGCTCCAGGCCAAGGGCGCGGTCGTCCTCGGCGTCAGCCCGGACAGCCCGAAGCGTCACGCGAAGTTCAAGGAGAAGTACGACCTCCCGTTCACGCTCCTCTCCGACGTGGCCCACGAGGTCGCCGAGGGCTACGGCACCTGGGTCGAGAAGAGCATGTACGGGAAGACGTACATGGGGGTGGAGCGCTCGACGTTCGTGATCGACGCCGACGGGAACGTGACCAGGATCATGCGCAACGTGAAGCCCCTCGAGCACGCCGACGACGTGCTCGCCGCGCTCCCGTAGGCCTACGCCTCGGCGCCGCGCGCGTTCCGCTCGAACTTGTTCCAGGACTTGTCGCCGCGGAGGAAGCCCCACGTTCCCTTGAGGCGCGCCCAGAGGATGATCGGGCGGTAGAGGACGAAGTCGAGCGGCGTGAGGAGCAGGAGCACGAGCAGGTCGCGCTTGCGGTAGCTCCGCGACTGCAGGTCCTCGAAGTAGATCGCGCTCGCGGTGAGCGCCGCGTTCGTGAAGGCGATCGCGGCGACCACGACGAGGAACGTCAGCGGCTGGAAGAGGCCGAGCGCGATCGCGCCGACGAGGGCGACGAGCCCGAGGAGCTCGAACGCCGGCGCGAGCACCTCGGTCAGGAGGTAGAACGGCGTCCCGACGAGCCCGACGGCCTTGTAGCGGCGCCGGAACCACATGTGCCGGTAGTGCCACACGGTCTCGTCGATGACGCGCTGCCAGCGCTCGCGCTGGGAGACGAGCTTGCCCACGGTGTCCGGCCCTTCGGTCGTCGCGACGTTGTCCGTGAGGCAGAGGATCCGGTAGTCGCGGCCCTCGCGGAGGTACTTCTCGTGCACGCGGAAGGTGAGCTCGATGTCCTCGCAGGTGAAGGCGTTGGAGTAGCCGCCGACCTCCTCGAGGACGTCGCGCCGCCAGACGGCGAAGGCGCCCGGCGAGCACAGCATGTAGTTGCCCCGCGACCACGCCGTCCGGTTGTTGAAGAACGCGCGGAGGAAGTCCAGGTGCTGGTACGCCATGAGCGGGTGCAGGTCGATGCGCCGACGGCCCCGCGGCTCCGCCATCGCCTCCTCCGGCTTCCGCGCGGTCGTCAAGTGGCTCGTGACGCCGACCACCCGGGCCGGGTCCTGCACGGCGAGCCGCATGCCCTTGAGTAGTGCCTTGCGGTCGAACCACGTGTCGGCGTCCACGGCGCAGACGTAGCGGTAGCGCGCGACGTTCAGCGCCGCGTTCAGCGCGTCCGACTTGCCGCCGTTGGCCTTGTCCACGACGACGAGGTTCGGATGCTCGCGCGAGCGGTACAGCGCCCGCACCTCGGCGTGCGGGAAGACGCGGCGGACGAACGCCTCGTACGGCTCGAGCCCGAACGCGTCGATCAGCGCGGCGAGCGTCCCATCCGTCGACCCGTCGTTGACGACGACGACCTCGTGCTCTGGGTAGTCGAGCTCGAGCATGGAGCGCGTGGTCGCCGCGATGACCCGCTCCTCGTCGTAGGCGGGGACGAGGACGCTCACGGGGATCGTGAACCGCGAGGAGCCGAGTGTCTCGTAGTCGGCGCTCCCGCTCTCGTGCCGACGAACGACGCTCTCGAACGCGCCGATGAGCGTCAGCGTCAGGTACACGAGCGTCGTGAAGACGAGGTAGCCGAAGCACACGACGACGAGGGCGGTGAGTGCGGTCGTCACGCGGCCCGCACCTGCTTCGCCGGAGCGACGTCGACGCGCTCCTCGGCCGCGTCGCGGAGGCGCTCCCCACCGGCCTCGAAGATCCTCTCGAGGAGCGGGCTCGTCGGATCGTCGAGGGCGAGGAAGTCGACGAATCCGATGTCCTGCAGCACCTCAGCCGCCCCGTTGCGGGCGAACGCATCCTCGTGCCCGAGCACGGAGAGGAGCGAGGGCACCGCGTCGACGCCGATCCCACGCAGGGCGTCCTTCGCCGCGGTGCGCACCCACCAGCGCTCGTCGGCGAGGAGACGAACGAGCGTCGGCGCCGCCTCGGCCCCGAGGACGCTCCCGGCGGCGCGTGCCGCGTGAACGCGGACGAACCACTCGGAATCCTCGAGCCGGGCGAGCAGCGCCGCGTCGACGGACGGCCCGGTTCTCGTCCCGAGCGTCTCGACGGCCGCCGCGCGGACGTTCGGGTCCGGATCCCAGGTCAGCTCGATCAGGGCCGCCTCTCCGAGGTCGGGGTACGGGGAGAGGAGCGTCGCACCCCAGAACCGCACGACGGGGCTCCAGTCGCGGAGAAGCGGGAGCAGGCGCTCGCCGGGAGCCGGAGCGAGCTCGTCGAGCTCGGCTGCGATGCGCGACCGCGGCCCGTGCCCCCGCCGCAGGGCGTCGAGGAGGACACCGATCGCCCAGTCGTCCCCGATGTCGCCGAGGGTGCGGATCGCCGCCGTCGCGATGCGCGGGTCGGGATCGGCCAGCACGGCGGAAACGAGGCGGTGGACATCCGGGTGGTGTGCCCGCTCGAGACGCTGCAGGGCGGTCACGCGGCGCCACCTCCCCCACTCCGTTCGCGGCCGCCCGCGAACGCGGCGGACGAGGCGCTTCGCGGTTCGCGGGCTCAGCTCGGTGGCCGCGCGCTCGCTGCTCCTCTGGTCGTAGCGAAGGCGGCCGAGGAGGATCGCGAGCGACAGCGCCACCCAGGCGCTGCCAGAGATCGCGAGCACGACCACGGCGAGAGAGAGGACGAGCGAGTCCACGCTCTCGTCGTCGTCGCTCGCGACCCACCCGCCGTCCCTCGATCGAGGGATCCGCGGCGACCCCGGCTCCGTCGGCAGAATGACCGCAGCGATGCGACGGGCAGCGGACGAGAGCTCCTTGGCCCGGCGCGAGCCCGGAACGCCCGGATGCGGATGAGAGGACTTGAACCTCCACGCCCTTACGGGCACACGGACCTGAACCGTGCGCGTCTACCAATTCCGCCACATCCGCGCGGCCGTCCGATTGTAGCCCCGTGTCGTCTCACTCTCCGATGACGCGGCTCACGTCACTCCTCGCGATCGGACTCGCGTGGCTCGTCGTCGTCACGGGAGGCGGTGAGCTGCCCGCAGCGCCGGGGACCGACTCGGCGGAGGTGGTCGCCCTGCTGGGGTCGCGACCCCTCGCGCTGAGCCCCGGGGCCGGGAAGCGAATCGCGGACGAGCAGCGCGCGTTCCTGCTCGCACTCGAGCGCGAGGTGCCGTCGGCGCGCGTCGGGTGGCGCTACCGCCTGGTGGCGAACGGCTTCTCCCTCACGCTCCCCCGGAGCGACGTGCCGCGCCTGGGTCGGCTCCCGGGCGTCACGGAAGTGCTGCCGGCAGCGCGTTACGAGGAGACGCTCGACACGACGCCCGCGCAGATCGGTGCCCCGGGGCTCTGGGGCGCCGGCCTCGACACGGCCGGCCAGGGCGTGAAGATCGGGATCATCGACAGCGGAGTCGACCCTGAGCACCCGTTCTTCGACCCGTCGGGCTACACGATGCCCCGCGGCTTCCCGAAGGGGCAGACGCGCTTCACGACGGCGAAGGTGATCGTGGCCCGCTCGTTCCCCCCGGCCGGGCAGGTGGACTCGAGCGCCCGGCTGGCGTTCGATCCCGAGGAGTCGCCGCACGGCAGCCACGTCGCGGGGATCGCCGCCGGCAACGCCGCCACCCCTGCCGACGGGCGCACGGTCTCGGGAGTCGCACCGCGCGCCTACGTCGGCAACTACCGCGTCTTCGTCCCCACGCGCTCCGGCCTCACCCCGAACGCGAACTCCCCGGCGATCGTGGCCGCGATCGAGGCCGCCGTGGCCGACGGCATGGACGTCGTCAACTTCTCGGGCGGCGAGCCGGAGATCGAGCCGAGCCGAGACATCGTCGCCCGCGCCCTCGACGCAGCCGCGGCGGCCGGTGTCGTCCCGGTGGTCGCCGCGGGGAACGACTACAACGACGTCGGCGCGGGGTCGGTCTCGTCCCCCGCCAACTCGTCCGAGGCGATCGCGGTCGCCGCCGTCGAGATCGGCGGCACGCCCGCGCGCCGCACCCACGCCGAGTTCTCGTCCGTCGGCCCGACGCCGATCTCGCTCCGCCTCAAGCCGGACGTCGCCGCTCCCGGGGTGGGCGTCCGCTCCTCCGTCCCCGGCGGCTGGGCGACGGCCTCGGGGACGAGCATGGCCGCTCCGCACGTCGCCGGCGCGGCCGCGCTCCTCGTCCAGCGGCATCCAGCCTGGACGCCCTCCCAGGTCAAGTCCGCGCTCGTCCAGACCGGCGTCGACGGCGTCGACGATGGCGGTCGCCTCCTGCGCCCGCGCTTCCAGGGCGGCGGGGTCGTCGCGCTCGGCCGGGCCGACCGGCCGCTGCTCTTCGCGAGCCCGACCGCCGTCTCCTTCGGCCTGCTCGCGCGGGGATCGACGGCGAGCTCGACGGTGGCCCTGACCGACGCGGGCGGTGCGGGAGCGTGGAACGTCGCGCGCGTCGTGCGAGCCGGGAGCGTCGGAGCCCGGCTCGTCGTGCCGTCGACGGTGACCGTCCCCGGCACGCTCGAGCTCGGTGCCGTCGTCACCGGGTCGGCGACCGCGGGCGACCTCGAGGGCTACGTCGAGCTCCGGCGTGGACAGGACGTCCGGCGCATCCCGTTCTGGGGTCGCGTGACGGCTGCCGCCCTCGCCCGCCACTCGCCGCTCGCGCTTCGCAGCCCGGGGCTCGTCCGGGGATCGACGGTCGGCGGGCGGGCGCTCGTCTCCCGCTACCGCTACCCGGAGTCGCCGCGCGGCGTCGGGGTGACCACGGTGCTGGACGGCCCCGAGCGCGTGTACGCCCTGCGCATCACGAGGAAGGTCGCGAACGTCGGCGTCGTCGTCACGAGCCGCGGGCCGGGGAGCGGCGTCGAGCCCCGCATGGTCGCCGGCCTCGACGAGAACCGCCTCACGGGCTACGCGGCGCTCCCGTTCAACTCCAACCCGTACCTGGACGAGTTCCACGAGCCGGTGCCGGCCGTCGGTGCGCTCTCGCCCCTTCCCGGCGACTACGCGATCGTCCTCGACAGCGGCGGCCGGTCCGGGGCGGGGACGTACACCTTCCGGTACTGGGTGAACGACGTGACGCCGCCCGTGCTCCGCCTGCGCACCCCGAGCGTCACGGCGGGCGCCTCGGTGCGCGTGGCGGCGGTAGACGCCGGGGCCGGCGTCTACCCGGAGTCGATCGTCGCTCGCGTCGACAGCGAGACCGCGCGCGCGACGTACCGCCGAGGCGTGATCTCGATCCCGACCCGCGGGCTCGCCCCGGGCAGGCACACGCTCTCGCTCCGCGTGTCCGACTACCAGGAGTCGAAGAACACCGAGAACGTCGCGCGCATCCTCCCGAACACGCGCGCGATCACGGTGACGTTCCGCGTCCGCTAGCTGGACTAACCACACACCTGCGAGACGCCTGATTGCGTCCGGGCCTCCCGCGAGCC
>CAZODN010000122.1:0-7108 GCA_964578545.1 uncultured Gaiellales bacterium
CGTACGGCTTCGCGATCGCGAGGAGGACGGCGAGCACGCCGACGAGCGCGAGCCCGACGACGAGCCCGGCGACGCGGTCGTCGATCGACGTCGGGCCTGTCGGGACGAGCCGCCGCCGCCCGACGAGCCAGCCGAGGCCGAACACGATCGCGAGGACGCCGAGCCCGGCGACGCTGGCGCTCGTGACGTAGCTCGAGAAGGGCGGAAGCGGAAGGGCGTCACCGGTCGGGAAGAGGTCGACGGTCGCGCCGACGCCGAGGAGGACCGCGCCGAAGACCCAGATGGCGAGCCGCGTGCGGATCCCGCGGACCGCGGGCCTGAGACGGACGCCTCGCCGCCGGAGGCGCGCGAGGAGGTCGACGAGCCCGAGCGCGAAGGGCACGACGAGGAGGACGAGCGTGAGCCGCACGGCCCAGCCGCTGACGACGCGATCGGAGAAGTAGACGTTGTCCGTCGTGGGGAACGGCGCGCCCACGCTCGCGTCGAGCGAGTCCACGAGCTCCTCGACCGCTCGACCGAGCTCCTCGACCCGCTGCGCCGGCGCCACCGGCGCGCCGGGTGCCGCGGGTGAGGTGTGGTGTCCCGCCGTCGAGATGGCGACCGTCGGGACGTGGCTCCCGAGCAGCCGTCCCTGTTCGGCCAGGGCGAACGGGACGGCCAGGCCCGCGAGCTGAGTCGGCACGTCCGGAAGCCCGGGCCGGCTGCCGGTCTGCTCCGCGACGCGGGCGCTCGCGGTGCCGACGAGAGCGCGGCTCGAGGCGACGGGCCGGTCGCCGGCGATGTCGAGCACCGGCGCGCCCGTGCCGCCGAGCCCGTCGACGACGACGGCCGCGACGGCGCGTTCGGCGTAGGGCGAGGTCTGCGCGAAGCGCCGGGCGCCCGCTCCGCCGTAGGCGCCGGCGTCCGTGGAGACGAAGACGAGCGTGCGCTGGGGCTGTGGGTCGGGACCGAGCTCCTGCGGAGCGAAGCCCTTCGCGAGCTCGACGAGCGCCGCAGTGCCCACCGCGTTGTCCTCGCCGGGGCGGTCGGCGCCTGCGTTGTCTCTATGGGCAACGACGACGACGGTCTGCTCGGAGCGCCCCGGCACGACGGCGACGACGTTGTGGAGAGTGACGTGGCCGAGGTCGGGAAGGTCGGCGGTCCAGGAGTCCTCCTCGGTTCGGAGCCCGAGCGACGACACGGTCTCGTGGAACCAGCGGGCGGCGCCGTCGGCCTCGACGGTGCCGGGAACCCGCGACGGGTACTCGGTCGCGAGGGAGGTGGCCAGCTCGGCGGCGGCCTCGCCGTCGAAGAGCGGCTCGAGCGGTCCGGGCGGGAGCACCCCCGGCGTGGAGGTCGCGAAGAGGAACGCGACGACGGCGGGGGCGACGACGAGGAACCCCAGGCGGACGAGGTGGACGTGTCTCGAGGTGTCCGTCGCGCCGCGGCTGCGCCGGCGACCACGCCTGCGGGGCCGTGCCGCTTCCATGGCCGGGCTATAGTAGGCGCGCCGACGGCCCCGGGCCTGCGCGACCCTCTATGCCCAGCTCCTCGACCATCCTCCTCGTCGACGACGAGGAATCGATCCAGACCCTGCTCACGTACCCGCTCGAGCGCGACGGGTACCGGGTCGTGCAGGCACGCGACGGCGACGAGGCCCTGAGGAAGTTCGGCGAGGACGCGTTCGATCTCGTCGTCCTCGACGTGATGCTGCCCCGCCTCGACGGGCTGGAGGTCTGCAAGCGACTCCGCGCGCAGAGCAACGTCCCGATTATCATGCTCACCGCCCGCGGCGAGGAGCTCGACAAGGTCCTCGGGCTCGAGCTCGGCGCCGACGACTACATCACGAAGCCCTTCTCGATCCGCGAGTTCCGGAGCCGCGTGCGGGCACTCCTGCGCCGCGCGTCCTCGCCGCACGTCGCGGGCGAGCGCGAGGAGGTGATCGAGCGGGGCGAGCTCACGATCGACCTGCCGCGGAGGACGGTCACCGTGCGCGGCGAGCCCGTGCAGCTGACGTTCATCGAGTTCGAGATGCTCGTCGTGCTCGCGTCGAGCCCGGGCGTCGTCTTCAGTAGGCGCGAGCTCCTCGAGCGTCTCCGGGGCGGCGCCGACTACCGCGAGCCGCGAACGATCGACGTGCACGTCCGGCACCTCCGCGAGAAGATCGAGGCGGATCCCAGCGACCCGCAGCTCATCCTCACGATGCGCGGCGCCGGATACCGCTTCCGACCGGAGTAGGCGGTGCGCCTCCCGGGCGGCATCCGGACCCGCATCGCCCTCGTCGTCGTCGGGATCGTCGCCGGGGCCCTCGGCGCTGCGTACCTCATCGTGGTGCCCTCCCTCGAGCGGCGGCTCGTGGAGGCGCGGATCGAGCAGCTCCGGGAGCAGGCCGAGCCGCTCGCGCGGACGCTTCCGGAGGACACGCTCCTGTGGCAGGACCGCGTCGAGGACTTCGCCGTCCGCACGAACGCGCGGGTCGTGGCCTTCGACGTCCTCTCGACGAGCCGGCCCGCGCTCGCCGTCGTCGCCGACTCGCGCACGCGCAGCTCGCGAGACGTCGCGACCGACCCCATCGCCCTCGCTGCCCTCGTCTCGGGCCAGGTGGAGCAGGGGCGCGTCACGCAGGCCGAGGGTGACGTCGCGGACGTGGCCGTCCCGCTCGACCGCGAGGTCGTCGTGCTCTTCCAGGCCCCGCTGGCCGACTCGCTCGCGACGGTCGAGCTGGTCCGGCAGCGGCTCCTGCTCGCGACCGCGTTCGCGCTCGTCCTCGCGCTCGTCCTCGCTCTCACGGCGGCGGGGATGCTGTCGGCGCGGCTCCTGCGCCTCGAGGCCGCGGCCGAGCGCATCGCCGACGGTGACTTCGACCAGCCGATCATCGACCGCGAGAGCGACGAGATCGGCGATCTGGCCCGCACGTTCGACCGCATGCGCGTGCAGTTGGCACGGCTCGACACCGCGCGCAAGGAGTTCGTGGCGAACGCCTCGCACGAGCTGCGCACGCCGCTCTTCTCGATCGGCGGGTTCCTCGAGCTCCTCGCGGAGGAGGACCTCGACGAGGAGACGCGCCGCGCGTTCGTCTCGACGATGCAGGAGCAGGTGCAGCGCCTCGCGAAGCTCTCGACCGACCTCCTCGACCTCTCGCGCGTCGACGCGGGCCAGCTCACCGTCGACTCCGAGGTCGTCGACCTGAGCGAGTGCGTTCGCCTGCTCGCGCGGGAGCTCGAGCACCTCGCGTCGTCGACCGGGCACCTCCTGGAGGCGGACGGCGGCGACGGCGTCTGGTGTCTCGGCGACGAGGAGCGGGTGCTCCAGATCGGCCGCGCGCTCACCACGAACGCGCTCGTGCACACGCCGAGCGGGACGCGCGTCGTCCTCCGGGCTCGGCCGCACGGGGACCGGGCGCGGCTGACGGTCGAGGACGATGGCGGGGGGATCCCGCCGGCACACCGC
Organism: uncultured Gaiellales bacterium; assembly: GCA_964578545.1. GTDB lineage: Bacteria > Actinomycetota > Thermoleophilia > Gaiellales > Gaiellaceae > GMQP-bins7. The sequence goes on from CAZODN010000122.1 coordinate 3,430, forward strand.
GACGCGGTGTTCGAGCGCTTCTACCGGGTCGAGGGCGGCGTCGCGTCGGGCAGCGGGCTCGGGCTCGCGATCGCCCGCGAGATCGCCAAGCTCATGGGCGGGGACGTCGTCCTCGTGTCCGAGCGCGATCCGACGGTCTTCGCGCTCGACCTGCCGCGCGCCGAGACGCCCGGGCGCTCCCGGCCGTTTTCACGTGAAAACGGCGACCGCGCCGCGTCGCCCGTCGCCGGCACGTGACCTCGCCTCCGGGACGGGCGTCTACGATCTCGCCGTGACCGGGCCCGGACGCGATCTCAGCCACGTCTCCGACACGGGGCGGGTGCAGATGGTGGACGTCGGCGGGAAGGAGCCGTCGCGCCGTCGCGCCGTCGCGCGCGCGGTGGTGCGGATGGCGCCCGAGACGGCCTCGCGTCTCGCCGACCTGCCGAAGGGGGACGCCCTCGTCACGGCGCAGCTCGCGGGCATCCAGGCGGCCAAGCGCACCTCCGACCTCATCCCGCTCTGCCACCCGCTCCCCCTCACGCACGTCGCCGTGTCGCTCGAGGTGGCCCACGACGCGGTCGTCATCGACGCCGCGGCGGAGACGACGGCGCAGACGGGGGTCGAGATGGAGGCGCTCGTGGCCGCGACCGTGGCCGCCCTCACCGTGTACGACATGGCGAAGGCCGTGGACCGGGGGATGGTCGTCGAGGACGTCCGGCTGCTCGAGAAGACGAAGGAGCCGACGTGAAGGCGGCGGTGCTGACCGTCTCCGACGGCGTGCACGCCGGCGTGCGGGACGACGCGAGCGGAGACGAGCTCGAGCGCCTGCTCCGGGAGGAGGGGTTCGACGTGACGCGTCGCGTCGTGCCGGACGAGGCGAGCGAGGTCTCCGCGGCGATCGCGGACCTCGCCGCGGCAGGGGTGTTGCTCGTTCTGACAACGGGAGGAACCGGGTTCGCGCCCCGCGACGTCACGCCGGAGGCGACGCGGGACGTCCTCGACCGGGAGGCGCCCGGGATCGCCGAGGCGATCCGTGCCGACGCCCTCACTCGGACGCCGCACGCCCTGCTCTCGCGCGGCGTCGCGGGGCTCCGTGGCAGGACGCTCGTCGTCAACCTCCCCGGGTCGCCCGGTGGCTGCCGAGACGGCTTCGCCGTGCTCAGGCCCGCGCTGCGGCACGGGATCGAGCTCGCGGCGGGCGACACGTCGACTCCACACGTGCAGACGTGAGCGTCGCGACCGCGCCACTCCCGCGCCGCTTCGCGTCGCTCGTTCGCATCGAGCACACGGTGTTCGCGCTCCCGTTCGCGTACGTGGGCGCGTTCCTCGCCGCGGACGGCTGGCCGGGGCTCGCGGACGTCGTCTGGGTCACGCTCGCCATGGTGGGAGCCCGCACGCTCGCGATGGCCGTGAACCGGCTCGTGGACGCCGAGATCGACGCGCGCAACCCGCGTACGGCGAGCCGCGAGCTCCCGGCCGGCGCGCTGACGCGCGCGCAGGTGCTCTGGCTCTGCGGGATCGCGCTCGTCGTGTTCCTCGCGGCGGTGTGGCAGCTCGACCCGATTGTGCGCTACCTCTGGCCCGTCCCGGTCGCGATGTTCGTCGCCTACCCGTACCTGAAGCGCGTGACGTGGCTCTGCCACCTCTGGCTCGGCGCGTGCCTCGGCCTGGCCCCGGTCGGGGCGTGGCTGGCCGTCTCCGGGACCGCCCCGTGGGAGGCCTGGGCGATCGGGGGAGCGGTCCTCCTGTGGGTGGCAGGGTTCGACCTCTTCTACTCGCTCTTCGACGTCGAGCACGACCGTCGCGAGGGCCTGCACTCGTGGGCGACCCGCTTCGGCGAGCGGGGCGTCTTCGTCGGCGCCCGCGTGTTCCACGTCGGGACCGTCCTCCTCCTCGCGCTCGCCGGCGCCGGGCTCGGCGTGGACGTCTGGTACTGGCTCGGGGTCGCCGTCACGGCGGCCTTGCTCGCGTACGAGCACTCGCTCGTCCGCCCCGGTGACCTGCGACGGCTCGACGCGGCGTTCTTCACGGTCAACGGCGTGATCAGCGTCGTGTTCTTCGCCTTCGTCGCCCTGGACGTGCTCGCCGGGTGATCGAGGCGCTCGGCCTGGAGAAGCGCTACGGCCGGAAGCGCGTGCTCCGGGCGGTCGACTTCGCGCTCCCGGAAGACGGGTTCGCTCTCGTCACGGGGCCGAACGGCGCGGGGAAGACGACGCTCCTGCGCCTGTTCGCCGGCCTCGCGGCGCCGTCCGCGGGGGCCCTGCGCGTGGGCTCCGACCGCTCGCGGATCGGGTACCTCGCGCACGAGCCCCTCGTGTACCGGGAGCTGACGGGCATGGAGAACCTCGATCTGTACGGGCGCCTGTACCGAGTACCGGAGCGTCGGGAGCGGATCGGGATGCTCCTCGAGCGGTTCGAGCTCTGGGACGCCCGGAACGTGAGGGTGTCGGCGTACTCGCGGGGGATGGCGCAGCGGCTCGCCCTGTGCAGGACGCTCCTCCACGACCCGGAGCTCCTCCTGCTCGACGAGCCGTACTCGGCTCTCGACGCGGAGGGCGCCGAGCTCCTCGACCGCGAGCTCGAAGCGCTCGCGGGCCGACGAGCGCTCGTCGTCGCGACGCACGACCCGGACCGCATCGAGCGGCTCGCGAGCGGCAGGCTCGCCCTCGCATGACGTACCTCGCCGACGTGGCGACGCTCACGCGGAAGGACCTCCGGATCGAGCTCCGCGCCCGCGACACCCTCCCGGCGATGCTCCTGTTCGTGCTCTCGACCCTCGTCGTCTTCCACTTCGCGCTTCCGGAGGGGACGGGAGACGAGGCGGCGTACGGCCTCCTCTGGGTCGCGATCGTGTTCACAGCGCTGCTCGGGCTCGCGCGGGCGTGGGTTCCCGAGCACGAGCACGGGGTGCTCGACGCGCTCCTCCTCGCTCCCTGCGACCGGAGCGCGATCTGGCTCGGCAAGGCGCTCGCGGCGCTCGCGTTCCTGCTCGCCGCCCAGGCGGTCGCGCTCCCGGCGTTCGTCCTCTTCTTCGCGCCGCTCGACGCGACCGCGATCGCGGGCGTCGTGCTCGCCGACGTCGGGATCTGCGCGGTGGGCTCCCTGCTGGCGGCCATGGCCGCCGTCTCCCGCTCGCGCGAGGTGCTCCTCCCGCTCCTCGTCCTCCCGCTCGCGATCCCCCTCGTCGTCGGGGGCGTGGGGTCCGCGATCTCACCGGAGGGCGGGCGCTACCTCCTGCTCCTCGCGTTGTACGACGGGGTCTTCGCTGTACTCTCGTGGGCGTCGTTCGAGTACGTCGTCACCGAGTCATCGTGAGCCTCTCCGCGATCCGCAGCCTCCCGGCCCTCGCCGTCCTCGCCGCAGCCGCGATGGGCGTCGCGCTCCTGCTCGCGCTGATCGTGGCGCCGGAGGACGCCGACCAGGGGATCTCCCAGCGCATCTTCTACATCCACGTCCCGGTCGCCCTGACCGCCTACTTCTGCTTCGGGCTCGGCGCGCTCAAGGCGCTCCTCCTCCTCTGGCGTGGTGACGATCGTTACGATCTCGAGAGCTACGTCGCGATCCACCAGGGGACGATCTTCGGAGCGCTGACGCTGATCACGGGCTCGATCTGGGCGAAGGCGTCGTGGAACGTGTGGTGGACGTGGAGCTCGAACCAGCTCGTCCTCTTCCTCGTCCTCTTCCTCTTCTACTGCGC
>CAZODN010000123.1:0-7000 GCA_964578545.1 uncultured Gaiellales bacterium
GACGACTGGGACCGCTACGAGACGCTCCACTGGCTCGCGGTCGAGCGCTGGCTCGAGGCGAACGCGGACGACCCCGACGCCGCCGAGGTCCGGGCCTGGCACGAGGCGTCGAAGCGCACGTACCTTCGTTACGGTCGCGAGCACCTCGGCTGGGCGATCCTCGTTGGGCGGAAGCCCGGTTAGGCGCGCTTCGCCGCGACGAGCGCGGACGTCGAGGGAGTCGTCAGGATCTCGGTCGCGACGAGCTCGGGGTGCTCGCACAGGAAGCTCCGCACCGGGTCCGCTCCCTCCCACCCGGGCGTCATGTCGTCGGCGACGAGGAGGCCGCCGGGAGCGAGGAGCCCGATCCCGAGCGGGCCGAGCGCGTACGGGTCGTGCTTCCAGCCGCCGCCGTCGAGGAACACGAGCTCGAATGGCGCCCTCGGGGGGAGCTCCTCGCGCCAGTCGCCGACGACGAGCTCGACGTTCGTCAGGCCCCGGAGCCGTTCCGAGGCGATCGCCGCGCGCCCGGGGTCGAGCTCGACGGTGACGAGCGACGCCGCCGTCGAGGCGATCGCCGCCGCGCCCTCGCCGAAGGCGGTCCCCGCCTCGGCGCAGCGCCGGCCCACGGCGAGCGTGGCGAGGAGTCGCTGCACCTCGGGGATGGACGAGCCGCCGCCGGTCACGCGCCGTCAGGGCGCGAGCAGGCGCCGGAGCACGTACGGGAGGATCCCGCCGTGCCGCAGGTACTCGCGCTCGCGCGGCGTGTCGAGGCGGAGGCGCGCGCGGAACTCGACGTCGTCGGCCCGCACCGTGACCTCGCTCGCCTCGCCGTTTCGGACGCCCGTGATCGAGAGCTCCTCGCGCCCCGTGAGCCCGAGCGACTCGCGGCTCTCGCCGGGGAGGAACTGGAGCGGGAGGATCCCCATCATCAGGAGGTTCGAGCGGTGGATGCGCTCGTAGCTCTCGGCGATCACGGCGCGGACGCCGAGCAGGCTCGGTCCCTTCGCGGCCCAGTCGCGTGACGATCCCGACCCGTACTCCTTCCCGGCGAGCACGACCAGGGGCACGCCCTCCGCGCGGTAGCGCTCGGCGGCGTCGAAGATCGTCGTCTCCTCGCCCGACGGGAGGTGCACCGTCCACGTGCCCTCGGAGCCCGGGACGAGCTGGTTCCGAAGGCGGACGTTCGCGAACGTCCCGCGCACCATGACCTCGTGGTTGCCGCGGCGGGAGCCGTACGAGTTGAAGTCCTTCCGCTCGACCCCGTGCTCGAGGAGGTAGCGGCCCGCGGGCGAGTCGGGCTTGATCGAGCCCGCGGGGGAGATGTGGTCGGTGGTGACGGAGTCGCCGACCGCGACGAGACAGCGGGCGCCGACGACGTCCTCGACCGTCCCGGGCTCGAGCGGCATCCCGTCGAAGTACGGCGGACGGCGCACGTACGTCGAGCCGGGCTCCCACGCGAAGAGCTCGCCCTCGGGAACCGGCAGCCCCCGCCACGTCTCGTCGCCGGCGTAGACGTCCGCGTACGTCGAGCGGAACATCTCCTCGCCGATCGCCTCGGCCATCGTCTCCTGCACCTCGGCGGGAGACGGCCAGATGTCGGACAGGAACACGTCCTCGCCGTCCGACCCGACCCCGAGCGGCTCGGTCGCGAGGTCGACGTCCATCCGGCCGGCGAGCGCGTACGCGACGACGAGCGGCGGCGAGGCGAGGTAGTTCGCCTTCACCTCGGCGTGGATGCGCGCCTCGAAGTTCCGGTTGCCGGAGAGCACCGCGCACGCGACGAGGTCGCCCTGCTGGATCCCGCGCGAGACCGCCTCCGGCAGCGGGCCGGAGTTCCCGATGCACGTCGTGCACCCGTAGCCGACCGTGTGGAAGCCGAGCTCCTCGAGGTATGGCGTGAGCCCCGCCTTCTCGTAGTACTCGGTGACCACCTTCGACCCCGGCGCGAGGCTCGACTTCACCCACGGCTTGCGGCGGAGCCCCCGCTCGACCGCCTTCTTCGCGAGCAGCCCGGCGCCGATCATCACCGCCGGGTTGGACGTGTTCGTGCACGACGTGATCGCGGCGATGACCACCGACCCGTGGTCGAGGTGGACGGTCTCGCCGTCGAGCTCGACCTCGATCGCCGGCCTCTCGGCGAGGACGAGCGGCGGGGCGACCGTGACGACGGCGTCCGAGCTCTCGGGCTCGTGGCCGGGCGCGGAGGACGCGGGCGCGTCGCTCGCCGGGAACGTCTCCGCGACGGCCTCGTCGTGCGCGTTCCCGTAGTCCACGCCGAAGCTCTCGAGCGAGTCGAGGAACGCCCGCTTCGCCTCGCGGAGGGGCACGCGGTCCTGCGGCCTCCGCGGCCCGGCGATCGACGGCTCGACCGTCGAGAGGTCGAGCTCGACGACCTGCGAGTAGGTCGGCGCCTCGTCGGGCTCGTGCCAGAGCGCGTTCTCCTTGCAGTACGCCTCGACGAGGGCGACGCGTTCCTCCGGCCGCCCGGTGAGCCGGAGGTACCGGATCGTCTCGGCATCGACAGGGAAGTAGCCGCACGTCGCCCCGTACACCGGGGACATGTTCCCGATCGTCGCGCGGTCTGCCAACGGGAGCCCCTCGAGGCCGTGGCCGAAGTACTCGACGAACTTCCCGACGACCCCCGTCTCCCGGAGGATCTGGGTCACGGTGAGGACGAGGTCGGTCGCGGTGGCGCCCTCGGGGAGCGCGCCCGTCAGCCGGAACCCGACGACCTGCGGGACGAGCATCGAGATCGCCTCGCCCAGCATCGCCGCCTCCGCTTCGATGCCGCCGACGCCCCAGCCGAGCACGCCGAGCCCGTTGACCATCGTCGTGTGCGAGTCCGTGCCGACGAGCGTGTCCGGGAAGGCGGCGCCGTCACGCTCCTCGACGACTCGCGCGAGGAACTCGAGGTTCACCTGGTGGACGATCCCCGTGCTCGGCGGGACGACCTTGAAGTTCGCGAACGCGCCCTGCCCCCAGCGGAGGAACGCGTAGCGCTCGCGGTTCCGCTCGAATTCGAGCTCCGCGTTGCGGAAGATCGCGCGGCGGCTCGCGAACTCGTCCACCTGCACGGAGTGGTCGATGACGAGCTCGACGGGGAGCTGCGGGTTGATCAGCGCGGGGTCGCCGCCGAGGTCGGCCATCGCGTCTCGCATCGCCGCGAGGTCGACGACCGCGGGGACGCCCGTGAAGTCCTGGAGGAGCACGCGCGCAGGCGTGAACGAGATCTCGCTCGTGGGCTCGGCCGACGCCGTCCAGCCGGCGACCGCCTCGACGTCCGCGGCGGTGACGGTCGTCCCGTTCTCGTGGCGCAGCACGTTCTCGAGCAGGACGCGGAGCGTGTACGGGAGCCGGTGGACGTCGTACCGCTCCTGGAGCGCGCCGAGCCGGAAGATCTCGACGTCGCGCCCGCCGACCGCCAGTCGCGAGCGTGCGCCGAAGGAGTCCGGGTGCGCCACGCCTCGATTCAACCAGACAGGCGTCGATCGACCCCGTGACTCCGTTTCACGAGGAGTCAGGCGCGCGAGGCCCCGCTCCGTCAGCGTCGGGCGGCCCGGGTCGAAGTGACGGGTGACGGCCTCGGCGTACGGCCTGCCGACGCGAGCCGCGTACGCGGCGAACCCCTCGTCCCGGAGCGGTCGGAGGTCCTCCGTGTACGGGTCGAGGACGTGCTGGCGGCCGACCTTCCGCGCGGAGTTGAAGAAGGCGAGGCCCATGCCGACGGAGACCTCGAGGAGCGGCCGCTTCTCCCGCTCCGACTCGGCGAGGAGCCCGGCGTAGAGCGCGGAGAGCTCGGCAGGGCTCGGGAGGCCCGTCGCGTCCGCGCGGAGGTCGGCGACGGACTGCTTCAAGGCCTCCACCTCGAGCGGGGGGATGTCGATCAGCCGCGCCGTCGTCCCGCTCGCGCCCTCGAGCGCCGCGAGCAGGTCGTCGACCGAGCGGAGCTCGACGTCGTGCGCGAGCACGCCCGCCGCCTTCAGCTCCGACACGAGCGCGTCCAGGTAGACCCGCGTGCCCCGGGTCACGTCGGCAGCGGCGGCGAGGAGCCAGAGCGGCGAGAAGCCGAACGCGAGGATCGAGCCGAGCTCGACGACGTTGCCGCCCGCCTTCCGGACGGCGAGCTTTCTCGGGGACGTCTCGACCTCGCCGGCGACCTCGTGCGCCGCGCGCTCGACCCCGCCGACGAGCTCGACGGCGATCCGCAGGAGGTTCTTCGCCGTCGCCTCGTACAGGCGCGAGCGGCGCACGAGCCGCGGGAGCACGAGCTGGGCGGTCTCGTGGATCGTCCCTCCGGTCGCCGCCGCGAGGGCGCGAACGAGGCGCTCGGGGAGGGAGAGGAGGTACGTGGGGAGGCGGCGCACGCGCTACTGCGCGCTCTCGCCGGGATGGGGCTTCTTCGCGCCGACGGCGATGCCCCCGAGCACCGCCAGCCCGTGGAGGGTGAGCGTCGGGGCGTCCGGGTCGTCGGGCTCCGGGACGTCGATCGCGACCCCGCCGCCGAGCGCGTTGACGTTCGAGACGACCCGCCACCCGACCGGCACCCGGATCGCGATCCCGCCGAGGAGCGAGCGGAGCTCGAGGTGTGCGTCACGGGCGAGCTCGGCCTCCCTGAGGTCGACCGCGATGCCGCCGAGCCACGAGATCATCGTCCCCCCGCGGAACGCCTTCGAGCGGCTCTTCAACTGGACGCCCTGGAGCGCGGCCACGAGCGCGACCTCGTCGCTCTCCTCGTCGCCACGGGACGGCAGCGCCTGCTTCACGAGCGCGGCGCCGGCGATCATCCCGACGAGCGCGCCGAGCTCGAACAGGAGGAGCGTGCGCAGGAGGCGCATGGCTCCAGCCTACCCCTCTCCGTCTACCATGCCCCGCGTGCAGGCCGACGCCATTCGCGACCTCCTGGCGCGAGCGTTCCCCGACGCCGTGGAGCTGGAGGTCGAGGACCGGACGGGCGGCGGCGACCACTTCCAGGTCACCCTCTCGACGCCCGAGTTCGACGGCCTCCCGCTCATCGACCAGCACCGGCGCGTGAACGAGGCCCTCGCCGGGCCCCTGGCGGACGGCAGCATCCACGAGCTCCGGATCAAGACGAAAGGAACGGCATGAAGTCGCTCAGCGAGCAGATCTCCGAGGTCATCGGGCGGGAGCCCGTCGCCGTGTTCATGAAGGGCACGCCGCAGATGGTCATGTGCGGGAACTCCCTCCGGGCGCTCCAGGCCCTGCACGCCGCGGGGGCCCCGATCACCGCGGTGGACGTCCTCCCGGACCCGCGGATCCGCCAGGAGCTGTCGGCGCTCTCCGGCTGGCCGACGATCCCGCAGGTCTTCGTCAAGGGGGAGCTCATCGGGGGCGCGGACATCACGGAAGAGCTCTCGGCCTCGGGCGAGCTCCAGGCCAGGCTCGACGCCGCGCTCGGCGCGGAGCGCGACCAGGTCGTCAAGGTCGTCGAGCTCGAGCTCGCCTGAGCCCCGTCAGCCGGCTGCGATCCGGTCGGCGAGCTCGCGCGAGATCGCGTGCTCGCCCGTGCCCGTCCGCACGGTGACCGGACCGCCGAAGGGCGCCGCCGACACGACCTCGGCGTGGCGTCCCGGCACGAGCGCGAGCTCCTCGAGGTAGCGAAGCAGCGCCGCGTCGCCGTCCGGCACGCGCGAGATCGTCGCGGACGCCCCCGGTGCGACGTCGAGGAGCGTGCGTCCGGGCGCGTCGTCGAGGCGAAGGTCGCGGTCGGGGATCGGATCGCCGTGCGGGTCGTGCGTCGGGTAGCCGAGGTCGGCATCGATCCGTGCCTCGAGCTGCTCCGAGAGCGCGTGCTCGAGGAGCTCGGCCTCGGCGTGCACCTCGTCGAGCGAGAGGCCGAGCCGGTCGGCCAGGTAGCGCTCGAGCAGCCGGTGGTGCCGGAGCACCTCGAGCGCGCCGCGACGGCCTCGCTCGGTCAGCACCACCCCGCGGTAGGGAGCCCGCTCGACGAGGCTCAGGTCGGCGAGGCGCTTCGCCATCGCCGTGGCGGACGGAGCGCTCACGCCCATGCGCTGAGCGAGCGCCGAGGTCGTGACTCGCTCCCCTGCGGACTCGAGGGCGTAGATCGCCTTCAGGTAGTCCTGGACGGCGGGGGTGAGCTCCGCGGGCGGTTGTGTCGTCACCGACGTTAGGTTACTCTCTATATCGGATTTAGTCATGCCTAAGAATCGCCTCACGCGCGGGAAGCTCCTCGCGGCGGCCGCCCCGCTGGCCGCGGCGCCGCTCGTGGGCAAGCTCGCGCTCGACGCGTCCGCGGACACGGGGCGGACGGGGCAGGCGGGACACGCGCACGGGCACGGGCACGGGCGCACGCCGGCGGGCCACGTGCACGGCGCGGCCGGGCACGCCGCCATGGTCGGGGAGTCGGTGCCCGCGGTCGGAGGGCCGCACGACCTCGACGACCTCCTCTTCCCGCCCCCCGCCCTTCCGTACCGGCCGGGCCGGGTGCGCGAGTACACGCTCACGGCGACCGACCGCGACCTGGAGGTCGCCCCCGGAGTGTTCTTCCCGGGATGGGTCTACAACGGCACCGCGCCGGGGCCCGTGATCCGCGCGACGGAGGGAGACCTGCTCCGCGTGCGGTTTCTCAACGGCGGCGTCCACCCGCACACGATTCACTTCCACGGGATCCACCCGACGAGCATGGACGGCGTCTTCGAGATCGTCGGCTCGGGGGAGGAGCTGACCTACGAGTTCGAGGCCCGCCCGGCCGGCCTCCACGTCTACCACTGCCACGCGACGCCCCTGAAGAAGCACATCCACAAGGGGCTGTACGGGGCGTTCATCATCGACCCGAAGGAGCCCCGCCCGCCCGCCCGGGAGCTCGTCATGGTGATGAACGGCTTCGACACCGACGGCGACGGGGCGAACAACTTCTACACCGTCAACGGGCGCTCGTTCTACTACGCGCGCTACCCGATCCGGGTGCGCCGCGGCGAGCTCGTCCGCGTCTACCTCGCGAACCTCACCGAGTTCGACCTGATCAACTCGTTCCACCTGC